>JBEPVR010000001.1:0-28332 GCA_041690915.1 Alphaproteobacteria bacterium
GCATTAGCCCCACGAATCGCGTCGTCAACACAAAACTTGACGCAAACATTTTATGGATGCATTATTTAAAATAAGAATAAAAAAGAATGGAAGGAATTTTTTCCTGCCTAAAAATACTCTCATTGAATTAAAGAATGTATCGAAATCCTATGCTGAAGCTGATAAACTAAGTGTTAGCGACATCTCTCTTACTATTGAGAAGGGGGAAGGTCTTGTTCTTATTGGATCATCAGGGAGTGGGAAGACAACATTCCTTAAAATGCTCAATGGCCTAGAAAAACCAACTTCTGGATCCATTCTTATCAAGGGTAAGAACATAGAGAGTTATAATCTAAGAGAACTACGGCATAGGTTTTTTGGATATGTTTTTCAAAAAATGGGTCTCTTCCCTCATATGACCGTGAAGGAAAATATTGAAATTGTTCTCTATCTCGATAAAAAATCTCCCTCTTTTCGTCAAAAAAAAGCGTGTGAACTTTTAGAAATCATGCATCTCAATCCCGCTATATACCTTGATCGTTATC
This sequence comes from Alphaproteobacteria bacterium, assembly GCA_041690915.1. Classification (GTDB taxonomy): domain Bacteria; phylum Pseudomonadota; class Alphaproteobacteria; order UBA9655; family UBA9655; genus UBA9655. The sequence continues at coordinate 525 of JBEPVR010000001.1, forward strand.
CTGACCAACTCTCAGGCGGGGAACAACAGCGGGTGGGAGTTGCCCGAGCTCTTGCAACGTGTTCAACGTGTCTTCTCATGGACGAACCTTTTGGGGCTTTGGATGCGGTTACCCGATGTGAATTACAAGATGAAATCTTAAGCCTCAAAAAAGAGCTCAACAAAACACTTATTCTTGTGACTCATGACATTGCCGAAGCTTTTAAAATGGGGGACCGAATAGCTGTCATGAAGGACGGAAAAATAGAACAAATGGGGACAAAAGAACAATTACTTGAGACTCCAAAAACGCCGTTTGTTAAACAACTCGTTCAAGCGGGTCTTAGAAACCAGGGAGAGAGATTTCAGTGAATTTTTTCATTTTTTAGGAGAGCACGCCTCTTCTCTTCAACAAAAAACTCTTGAGCACATCACTCTTACGGCTCTCGCTCTTTTTTTTGCTTCTGCAATTGCGATTCCTCTTGGAGTCGTCATTACCCGTCTTTCTCCTCTTCGAAATATTATCTTAAATGCAGGAAGCGTTTCTCAAACGATTCCCAGTTTAGCAATGCTTGCTTTTCTCGTCCCTTTTTTAGGCTTAGGAAATGCGCCCGCTCTTGTCGTCCTCACCTTTTATGCTCTTTACCCCATTTTAAGGAGTACCTATACAGGATTAAAAAGTGTCCCTCCCGAATGCAACGAAGCTGCGGAAGGACTTGGATTTTCAAGTTTTCAAAAATTATGGTGGGTTGAACTTCCTCTCGCACTCCCGATAATAATTTCTGGGATCCGTGTCGCAACCGCCATGACCGTTGGCATTGCTACCATTGCTGCTTTTATTGGAGCGGGAGGCCTCGGCGATTTTATTACGCAAGGACTTGCTCTTAATGATTCCTTTTTGATTTTATTGGGGGCTATTCCAACAGCTCTCCTGGCTCTCTTCTTTGATTATGGGATTTCCCAAGTGGAAACTCGGCTCAATAATCGAAAAACAAAGTTGTATAAAACTCCACGAATGAAAAAGATTTTTATAGGGGCTTCTTGCCTTCTCCTCCTTTTTTTGACAGGAAGTTTTTTTTTCAAAGAGTATATAAACAACAAATCAGAGTCTATTGTCATAGCCAGTAAAAATTTTACAGAGCAATATATCTTAGCAGAACTCATGGCTCAATTGATCGAAGCGAAAACTCATCTGAAAGTGATTCGTAAATTTAATTTGGGGGCCACAGATATTATCCACCAAGCTCTGTTAAAAGGAGACGTGGATCTCTATCCTGAATATTCGGGAACAGCCTATATGAGTGTTTTAAAGGAACCTCTAGCTGTTAAGAGCGAGCATGTTCTCCAAAAGGTGAGATCAGTTTATAAAGAAAAATTTAATCTTCTGTGGCTTGAGCCTTTTGGATTTTCTAATTCTCAATCTCTTGCTCTCAAAAAGGATTTTGCTCAAAAACATCACATACGCTCTTTAAGTGATCTTGCGCGCGTCTCCTCGTATTTAAAAATCGCTGTGCCCCCCGAGTTCTTAAAACGCGCAGATGGCTTTCCAGGATTAGGCAAGATTTACGGGTTAAAGTTTAAAGAAATAATTCAAGTCGACCCAAATCTTATGTATTCTGCCATTGAAAATCAAAAGGTTGATGTTCTTGCAGCCTTTACAACGGATGGGAAACTTCAAAAACATAATCTGATCACCTTGAAAGATGACAAAGCGTTTTATCCTCCCTATCACGCGGCCCCTGTTATAAGAGAAGCAAGCCTTACATCTCACCCTGAAATCCGTCAAGCCTTAGCCCCTCTTTTTGGCCTTATCACCGAGAAAGCAATGACGGAATTGAATTATAAGGTAGATGTAGAAGGCCTTTCTCCGGCTGAGACGGTGCGTCAATTTTTAGAGAAATTTAAGCTGATGTAGACCGGTGCTGTTTAAGGGCTTAAAAATTGTAAAAGCGTTTGGCTTACCTGTGGTGAAGCATAGGATGAATACTTGATCTCTTTTTCAAGGCTTAGCAAGGTTTCTAAAACGACTTGAGTTTCTTCACATCGCCATCGAGAAAGGGCTGTTTGATAAAGGGGCTGATCTTTAAAAAAAACAGGCGATGAGAGGGTTTGCCAAGAAATAGGTTTTGAGGATCCTTTAAAAGGCATGAGCTCAAAAAGTATTTGAAAGGAACGGCTTAGGCTTCTAAGCAACGGGATAAGATCAAAAGTGGTTGCATATAAATAGGTGAGAGTTACTTCTCTATCCCTTGAAAGTAAGGCGTGAATGAGGGGAGTAAGCTCATCAGAAGATGAAGCAGAAGCCTCCAAAAAAGATCCGTATTGGTCTTCAGGGACATCACCATACAGTTTAATTTTTTCCAGGACGCTTAAAAGCCCCCTATAATCGTTTTGATACGCCTTAAAGAGGAGGTTCTTAAAAGATACAGGCAGATTCATTCCCTCTACGAGAAACTCAAATTCTGACGTCGTCAGAAGAGAAGCATAAGCTGCAATAGCAAGGGAGGTGGAGGATTGGCTGAAATGGGTAACAAGTTTGGACTGGGCGCGAGCTTTTTCAGAAGTCAAAATAAAGAAACCGTTTTTCATCTGATCCAGAGCTTTTAACACTTTATCCGTCACGTGAGAAATAAGTGTCAGAGAGGGTGCCTCCCCTTTATCCTCGAAAAGAGACGGTTGAGAGAAGGAATTTGTTAATAAATCTTTTTCTGTTTGAATGTGAAGAGGAGAAGAAAGTTTTTTTTGTAAAAATGCAATAGCCCTTTCAAAAACAATGGCTTCATTCCCAAATATAAAAAAAATATTATACTTATGAAGGGGGGTTTGAAAAAGGGAAGGAAAGTTAATTTTCATTCATGGGTATCTATGTAAGTTGTTAGAAGAAGCATAATTTTTTCAGCTAAAAGGCGGGTGGCTTCTTTCTTTGCATACTCTTCTGCAACAAGATCAGCATAATAATTTTGAGTTAAGAGTGAAAAAGAGTTAATAGCTTTTGCTGTATGCCTATAAACCACAGCATTTGTTTTTGCATCTTTCAAAGTGAGAGCAGCGCTTAAGATGGCTTCACTCCGGGTTGTGGTTTCATCTTTGCGCACTCCCGTACTACGAATCGTATCTGTGAGGATAATTTCAAGAACGTAGCGTGGGTGGGGGGGTGTTCCTTCTGGTGTGAGCAAATCTATAAGATAATTTCTTAAGATTTGTCCTTCCCGATTTGAGATCGTAGCTATTTTAATAGGATAGGCTATATCCGATCTTCCTTGATGGGGCGTATAGAGAGGGCGAAAACCACACGCTGTGAGGAAAAAACAGAGACTTAAAGGGGTGAGGAACTTATAAAACCACATTTGCAATTTTTCCTGGGATGTAGATAAATTTCTTTACTTCCTTATCTTGAACCTGAGCCTTAATGAAGGGCAAGTCCAAAATAAGCACTTTAGCTTCTTCTGCTTCTAAATCAGGAGAGACGACAAGGGTCCCTCGCAGTTTTCCATTGACTTGAATCGCAAGCGTTAGTTTTTCTTCTTTTAAAAACGCAGGATCAGCTTTTGGCCAAGGGTGATTAAGAATGAAAGGAGGATGGCCAAGCTCTGCCCACAAAGCTTCAGCGAGATGAGGAAGAGCAGGAGAGAGAAGAAGAATAAGCGTGTGGAGGGCTTCATGAAGAACCCAAAAGTCAGAAGCTTCGGATGGAATAAAATCTTCAATAGCATTTGTAAGCTCTCTTAAACGAGCTACATAGCGATTATAATGAAATCGCTCAATGTCTTGTGTTATATGAAAAATTGTCTTGTGGGTGAGTTTACGAATTTCTAAGGCTTTACCCGTAAAGTCAAGAGGGACCTCCTTCGCGTTTACTGTTTTCAAATCAAATAAACGAGAGGTCACGAGACGCCACACTTTATTTATATAGCGCCAGCTTCCTTCAATCCCAGCTTCTGTCCATTCAAAATCTCGCTCAGGCGGGCTGTCAGAAAGCATGAAAAGCCGGGCTGTGTCTGCTCCATACTCTTCCACAATTTTAGCAGCAGGGACGACATTGCGTTTTGATTTACTCATTTTTTCTGAACGCCCAACCTTGATAGAAGTCCCGTCTGTAAGTTTTACAAGGTGGCCGTCACGCTTTTCTACCTCATGAGGATACAGCCAAGCCCCTGCCTGATCTCGATAAGTTTCATGGCACACCATCCCTTGGGTAAGAAGATTTTTAAAAGGCTCAGAAAGTGTCCAATATCCGCATGTTCTTAAAGCTTTTGTGAAAAATCGAGAATAGAGAAGATGAAGAATAGCATGTTCAATTCCACCAATATATTGATCAACAGGCATCCAAAATTCAGCCTTTTCCTTGTCAAATGGAAGGGATGCGTTAGGGGAACAATAACGAGCAAAATACCAGGACGAATCCATAAAGGTATCGAATGTATCTGTTTCACGCTCCGAAGGATGTCCGCAGGTTGGACAATCAACATATTTCCAGGTGGGGTGTGAATCTAAAGGATTTCCGGGTTGATCAAAGGTGACGTCTTCGGGTAATTTCACAGGTAGCTGGTCCTCAGGAACCGGTACAATTCCGCAATGAGTACAATGAATAATGGGGATGGGAGCTCCCCAATAACGTTGGCGTGATACACCCCAATCTCGGAGTTTGTAACTGACTTCGGGGGCCCCCAGTTTTTTGGAGATAAGGTGCTGAATAACCTCTTTCTGAGCTACCTCAATTGAAAGGCCATTCAAGAAATCTGAATTTATAAGAACCCCCTCACCCTCATAGGGAAGAAGCTCATCAGGGGGCCCTTTGATTACAGGAAGGATAGGAATCTTATATTTTACGGCAAATTCATAATCACGCGCGTCATGGGCAGGGCATCCAAAAATGACACCTGTGCCGTAATCCATAAGGACAAAGTTGGCAATGTAAAGGGGGAGCGTGTGATTTTTCAAAAAGGGATGTTGAACGGTCAGTCCCGTATTAAAGCCTTTCTTTTCGGCAGTCTCAAGATCTTTCTGACTAGTGCCTAAAGCGCGACATTCGGCAATAAAAGTTTGAAGAGCGGGCACTCCTTTTGCAAGATCTTCAATAAACGGGTGGTCCGGTGAAATGCCAATGAAAGAGGCTCCAAAAATGGTGTCGGGGCGTGTCGTAAAGGCCTCTAGAACTTCTTCTTTCTCAATGAGAGGAAAACGAATACGAGCTCCTTCTGAACGACCGATCCAATTAATTTGCATGATTTTGACTTGCTCTGGCCAATGGCCTAAATGGTCAAGATCATCCAGTAATTCTTGGGCATAATCTGTAATCTTTAAAAACCATTGGGAAAGTCTACGCCGTTCGACGGGGGCTCCAGAACGCCACCCTTTTCCATCAATAACTTGTTCGTTAGCTAAAACCGTTCCTTCGACAGGATCCCAATTCACGAAGGATTCTTTTCGGTAAGCAATACCTTGTTTTAAAAAATCTAAAAATATTTTTTGTTCATGGCAATAATATTCCGGAGAGCAAGTTAAAATCTCTCGACTCCAATCATAGGACATTCCTAAAGACCGGATTTCTTCTTTCATAAAGTGAACATTCTCAAGAGTCCATGCCTTAGGATGAACTCCATGTTGAATAGCCGCATTTTCAGCAGGAAGCCCAAACGCATCCCATCCCATGGGGTGGAGAACAGAATATCCTAGGGCACGCTTGTATCTTGCAATCACATCTCCAAAGGTATAATTACGAACATGACCCATATGAAGGCGACCAGAAGGATAGGGAAGCATCTCTAAGACGTAATATTTAGGCGCTTTTTCCTTTGTCTGATAGACGAGAGCTTGATCCCACGCCTTCTGCCATTTGGCTTCATTGTCACGAAAATTGTACCGTGTGCTCATAAGGTTCTCTATGGTTTTGTCGTTTTGGTACGGAAGTGACGAGCCCTCGCCAAGATCGTATTTTCTAAATCTATGATAGTTTGAGGGTCAACAGATTTGTCAATCCATTGGCCAGCCTTATCCCGTTCTTGACGAAAAATACTAACTTTAATCCCATCTGAACGGAGCTGCCGATCAAGAATAAAGATGTTCATTTTTAGCCGCTCTTGAGGGCTTTGAGGAGGTGAATACCATTCCGTAATGATGACTCCTCCAAAAGGATCAGCAGAAGAAATGGGTAGGAATGAAATTGTATCAAGAGTTGCCCGCCACAAATGACTATTAACGCCCAAGCCTGTATCTTCTGCTTCACGTTTTTTGGGTCCGCCAAAATGGAGGGTATCCTCTCCTAGAAATTTCCCCATCCCCTTGTTTCGCAGATCATCCGGATGGGACGTTTCAATTTCTTCTTTCGTATATTCAGAAGAACACCCAAAAAGACTCAACGCCAAAAATAAGACCGAGAAACGTCTTAACATCATACTTCACCTTTCACTCGTATATTTTTTTATGATATGCGCTTTGATGAGAGGGGCGTCAAGGGGATAAAAAGGGGAGGGAAGCTCTCCCCTTTTTATCTTTATTTTTCATTGTCTTAGAAAACGAGTCGTGAGCCTATAATAAAGACGTTGGCATGATTACTCTTAACGGGTCCTGTAAAGTTTTTACAAGGTCTAAGCACTTCATTAACCCGAGCTGCTTCTGCAGTTGCTGCAGGATTTCTCATTTGGAGGTTAGCATATTCAAAGTAAACACCCAAACCTGGTGCTAATTTTTGATCAACTGCTGCTGTTACACCATTTGTTCTTGCTTTCTTTTTAAACAAGGGCGTTGTTACCCCCCCTCCCAATGCCTTTCTCCATCCGTAGTAATACCCAGCACTTAGCTTTGTAGAAGGACTCCATTTGTAAGAAAGCCCAAAGTCAAGCCATTGGCCCGCATTTGATTTGTTGCCCCCTTCTTTAAAGGCATGAGAACGATTATTGTTGCCATATTCAGCTCCAAACCCAATGCCTGCATAGGAGAAAGATCCTCCAAAAGCATAAGAAGCTACGTTTTTCCGCGGGAGAGCTCCCTGAAATTCCGAATGCGTTTTACCAAAGACCGATGTTGCAGACAAACCCATCTCAAAACCGCTTGCAAATTTATGGATAAAGTTCACACCACTGGCAATACTATCCGTATCAAAAGGCTCTTTGGGATTCGCAACACTTCTACGCGCTTCAATGATCTGTTGCCCTCTATGCTCTGTCCGTGGCGTATAAGAAACTCCGATTTGAATCCCTTTCCACCGAGGCGTGAAATAAGTCAGCTTTGTATCACGACTCGTATCTCCCACGAGATCAACGGAATGAGGTGCACCCGTTGTAAAGTTCACAACACGATCAATAACGCCCCCATCAAGAAATCCTGTACCCCCCCATTCGCTAAAACCCCCAAACCCCATGGTGTGCTCGACACCATATGTATCACCCGCATAAGTTTTGCCCCATGTTCCTCCGAAGTAGAGGTAATTTTCGCGGAGGGTCTTACCCGCGTCTACGTTGCCATCGAGAACAAAAATAAGACCATACTCCATTCCCGGATCGGTTTTCCCCTCCACGTTAAATTTTAATTTCGAGTTATCAACGGTAAAAAGTTGTCCACGACCAAACTTCTTACGACTACATGCAGGATTTCCGTCTTCTCCAGCTTGAAAAATTCTCTTGTTTCTAAAGAAAAGCGAGTTAAAAGAAGTTTGACCAGAAATTTTAAGTTGGGGAACGGCCAACATTGGGGTTGGCTTTGCTTCTGCCGCATGGGCAGATACATTAAACATCACAGCACTCAAAAGAGCCGTTGAGCCAAGAAGGTAGCGAATCATTGTTTTCCTCCAGGTGTGGGGCTTGTTAATACAATCATATACATTTTAATCATCATAAGGAAGATGAAACACATCGCTATAAAAGACACTTGATCTAAACGGTCTCAATGGTAAACTTGAACTTGAAATTATTTTTAGAGGGCATGTGACACACGTGCCACAGTAGGCGATGTTACAAATATATCTTCCCATTCACGAAACGATTTTACGAGAAGCTCTTGAGGACCTTTTACCGCAAGCCGGCATTTGTATAAAGGGAGATGAAAATGAATGCGATGGGATTTTGTTTACCCCTCCCCATCAAAGGAGCAGTTCTCTTCCCTCTTTAAACTTTTTATCCCTCTCAAGACCCCTCAAGTTTCTTGAACTTCTCTCATTTTTGGAGAATTTGCCCTATAGCCAAGAAATCACCTTTGCTCATTTTTCTTTAGATTTAAGAGAAAAGATTCTTAAAAATCTTAAAACTCAAGAGTTACAGCGCCTTACGGAAAAAGAATGTCAGCTTTTACGCTTTTTCCATCAAAACAAAGGGCAAGACCTTTCAAAAGACAGACTTTTAAAAGAAATTTGGGACTATCATCCTGACGCAGAGACTCATACCCTTGAAACGCACATTTATCGTTTGCGGCAAAAACTTGAAGAAGACCCAAATGTTCCTCATATTCTTCTCAATGGTAAAGAGGGTTACTGGATAGCGTAATTTGAAATAAATATAAACATCTATGTTTTCAAAATTATATAATAAATTATTAATATTTTCCTGATACTATAAAAGTATTAGGAGACCGTCCATGGAATGGTATTCTCATTTTTTCCTTGTCGGGCCAATCCCTGCAAACATTATGTACGGTGGGTATGACCCTTTTTTAGTTTTACTCTCATTTTCTATTGCCACAATCGCTTCTTACGTGGCTTTTGATATGAGTTCCCATCTTCGTAAGCCAATGACTCTTGTCTTTCGAGTGTTGTGGCTCCTGGGTGGAGCTTTTGGAATGGGAGCAGGTATATGGTCAATGCATTTTATCGGCATGCTTGCCTTTATTATGCCGATGCAAATGTCCTATGATGTGTTTTGGACAGGCTTATCCATGATCGTGGCCATTGTAACAGCGACGATTGCCTTGATTCTATTTACAATTAAAAAACCAAAAGTAAGGCATTATTTATTAAGTGGAATTGTCTTAGGAATTGCAATTGCAACGATGCATTATACGGGCATGAGGGGGATGAATGATGTCATCATTCACTATCAACTTGGATTATTCTGTCTTTCTATCATCATTGCAATGGTAGCTGCCACAGCGGCACTTTGGCTAGCCGTTCAAAGTGATGTAGAAGCCTTTGGCAAACGAGTGAGTTTGAAATTGATAAGTGCCCTTATTGCGGGATGCGCCATTGTGGGTATGCATTATACGGGGATGTTTTCTGCCGTCTTTACGCCTGCCTCAACGATGAGTTCCACATCTCCCCTTGATCCAACAATTTTGGCAATTTTCATTGCAACTGTTGTGATGATCATAATGATAATTGCGCTAATATTGTCAACATTCAAATATTTTATAGACTTGAAAAAAAATAAAAATACTTTTCTAGAAGCTATATTAAACAATATGCATGGTGGAGTGATTGCATGCGATGTTCATGGAAGATTAACTTTATTTAATCATCCTGTAGATAAAATGTATGGGGATATGATTAATGATAAAATGGGAGTCGATGAGTGGATATTAGGTTTACCCCTTTTTAAAGCAGATTTTCGTAAAAAACTTAAGGTTGAGGAGAACCCCCTCTACCGAGCCTTAAAAGGGGAGGTCATAAGAGATGTGGAAGTCATAGCGAAAGATCGAAGAGGTCAGAAGCACACTCTTTTAGTTGATGGGCAACAAATTCGTGGGGCTGAGAATGAAAATCTTGGCGCTGTTATTGTCTTTAATGATATCAGCCAAAAAAAAATATCTGAAAAAAAACTGGTACACCAGGCTACACATGATGTTCTAACGGGTTTACCCAATCGCAATCTTCTTTTAGATAGGCTTAATCAAGCTATCGTTATAGCCAAACGTGATCATCTGAAAGTAATAGTAATATTTATTGATCTCGATTCTTTTAAATTCATTAATGACGCTTTAGGACATTCAATAGGCGATAAGTTGCTTAAAAAAGTAGCTCTTCGATTTAAAACTCTTTTGCGAGCTTCAGATACGTTAGCCAGAATTGGGGGAGATGAATTTGTTATTATTCTACCCGGCATAGAGAATATTAATCATGTTATTAATTTGCTTGAAAGAGTTTTAGAATCCGTGGCTCAACCTTATAAAATTAATAAACACGAAGTCAATGTGACCTGCAGTATAGGCTTCAGTTTTTTCCCTGAAAATGGAAGGGATTCTGAAACTCTTCTCAAAAATGCGGATACTGCTATGTATCAAGCCAAAGAAAAAGGAAAAAATACATTCCAATTTTATACAGGAGAAATGCACACCCAGGTCAGAAAGCGCTTGGAGATAGAGAATGGCTTAAGACATGCCTTGGTCAACAATGAATTTATTCTCGAGTATCAACCGAAACTTGATCTAAAAACAAACCTTCTTATTGGAATCGAAGCGTTAGTAAGATGGCAACATCCTGCAGGCGGGATTATACTGCCAAATGAATTTATTCCTATAGCAGAAGATACAGGACTCATTATTCCTCTTGGAGAATGGGTTCTTAAAACAGCTTGTGCGCAAAATAAAGCTTGGCAAGACGAAGGTTTTTCCCCTCTCTGTATTTCTGTTAATTTGTCGGCTCGTCAATGCAAAGAAAAAGATCTTTTTAAAACGATTAAGGAAATTTTAGATGAAACTGGCTTAGAACCCCAGTTCTTAGAATTAGAACTAACAGAATCACTCGCCATGTCAAATCCCCTAGAATTCATTAAACTACTTACACAATTTAAAGAGCTAGGGATTAAAATGTCTATTGATGATTTTGGAACAGGTTACTCAAGTTTGAATTATTTACGGCAATTTCCCGTTAATTGTCTTAAAATTGACCAGTCTTTTATTAGTGAGCTTGAAACAAAAAATGATGATTTATCTATTGTCAAAGCAATTGTCTCATTAGGACATAGTTTAAGTATGAAAGTGATTGCAGAAGGTGTGGAAACAAAAGAACAGCTTTTAAAGCTACAAGAAAACAATTGTGATGAAATTCAAGGATTCTACTTAAGTCGTCCTATATCACCCAAAAAATTCGCTGAATTTATGAAGACTAACATGAAGGTTTAATCGCATCACATATTGACATAATTGGGGCCGGAACCGCCTTCAGGAGGAATCCACGTTATGTTTTGAGTGGGATCTTTAATGTCGCATGCTTTACAATGAATACAGTTCGCTGCGTTAATTTGTAGGCGGAGTTCTGCATTTCCTTCAACAAGTTCATAGACTTGAGCTGGACAATAACGACCCTCGGGAAAACCATACACGGCATCATTAATGAAGATAGCTTTTTGAGGATCTTTGAGAAGTAAATGATTAGGTTGGTTTTCATCATACCAAATATTAGAAAGAGAAAGGGAAGTGAGGCGGTCAAAAGTAATTTGTCCATCCGGTTTAGGATAAGAAATAGGAGTAAATTGATCTGCGGGTTTTAGTTGTTTATAATCCGCATGATTTCGGAGAGTCCAAGGGCTTTTTCCTCGTGTCATATAAGTTTCAAAAGCCGCATTGAGGAGACCTGACCAAAGTCCCTTGTGAAATCCGGGTCGAATATTACGAACTTTATAAAGCTCTTCATATACCCAGCTTTTTTCAAGACGTTTTTGATAGGAATAAGCATTTCCTTTGATAAGATGATCATAAAGAGCTTCAGCAGCCACCATTCCTGATTTAAGGGCGGTATGAGAACCTTTGATTTTCGCTACATTGAGAAATCCTGCCGCACACCCAATCAAGGAACCTCCTGGAAATTCAAGTTTAGGGATAGATTGATATCCCCCCTCATTGAGAGCTCTTGCCCCATAGGATAAGCACCGACCGCCTTCTAAAAGAGAGCGAATGGAAGGGTGGGTTTTAAATCTTTGGAATTCCTCAAAGGGACTTAAGTACGGATTTTGATAATCCAAGCCTACAACAAACCCAATTAAAATTTGATTTTCGTGAAAGTGATAGACAAACGACCCTCCAAAGGTCTGGGACGCCATAGGCCAGCCAATGGTATGGGAAACTTGACCAGGTTTACTTTTGGTAGGATCGATTTCCCAAATTTCTTTTATTCCTAAGCCATAGGTTTGAGGATCAGATGTTTCATCCAAGTGGAACCTCCTTATCATATCTTGAGTTAAGGACCCACGACATCCTTCAGCTAAGAGTGTCATTTTCCCAAAAATTTTTACCCCCGGCTCAAAATGAGAAGTGGGGGCTCCCTTTCGATCAAGACCTTGAGGACCCGTTTGAATACCAATGACGTGCCCTCTCTCATCAAAAAGACATGAAGACGCTGCAAAGCCAGGGTAAATCTCAACTCCTACAGCTTCAGCCTCTTGTGCTAACCATTGGCAGATAGCTCCTAAGCTTGCTATATAATTCCCTTTGTTGCGCATTTGAGGAGGGGTTGGAAGCCGAAAGGCCGCAGACGCGGTAAGGAAGAAAAATTTATCTTCCGTCACAGGGATTGTTAAGGGGGCCCCTCGTTTTTGCCAATCTGGAAAAAGTTCACTCAAAGCACGAGGTTCAATGATAGCGCCTGAGAGAAGATGGCTTCCAACTTTTGCCCCCTTTTCAAGAATACAAATCTTTAATGTGGCATCGAGTTGTTTAAGGCGAATTGCAGCTCCTAACCCCGCCGGTCCAGCGCCTACGATTACGACATCGTAAGCTATTTCTTCGTTATTCATGAGACCCTCATATATTTTTTGGTAACATTATGATAAATATTGAATAATCCCCGATTTTGCTTTTTACCGTAAGGTGCCCATGATGTTGATGCGTCACAATGTCATAACTTAAAGAAAGGCCTAGGCCTGTTCCGGTTCCGGAGTCTTTGGTTGTAAAGAAAGGATTAAATATTTTTTTGAGGAGCTCTTGTTTTATTCCTGAGCCGTTGTCTTTAAAGCTAATTTCAATCGTCTCCCCCTTATCTTCCGTTTTTACAAGAAGTTCAGGGTTATAATTATTACCTCGTTTTTTTTGTTTTTCATACATGGCAAAACAAGCATTATTAACAATATTCAAAAAGACCCGTACAAGATCTTGTTCTATACCTTGAATGGTTTCGATGTTTTGATCAAAATCCTTGATGATTTTAGTCGTAAAGTTGTTGGTTTTGCCTTGAAAACCAATATAAGCCAGTTCGATAGCTTCATCTAAAAGTTTATTAAGATTAAAGGTTGTGATTTCATTCGTACTCCCACGAGCATGAGCGAGCATACTTTTAACAATGGAGTCCGCCCTTTCCGCATGCTCCCGTATTTTGATCATGCTTTGTTCGATCTGTGAGAAAAGCTCATTTTCATTAGAAATTTTTTCTTTTAATTCCTGAAGAAATTCAAGAGAAAGATCAGAAAAATTAATAATAAAGTTGAGGGGATTTTTAATTTCATGAGCAATGCCTGCGGTTAGAGCTCCCAGGCTAGCCAATTTTTCTTGAACAATGATTTGATTTTGAGCTTTTTTAAGATCAGTTAAGGTTTTTTCAAGCTGATAGTTTTTTTGTTGCAATTGTTTGGTTCGAAGCTTTACCCGATTTTCTAGATCTGTCATAAAAGTTCTATTTTCCGAAAAAATCCGAGAAACGATATTAAACCAAGGACGCCATCTTGAAGGAATATTATGAGGAATACTTTTCACTCCTCGATTTTCTTTTCGAATGTGATCCACAAGCTTTTGAGCGGGAGCAATAAAATCACGAATGACCATAAGATACCCTACTCCAACCACAAAAATAAGAGTGATCGTGATGATAAAAATATCTTCCAGGGCTTCTAAGAAAGCTTTCATAAAGAGCTCAGAATTTGAGCTAACATAGACGATAAACCAAGGAGCCTCGTGCAAGTTTCTTACATAAATTATTGAAGATTTATTAAAATAGAACCATTCTGAAGGAGTCTTAATCTCTTGATCGATTTTTTGAATAAGGTCTGAATCTAAAAACTGCTCAAGTTTTAGAATTTTCTCAGAAGATAGAAAGGTGGTATCAATACCATTCGTTGCCAAAACTTGATGTTCTTTATTGATGAGAAGAAGAGATCCTGGAAGAGAGTCAAAACGTTTCATGAGCCGATTGAGCTCTGTAAGACTAAGATCCAAAGAAACGCTTCCCAGAAATTCATTTTTATTATAAATAGGAGAAGAATTAGTTATGAGAATTCCTTTCTGATAACGGCTTCTGTAATTGGCTCCATCTTGATAAGCTGGCGTCCAAAAATTGAGTCGATCAGGATTTACTTTAGGTGTTGCGCCTTGGAAGAAAAATTTGTTTTCAACCGCCCTATGATAAGAAATAGAAGCTAAGGGAACCCAAGGGTAAAGATTTTGGAAGTGATTTTTTGATGTATAATAAACCCATACGGAACCTCGATTATTTTTTAAAGCCATCTCAAAATAAGAGTTGAGCAAAAGAGCCATATTAAGTTCAATTCTTAAATTTTCTGAAAACTCATCAACAGACCCAAAACCTATGAGATTGCCTAGAATCACTTTATCTATTTTTAAATTTTGTAAATCTAAGTAATATGATTTATTATCAAAATTATTTACAATATGGGGAAATAAAGGAGAGGTAATTCCAAAGTTTTTGATGTAAAAGAGATTGGTTTCGGCTGCTGTTTTAAGACCATTGACATATCCTTGAATTGTCCGAGCTCTTAAGTTCACATTAGAAGCATGTTCATCTAAACGATTTTTGAGATCTATTAAAACAAGTTGTTGATTGCGATGATATTGAAAATACTCAATTCCCAAGGCAATAAGAATCAGCGCAAGTCCTGTCAACCCCACGATTCTATTATAACCTCGCCGAAACGGATTCATTTTTGTGCTTTCCTGCTGAAGCCCAGAGTGCTAAACACGCTCTCTTTTTTATTTATCTTACCAAATCAATCACCATCCGCCACGTACCTTTTCAAAAATATTTTAAAGCTTCTTATTTTTGAAGGGCGAAATTTTTTTTTAATCATCCTCCAAAAATGTAAAATAAATTTGGAGTAAGGTTAAGGAATTTACCATCAGCGTTTCTTTTTAAAGAAATCTATTAAAATTTGACCACATTTTTGTTCCTCAACTCCCCCAATGATTTCAGGAATATGGTGGCAAGAAGAGGCATTAAAAATTTGTGCACCATGGTCGACCCCCCCTCCTTTAGGATCATAAGCTCCAAAATAAATACGCCTAAAACGCGCAAAACTCATGGCTTGAGCACACATCGGACAAGGCTCAAGCGTGACATAAATATCGCAATCTTCGAGGCGACCTTTTCCTGTTTTCAGACAAGCTTGTTGGATTGCTAAAAGTTCAGCATGAGCTGTGGGGTCCTTCCGTTGGACCATTTCATTATGGGCAGACGCTATAATTTTCGCGGATTGAGTATCCACAATGACCGCGCCCACAGGCACTTCTTCCTGAGAGAACGCTTTTTCAGCTTCTTTGAATGCGCATTGCATTGGTTTTAAAATCAACATATGTCATAAATACTCTAAAGAGACCCCTAACAGCAATGGAGAGTGTTTCATGAACTCGCAACCTTCAATGCGCGACGAAACGGATAGCTTTGGCGTTATTGCCGTCCCAGCGGATAAGTATTGGGGAGCTCAGACCGAGCGCTCTCGCCAGAATTTCCGGATTGGGATTGAAATCATGCCTTTACCTATTATCCGCGCCTTAGGCTTCCAAAAAAAAGTAGCCGCTCTTGTGAATATGGAATTGGGAGAGCTGGACCCCACTCTTGGGAAAGCCATTGTAGCTGCTGCGGAAGAAGTTGAAAGCGGAAAGCTTGATCAGCACTTTCCTCTTGTGGTGTGGCAAACGGGTTCTGGAACCCAAACCAATATGAATGCAAATGAAGTCATCGCAAATAGAGCGATTGAATTTTTAGGAGGAAAACTAGGATCTAAAGACCCTATCCATCCTAATAATCATGTTAACTTAGGGCAATCTTCAAATGATACATTCCCAACGGTTATGCATATTGCCGCATCTCTTGAAATTCACCGCCGTCTTCTGCCAGCCCTTGAAGGCCTTCACAAGGCTTTGAAGGATAAAGAAGTTGCCTTTAAAGACATTATTAAAATTGGACGAACTCACTTACAGGATGCAACCCCGCTGACATTGGGGCAAGAATTTTCAGGATATGCAACTCAAATTAAGATGGGAATCACTCGTGTTAAAAATACGTTTCCTCATCTTTATGAACTGGCTCAGGGGGGAACGGCCGTTGGGACGGGCCTTAATGCCCATCCTAAATTTGCGGAAGCGTTTGCCAAGAAAATAGCAGAATTTACAGGGCTTCCTTTTGTAACTGCGGAAAATAAATTTGAAGCCCTTGCTTCTGAAGATACGATGGTAGAAGTGTCAGGAGCCCTCAATGTTCTTGCTGTTTCATTGATGAAAATTGGAAATGATATCCGCCTTTTAGGATCAGGTCCCCGTTGTGGCCTTGAAGAGCTTCTCTTGCCAGAAAACGAACCCGGCTCATCCATTATGCCTGGGAAGGTCAATCCAACTCAATGTGAAGCTCTTACCATGGTGGCGGCCCAAGTCATGGGAAACCATGTAACTGTCAGTATTGCAGGATCCAATGGTCAATTGGAATTAAATGTCTTCAAGCCTGTTATGATTTATAACATTATCCAATCCATCCGTTTGTTGGCAGATGCGATCTTAAGCTTTACAGAGAAAACCGTAATCGGGATTGTTGCGAATGAAGCCCATATTAAAGAGCTTTTGCATAATTCTCTCATGCTGGTTACGGCTTTAAATCCTCATATTGGATATGATAAGGCAGCTGAAATTGCCAAAAAAGCTCATAAGGAGAAGAAAACTCTTTTAGAAGCCGCTCTTGATCTTGGTTACTTGACGAAAGAACACTATGAAGAGTGGATGAGACCTGAAGAAATGGTAGGAAAGAGGTGACTTCACCCTCTGAGAAAACTCGATTTTATAAACGATCTGTGACCCTCCATGGGCATAAAACAAGTGTTTCTCTTGAAAAAGATTTTTGGGATGTTTTAGAAGAATCTGCCAGCATTCAAGGCATTTCCCTAAGTCAACTTATTAAAACTATTGATGAATCCCGGAAGGGGGGGCTCGCTAGCGCTCTTCGCCTATATGCATTAGGCTACATTCGTAAATGATGCATAGATCAAAATCTTTACCGAGCTCTTTCAAGTCACGGAAACCCCGCACTTGATACCATTGGAACGATATTGCAGGGGCTTGGATTGAAATTTTCCATTCAATCTTTAAATAATGCGGGTACTCACGCAAATCATTAAGGGCCTCTACTCCAACCGCTTTTTGAACATCCAACCCGCAAGGGAGAGGGTAAAAAGAGCGATCAAAGCCATAGGCCACGTATGCATGAAAACTTCTGAGGCTGGCATATTCTTTAAAAAAATACCTTTAATAATAATAAAAAAATATTTGATAGGTAGGAGATTTGTAAAAGGTTGAAGCCAGGTTGGCATGTTTTCAATAGGGGTTGCATACCCTGATAGAAGCATGGTGGGTGTCATAAAAACAAAAGTGCCTAAGATGGATTGTTGTTGCGTATGAGAGATAGATGAAATGAAAAGGCCAATTCCCACAATTGAAAGTAAAAAAACAATCATGCTACTATAAAGGAGGAAGAGAGATCCCTTAAAAGGAACATCAAAAAAAACAAGGGCTAAAATCATAAGAAGTGTGCTCTCACAAAGGCTAATGATCATCGCAGGAGTCATTTTCCCAATAAGAATTTGCCAGGGCTGAAGGGGGGAAACAAGCAATTGATCAAAGGTCCCATTTTCTCGCTCTCGTGAAACGGACAGGGCTGTTACCGTAAGGGCCAGAAGCATACTGAGAATAGCTACAAGGGAGGGGACGGTAAAATAAATGTAGTCAATGTTGGGGTTAAAGAAAGACCGAAATTCAATGTCAATGGACTCAGGCAGGTCCACACCCTGATAATTCAGGATATCTATATTAAAATTTTGAAGAATAAGGTTGAGATACCCCATAACGATTTGAGATGCATTCGACTTGCGGCCATCTAAAACAATTTGGAGTGGAGCGGGTTGACCCGCTGCAATGCGACGAGAAAAATCTTGCTGGAACTGAAGCGATACGATGACGTCCTGGATATCAATAGCGCGCTGCACATCCTTGGGTGTTTTGAATTCATAAACATGACGAAAATAAGGAGAACCTTTGATTCGTTGGATAAGTTCATGACTATACCATCCGCTATCTTGGTTATGAATTCCTAGAGAGATATTGTTAACATCTAAGGTAGCGGCATGAGAGAGAATGATGAGCTGAATGAGCGGAGGAGCGATAAGCATAAGTCGACTTTTTTTATCTCGCCAGACAGCAAGGATTTCCTTGATGATGAGGGCTTTAATGCGAAAATAGATCTCCATGAAATTTTTCATTTTAATCTAATCTCTTCACCGTGTTGAGTGCGGCAAGTCCCAGGAAAAAAGAGGCAATGATAAACATCGCTAACCAATTAGGGAGAATCAATTCCCAAATGACCCCACTCAAGAAGTTGCTTTGGAGAATGGTAACAAAATAGCGAGGAGGGAGAAGATAGGTTATAGCGCGGATGATCGCAGGCATAGAGTTAATTTCAAAGATAAAACCCGAGAGAATAAAGGCGGGAAGAAAGCCCGTCAAAATGGAAATTTGACTCGCAACGAATTGATTTCGGGTTAAGGTTGAAATTAATAATCCTAACCCAAGAGCAGCCAATAAAAAGATAGATGTTGAAAGGAAAAGCACGAGATATGATCCTCGGAAAGGGACTTCGAACAATGTAACGGAAAGAAATACGCAAAGGGTCATAGATCCTAATCCAAGAAGAAAATAGGGCACAAGTTTGGCGAGCAACATTTCATGAATACGGATGGGAGTCGACATCATGGCCTCCATCGTCCCCCGTTCCCATTCACGAGCCACCACAAGAGCTGTGAGAAGGGTCCCGATCAGAGACATAATGATGGCAATGGATCCAGGAAGAAGGACATCTCGACTTTTAAGCTCTTCATTAAACCACACTCGGGGGGCAGGGGCGATGGGGGGAATGAGAGAGGACTTGCGCTCAATAATTTGCTGAACATTCCAATTGCTGACAACGCCTTGAGCATAATTGAGAACAAATTTAGCTGTGTTTGGCTCGCTCCCATCAAGAAGGACTTGTAAGGGGGCGGGAACGCCTCGCAGTAAATTTTGAGAAAAATGGGAGGGGATTGTTACAATTCCTCGAAGACGTCCCCCTGTGAGGTCCTTTTCAAGGGCTGAGCGATCATAACTTGTTTTGACGTTAAAATAACGCGTCCCGAGAAAAGCATTTTCAAGGCTACGTGCTGTCGGAGAGGTATCTTCAAGAAGAAGTCCAAGAGGAACATTTTCCGCGTCCAATGAAACCCCATATCCAAAAATAAAGATCATGAGAAGAGGAAGAACGAAAGCGATCAGGAATGTACTTGGATCTCTCCAAATTTGTTTTCTTTCTTTTTGGAGATAAGCAAAAAAGCGCCGAAAAGAAAAATTTTTCATCTTTTTTCCCTTTGCTCTTGCTGAGCATCGATATGTTCAATAAGGGTGATAAAAGCATCTTCAAGAGTTGGGTTTGGCATTTTTGCTGTTTTGACACTTTCCTTAAGATTGTCAGGAGTCCCGGTTGCTATACTAATCCCTTGATAAACAAGAGAAATACGATCGCAATATTCAGCCTCCTCTAAAAAATGAGTTGTCACCATAATTGTCACGCCCTTTTCTACCATTCCGTTAATATGGGTCCAAAACTCACGACGGGTAAGGGGATCAACGCCTGAGGTCGGTTCATCCAAAAATAGCACATCGGGTTCATGCATAACAGCGCAAGCAAGAGCCAATCGTTGCTTATAGCCAAGAGGCAGGAGGCCTGCATTACTTTCGAGGTAAGGCGAGAGATTAAAGATAGAAATCATCTCGGCCATTTTTGTTTGCCGCATTTGTCCTATAAGGCCGTAAACACCCGAAAAAAAATCCAGATTTTCTTTAACACTTAAATCGCCATAGAGGGAAAATTTTTGGGCCATATACCCAATGCGAGAACGGGCTTCAGAAGGCGCTGTTTTAAGGTCAAAGCCTGAGACAAGAGCCTTTCCTTCCGTGGGTTGCAAAAGACCACACAGCATCTTGAAAATAGTTGATTTCCCGGCTCCATTGGGGCCCAAGAGTCCAAAAATCTCACCCCGTTGGATGGTAAAAGAAATATCGCTCGCTGCCGTAAAATGACCAAATTTTTTGGTAAGGTGCTGCGCTTGAATGGGGTAGATATCACTTCCTTTTTTCAAGGAAATTTTTTCAGCCAATAGGGATTCTCCTCCAGGACCGCCTCCAAGAACGTCAATAAAAGCATCCTCAAATCTGGGTTCTGCAAGGTACAAGCGAGACTCTTTTGAATCTGAATGAAAAGAAGAAGAAACGACGAGACGGATTTTGCTTCCTTGAAGAGTTCCATCGATAATTTCGGGGCGGCTCAAGAGTTCTTTAAGGGCACGCCGGCGGGATTTAAGAGGGACTTCTATTTGAAAAACACGGCCTTCAACGCGCTTGGTTAACTCCTTTGGGGGGCCAGAAAAAAGCAGTTTTCCTTCATTGAGTAATAAGACCTCCTCACATTTGTCAGCTTCATCGAGATAAGAGGTCGACCACACCACCGTCAGTCTTTGGTAAACTAACTGTTGAACCATTTTCCACAATTCACGACGCGAGAGAGGATCAACACCTACGCTAGGCTCATCTAGCAGCAACACTTTTGGATTGCCCAAAAGGGCACAAGCTAACCCCAGCTTTTGTTTCATACCGCCGGAGAGATTTCCAGCTAGACGAAAGATAAAAGGCTTAAGGGATGTAAATTGGAGCATCCTTTCAAAAGAATCTTTTTTCTCTTGAGGTGCAAGATCATGTAAATCAGCGTAAAGATTAAGATTCTCAATGACAGTCAAATCTTCATAAAGCCCAAATTTTTGAGGCATGTAGCCTGTTATTTCGTGAAGGGGGTCTGCGTCTTTTTTTGTATGAAGCCCTAAAACATTAATGTCGCCTGTGGTGGGGATTAAGAGCCCAGCCATAAGGCGCATAAGGGTTGTCTTTCCCGCTGCATCGGGTCCGACAAGTCCTGTGATGATTCCTTGACGAATGGAAGCCGTTATATGGTCAAGCGCCGGTCTTTCCATTCCAGGAAAAGTTTTACTAAGGTTGGTGATTTGAATAGCGTTTTTTATGAAGCCTCCCTTTCATGTCGGGTGAGAACTCTATTATTTATTTGGGATAGGATTGATTTCTATCGTTGTGGTTCTCTTATTATGAAACCCTGGTGTTAGTTGGCTTAGGAAGCCATAGATAGAATCTGCGGCCTTAAGAGTAATGGAATAGGTTCCTTTAGGCATATCACTTCCCAGTTTAATAAAAATAGGTTCGGCAGTCAGGTATGTTTCTTTCTTTTCATTCAGAAAAAGGAGGGGAGCTCCGGAGAAAAAAACGTCATAATTTCTTTGTCGAATGGTATACTCAAGCAGCGGAACGTTTTCTGGAGAAGAAGGCCCATCAATTTTAAACTCTATCTTGGTAGAACTTTGAGAACGTGCATAAAGATTAAGCGTTAATGTGGCTTCTTCATCAACCTTTTCGTAAAGAAATTGGGTGTCCCGCTGCCCCAACTGAATGGCTTGGCGTTTAAAATAATTTTGTTCTTTATTACGGTTCTGATTTATAAAGACTCTTATATCAGACGAACCGATAATACTTACAAAATGCTTGCCAATAGCAAGGGGAGGAAGTTGGATACTGCCTTGGGTTCCTGAAAGGGTTGCGTTATAAACTTCGGTTCCATCTACCTTAACCACAAGAGGTTCTGAAGAGGCTTTCTTTTTGAAATAAATAAGATCAGGACGAATAAATTGTACCCCTCTAAGCCCTTGAAAATCAATTGAACTCTTCATGGGGAGAGAAAAAGGAGCATAGGTAACTTCTTGAGCCTGAGTGACTTGAGGAAGGTCGGGGTCTTTTGGAACAAGGAGATAGGTAGAAAGCCAATTTTCCTTTGGAAAAAATTGTTTCCACTCATAAATCCCTAAACGAACATTTTCATCCTGTTCTATAGGCTGCTCTTGAATAGAAAATAAAAAAGTTTGTCCGTTTCTCTCCAACCGATCTGCATCCACGGGGGAAAAGTAAAACCAAGGTCGTCTCAAGGACTCTTCGGAAGAACCATAAGAATAATAATCGCTTGGAATTTCAAAATGGCGGGCTAAATTTAAAGGACGATTATAAGCCGTAACATAAAAGGGATCGGTTGATATAAAACGGAGCTTTTTGGCCTCCGGAGATGCAACAAGGTAAATAGAATAAACATTGGAGAGAAGAGTTAAGGGATCTTGCGAAAGGTGATCATAAGAGGAGAGACTGATGAGGGGCAAGAAAGAGCCTCTTTTAAGAATATCTCCTTTTTCGTTCAAAAGTTCATAGGAAAGACTTTGAGGGTGTGTATCATTAGAAGTTGACATAATTTTACGAAAATCAAAACGAAGCGGTGTCGCTTGTTGCTCTTGATGAGAAATCTCATATTCCAGAGGGTTTTTCTTATCAACTCTATACCCCTTAATAGAGAGGGGCTGGATAAGGATTTGTTGTCCCCTCTTATCATATGCCCGTAAAACAAGAGGTTTTAGAGTTGAAGCCACCAAAAAACCTTTTTCAAAAAAATGAGTTACCTTCCCCTCTTCATTTGTCTTAAGTTTTATTTCGACAGGATCAGTTATTTTTCTTCCATACCATTTTAAGTTGAGAAGAGAAGGGGAATTCTTTGAATGAGGATCAAGAGGCAAAAGAACAAATGTAAAAGACGCCCCCTTTTCGGGAATAAAAATAACAGCATAACGATTTTGACTAATATAAGCACCTCCTGGCAGGATAGGCTTCGTTACCATCTCTCCTTCCAGGGGTTCCACGTGGTGTAAAATTTTTTCCTCAAATGTTTTATTAGGAATGCCTTGTGGACCAATAGGTTTCCACAAGTTATCAATAATATTTGCTTTTTCCTGTGGTGAGAGATTGAAGGTATCATAAATATTACCTGCCGAAAGCAGGGTTTGATTATCAGGTGAGAGATGATACCAATAATTTAGCAGATTTCGAAGAACGACGTTTGCTTTCTCAAAGACGCGGCAATAAACAGACGCAATATCTTTATCTTGGGAGATAAGGCGGACTCGAACAAAAGCGGCCCTTTCTTTATCACTCCAATTAAGAAGCGTAATCGTTTCTAAAGTTGGTTGCACATCTTGTTCCACATAAAAAGAAGGAGAGTAAATTCCAAGATGAGGAGAACTATAGAGAGTCTGTTGAGATCTAAACTCTAAGTACCTATTCTCAATAATAGCTCCACCCAGACTTAGAGATTGGACCTGGATCTTATAGAACCACTTTTTGTCAGGATTCCATCGAATATTCAGAGGGATGTTAGCGAGAGTTGCTATCTTTGTTTGATAAGATTGACCTGAAAGAGGAAAGACAAGCCACTTATGCATAGAAAGTTTATAGACGGGTACGGACCGTGACTTTTCTAAAAGAAGGGAGGACGGTTTCCCAGCTTTTCCTTCTCCCCCTATTAAAATAAGTAATATAAAAAGAATGCTTTTCATTTCTTGTCTTTCTGCAGCATTTGAAATCCCTTACTTTCTAAAGGGAATGCATTCATTATCCCTTTATCTACAACCACCAAAAAAGATTTTTGTAATAAAGGATCCACAACATAAGCGAGCTTGTGAGGGAGAACCAGTTTTTGAAATGTGGAAAGGTAAAGGATATCCTCTGTTGCAATATACTTTTGCAAAGACGTTAAGGCTTCTTTAGAAAGAGCTTTTTCCTTTCCCGCATGCGAGTTGTGGAAAGTCTCAAGAGGTGTTTTTTCAATAGGAATGTTAAGGGCATTCATATGTGAAAGACGCAGAAGTGCATGTTCGGGATTTCGAAAAATTCCTCGATGAGAAGAGGACAACCACACAAGAGTAAGTTCTTTATTTTTTGTTTGATTTAGATATTGAAATTCCTGCAGTTGCATCATGTCGTACCCCTGAGTTTCTTCAACATTATCTACAAAAAGAAGTTTATAGTTTTCCTTTTTTAATTCATTCACAAGCTTTTGTTGAAGGGACGTGAGCTGAGCATCTCTTATGGCGCCATTATCAAATGCAAGGAAAATATCTGCATCTGAAGAACTGCCCTTTAAGGGGATAAGGGGAGAGATGGGAGAATATCCCCTCACATACACTAGCATGAGAGGCTTGTCCCCTGCTTCTCGTAAAATGACCTGTGCGCCTAGATGAAAAAAGCTCCCTTTATTTGTGGGCTTTACGGGATCAGCACTATCATCAAAATTAGCTTGTGGGTGGGTTTCAGGAAAGATAAATGCTTTCCCTTTTAACTGAGAAAAGAGATAGAGGCCTGCTTCTACCGTATTAATTTCCCATAAAGGATGGGGAATTTGAAAAATATAGGGAGTGCTCTTTTGAAGGCGGAAAATAAACGTTGCGCCATAATGGCGTTTTTTGCCATTTTTATCTTCTGCAAGAATAAGATAGGAATGACTGTCTTCGTTAAAAAGACTAATTTCATATCCAAAAGTCGTAGCAGCTCCATTAAGTTCTTCAAGCTTGGAGAGTGTTATTCCTTGGTCAATGAGACTGAGTAAAGGAGTGAACACTTGTTTATCAAAAAGCTGTAAATCCTCCTTCGCAGGTGGTTTATAAAGATTTGTCCCTGTCTCGGAAAAGTACTGGCTTCGGTCCGAAAGAAACTCAGATAGATATCCTGTAGTGGTCTTGATTTTTTTGGGGAGAGTTTGCTTTCGTAAAACATTAGAGGGGGGGATTATAATTTCTATATTTGCTTTATCAGGAAAGAATCTCGCCATAATTTTTGGATAAGGGATAAATGTTAAGAGAAGAGAAATTATTGTCCCTAATATAACACCTATTAACGACGTTTGAATAATCGCGCTTAGCACACGGATTGGCATTTGACTATTATACATTTTGATCGCGATGAAACTCGAAAGTAAATACCCAAAACCATAAAAATCAGTCACGTTGATATCAGAGAGAAAAATAAAGATAAGCCAAGCAGAGATGAGCTTATATACAAATCCAACGCCAAAGAATAGAACCACTTCTCGTGCTCTACTGATATTGGCTGTCTCAAAAAAGGGTAATGTTAACAAACTTCGTGAAATGAAATAGATTAAAATAGCTTCCCCAAGAGTCGCTAATAATTTTATGGGGAAATACCATTGTAAAGCAAGAAGAGCTGCTAAAAGAATTCCTCCATACTCCCAGCCATATTTAAGGTTCATGCGAGAGGCTATGAGTGCCGTCACCAAGAGAATCACATAAGCTTTGTAGCTCCCAAAAAAATTATAAAGAGCTGTATCATACAAGTAACCAATTTCACTAATTCGAATATTGGTCCATTCCATTAACCCATATCGTATCACTATGTATGTCGTAAGAGATGTTACAAAAAACGGGACGAGTTCTTGTTTAAACCCCACAGTCCAAAATTGGTTGGCTATAAGAGCGATAATAATAATCCCAAAACTCTGAAAATTATCTTCGTATGAAAAG
Source organism: Alphaproteobacteria bacterium (assembly GCA_041690915.1). Taxonomy (GTDB): domain Bacteria; phylum Pseudomonadota; class Alphaproteobacteria; order UBA9655; family UBA9655; genus UBA9655. The sequence goes on from JBEPVR010000001.1 coordinate 26,128, forward strand.
GAAAGACCATAGGTAGAATAAATGAAGGTGGAAATGATAGGTAAGAGGAAAAATGAAAAGATAACTCTTATCAGGATGGATGATAGAAAGATATTGTAGAAGCTATCTCTTCCAAAAAAAGTACTACATACTTTGAAGTAGTGGACCGCGTTAGATATGTGATAAGCAATGAAATAAGCAAGGATCCCCTCAATGACATCGATGAGCGCAATCATCGGTCTTTGGATGAATAAGGGAATTAAATAACCCGGAACAACGAATCCCGAAAGAACCCATCCAAACCTTAAATTATAAAAAGCAGAAACGACCACGCCTACAGCAACCGTTAAGATGATCGAACCAGAAAGACTTCCTTCAGGGAAGAGGGGGAGAATAAACTCACTCATAATTGGCTTTATCCAGCTTTTTTAATTCAGCCATTGCTCGAATGAAACTAATTCGATGGCAACTTAGATCGTCATAGAGCTGGTGGGCAACCTTATGACGTTTTAGAGAAAAATTAACGTCGAAAAAATTCAAGAATATATCTTTAAAGAAAAATGATTTTTTATGATGTGCCACCTCTTTATTGCGATAAGCACTTTCAATATGTGCTTTTAGATTTTCACATTCAGATTTGTATCTTTTTAAGATTATTTTATTACTTACCAAGTTTTCAAGGTATTCTTTTTCTAAAAATCCAAATTCCGAAATATCTAAAAAATTGTGAAATCCTTGTCTAACCTTTTGTGGCAAAGGGTTGAAAAGAAGGAGGCTAGCGTTATAGCATTTTTCCCAATTCTCCCATTCATGCACCAATTCAAGTCCTGGACCTTTAATATTCTGCATACCCATTATTTTGTTTAAGTAAAATGGAGGCGTGTAATTACAAATCCAACCAGACAATTCATCTCCCGTTAAATCCTGATTATTAATAAGAATGAACTTAGACATAAACCATTTTGTAAACACTTCTTCTATTATTTTTGTGTCTTCAGCCCTATTAATATAATTTAGTAATTTATTGTAATCATCAATGTTTTCGATATTTTTTTTGTGAAAAGAGAGGACGGCATCTGTATAGGGGTGGGCCATTTTTTTTAAAAATCGCTCGAGCTCCAAGGGATCATAAAGATCCCCCTCATAGTTTATAACACCCATTGCTTTCAGGCGAGCATTAAGATCTTCAGACGTTATGCATACACGAAGCTTTCGAGCATAAGCATTTAAAAAATCAAGCGTCAGAGGGGATAGAGGAAGATTTTTTAAATGCGTCTGCCATTCTTGACTGATAAATTTTAGAAATCCCTGAATATTTGATCCTGCGACAAAGTGCTTATCTGCAGAAATATCTTCGACGATAAGTTGGGCAAAAGCCCTTGAACGTTGCATACGATCAGATCGGTTGTTTATAAACGTTGTCACCCAAGTTCCAGTCATAAATTCCTTATCAAAATTAAGGAGTTTCCAGTTCTTTAAGCAGCTATATTTTTCATTTGCAGACATACCATTGATAAGTTGAAGCGTTCTCGAGTTAAGAGTGACTGGAACATAAACTTTGAGAACTCCAATATCAGGTATAACATCATCAGCCAGTTCTTTGAGTAAAAAGGCTTTCGAAACAGAAAAACCCTTTCCCATTTCCATAAGCAGAGCAACATTTTGAGGGTGCTCAATATAGGAAAAACGAGACATAACATCGTTAGTTAAAAGCCCTTCTTCTAGCCATCCTACGGATTGAAGTCGGCTATTCTTTTGCAATGCAGCTTCTTCAAAGTAGGGCAGCATCTGTTCTTCACTTGTTATAAGCCAACCTTTTGGTTTGATAAAATGGGTCATCACTTCTGCAATATTATAACCCGCCGGGCCTTGCTTGTCTTCATGGTCTGGAAAAGCATTTGTAATGGTAGAAAGGGTATCTTCCATCCACTCTTCTTGCATGAGTTTGACATAATTATTTCGAAGCGCCATACATTCCCACAATAGAATATTCTGTGCGAATTTTTCTGCAAGCACTGTTGTATCTGCTTGTTCCCAGATGGTAACCTTATTATAGGGGCGATACAAAAGCAAAGACCTCGTTTTTTGAAAGGGGCCTGCGAGTGTAAATGTAGCTTCACACCCCGTCGTTTTAGAGAAAAAGCTCAATCCCACGCTACTTACCAAAGCCCCTTTGAGACGCTCGGTACTCGATTTCCCCCGAGTTCCCCACCCCCCTATGACCAG
>JBEPVR010000002.1:0-62286 GCA_041690915.1 Alphaproteobacteria bacterium
GCAAGAGCTGCAGAACTTCAAGAAGCTGCAAGACAGCAAGAAATTGTGAGACAGCAAGAAATTGCAAGACAGCAAGAAGCTGAAAGAGCTGCAAGACAGCAAGAAATTGCAAGACAGCAAGAAGCTGAAGGAGCTGCAAGACAGCAAGAAATTGCAAGACAACAGGCAGCCGAAAGAAGGCGCCTAGGTGAGCCTGTAAATTTACGAGAATTAAATGAATATTACTTTGTGCCCATGCGCGCAAGTCTCAATGGTTATCATAATTTTATTAGTGATCCCATAAATGACGTTCTTAATACCCTAGGAACTTACGGTGAAGGAGATCTGAAGCTGCTAACGGCGATCTCAAGAAGACTGCAATTTCAAGTAAAAAGCTGGAGCACAATAAATGCAGGTGCTATGCTCTCTTCTTTCCAAAAAATGCAGAATGGGTTAAGCGGAAGGGATGATGACGGATTTGATGAATATTTAACATACGCCCGGCACATGGAATCCTGCAAAAAAATGATTGCACGCACGCTTAGAAATGAAGGTATTCCTCTGGCACCCGCTCCAGTAGCTCCAGCTCCTTTGAAAGTAAATCCCTGGATGCTTAATCCTCCTTATCTAGACTTTGTAAATGCAAGAACAGGATTGAGTCGAGATAATATTAATCTGCCCGTTAATTGGGCTGAGTTTGAAGGAGCCAAGAATAAGATACTATCCGTATTTGATCGTCTGGTAGTTCAAGGAAACATTACTCAACAGCGTCTACGTGACTATGCAGGTCAGGAGTATGGTAACCGTGATAAATTATCCAATATGCTTAACAAAAACCTCCGTACAAAAAACCGAACCCTAGCCTTTGCTACCTTAATCTGGCCTCAGGGAGGTGAGCAAGTCATTCCTGATAATGTGCTGGCTTTGGTTTTATCGCGTCTAGCTATTGGAGGAAGCTATTGTGCGACACGTGCAGAAGAAGACACATCTTGGGCAATGGCAAGGCTTACAAATGCAGAACTGGCTACAAGCGAGGAAACCCTAGAAGTTAAGATGGCTTCTCTTATGGTCTCATTAAAGAAAAATATCATTAAAGACATGGTGGAGGATGAAAGAACTAATTACGCTGGTCCTGAGCCTACTAGACAAATTCATGAGAATGAAGAAGTGTTTGGTTTACGTTATGCGGGATGGCTGGAGCGTGCTGGTGTTGGGCAACAATCACATTATCAAACCCGCATAGAGCAGAGATTAGCTCCCTATATAGGTTTGCCTATGGACGCAGCTAGTTTTCAAGATATGTACCAATTAGGTGTAGAAATTATGAATAGACCTATAGACACTCTCCTTGCAAGCTTTAATGCAAAATATAATGAGGATAGGATATTAACATATGTGGTCAATGATATTAATGCCAGCCTCCAATACAAGCAGAAAGAACTTATTCCATTGACGGAAGAAGAAAGAGTAGGAAAATCAGCTGCTCAAATTGAGGAATTAAAACTTGCAAAATTTAATGCTCAGCGACCCAAAGGAATGATTCAATATAATGATATTCTAGAGTTTGTTCGTAGAACATCACCTGGACGACATGACGCCACCCGTGGTGGTGTAAATTTAGATGGTATTGTTGATTGGGATGAAGACTTTTATAATCAAGATGTTTTTGATAAGCCCCACGCACGACTTCTTGTGAAGGCTCTTGGCTATATTGAAGAGGCTGATTAAAGCGGGTTGGCCAGACTTCTTATATATAAATTATGAGAGAAGGGTTTGAATGAAAGGTCTTTATCCATAGAAGTAGGGGTGAAGATCTATTCAAATTTTTCTACAGGCGCCTTCTTCCCCCTTTTCACAGTCGTAAATGCTTCTAAAATAGAGGATGGCACTCCACCAAAGTTTGCCAATAGGGTGTGGAAGTTTTTCTAAAATCTGGCTACAAGGGTTTGTTGGATTCATAATTGTTTGATTTATCTTCAAAAATTTAAAATCTCAGTGCATGACCGCTGTTTCATAAGGGCTATCCAAAGAAAATGCGGGGATCACGACATCTATAGGCTTACCTGCTTTTGTTTTCATATGAAAAATTCCTTCCATGACTCCTGACGGAGTCGAAAGAGGAGTTCCACTCGTATAATGAAAGGTTGTTCCTGGCGTAATCCAAGGTTTCTCTCCCACAACGCCTTCTCCTTTGATTTCTTGGATAAGGCCGTTAGCATCCGTAATCCGCCATGTGCGAGATAAAAGCTGTACCATTTCGGCCCCTTGATTTTCAATCCATATTTGATACGCCCAAACGTAATGACTCTCTGAAGAGAGAGATTGATCCTCTAAGAAAATGGGTTCAACGGTAACGCTAATCTGATGAGTTATTTTTGTGTACATAATCTGACAATTCTTATTTTCATTTTAAAAATTAATATAACCCACCTGTGCCCATCACAGAGGATTCTTGGGGGTCATAAGAGGGGTGGGAATCGTAAACCGGGGGGTCATAAGTGGATTGAGGCTCATATGACGGCGGTGAATCATAAGGAGAGGAAGAGTCATAAGGTGAGTCGTAGGAGGATTGAGGCTCATAAGAACGCTGGGAATCATAAGGCTCATACGAAGATTGAGATTCATAAGGGGTGTGAGACTCAGAGGAAGGAGGTGAGTCATATGAAGGGTGAGAACCATAAGACCGATAAGGAGAATCGTAAGTAGCTCCTCCGTAAGGTTTCTGAGGTTTTTCATAAGAAGGTGCTGAAAGCCGGGCAGGGAGACTTTGATTCGCTTTTAAAGGCTCATAAATAATGTCGCCGCTGAAGGGTTCGGTCATTCTGACAAGCTTCATGCCGGACGGCATTTTAAAGGGCTTACTCGGAATTCCATTAAGCGCTTTTCCAAGAAAATCAACAATGATAGGAAGAGCAGAGCGAGCACCTCCTTCCATATGGCCCAAAGTTTGGGGATAGTCAAATCCCACATATGTCAACACCACCAAATCCTGAGTATAAGCAGCAGACCAAGCTTCTTTCTCATCGTTGGTCGTTCCTGTTTTTGCAGCTAAAATTTTATTCAAAATTTTTGCCTTTCGCGCCGATCCTGCCCTCACAGCCCCTTCAAGCATGGAGGTAATCTGATAAATGCTGCGTGGATCTGCTAACTGCTCTCGATGATCTTCAATAAGGGGGGGAGCTTGATTTGCCCAGAGTTGTCTTGTACAGCCTGAGCACTGACGTGTATCCGCCGCAAAAATCGTTTTTCCATGTCGATCTTGAATCCGATCAATCAGAGTAGCTTCTAATCTTTTCCCTCCATTAGCCAATATGGCGTAAGCTGTGGCAAGACGTAAGAGAGTCGTCTCTCCAGCCCCAATAGCCATGGCAATTTGCATGGGAACATGATCCATAATCCCGAACTTCTCGATCATTTTAGCCACAGGCTTCATTCCCACATATTCGTGCACTAAACGAATGGTCGTTCGATTTAAGGATTTTTGAAGAGCAATGCGGAGAGGAACTCGTCCATAATGCCTGGTCGTCACATTTTTAGGAGAATAAACTCCAAGGCCTCGCCCCAACCCAATAGAGATAGGCGCGTCTGATACAATGGTTGCGGGCGAAAATCCACGTTCCATCGCTGCTAAATACACAAAAGGTTTGATAGCTGAACCGGGCTGGCGGAGAGCTTGGGTCGCTCTGTTCCAATGGCTTGCATCAAAGCTAAAACCCCCGGTCATGGCAAGAACTCGACCTGTATGGGGGTCCATGACCACGAGAGCACCACTCACAGCAGGAACTTGTTCAAGAGTATATGTCTTTTCTTTCCCCTGAACGTTAGCCACAAGAATCACGTCTCCAACGCTCAAAACATCACTCGGACGCTGAATGATGGGGCCTAGGTATAATTGAGGAACGTTTATTCCATCGGACATAGGCTTAACGGGTTTCTTATGCTGTCGAGCCCAAGTGAGTTCTGATAGGGGAATTGTTCCTTCCTCACCCGATTTTAAACCTATCTTAGCTACCTTATCGGTAAGCTTTAACACAATAGCTAATTTCCATTGTTCAATGCCTGGAGGTTGGATGATTTCTGCCAGCTGTGATTTCCAGGTTTCTGTGCTTGTGTCCCTTAACTCCACATGGTGAAGAGCTCCTCGCCAGCCATGAAGGCGATCGTAATCAATCAAACCCTTACGTAAGGCCCAATCTGCTATTTTTTGAAGGTGAGGATCGAGCGTGGTACGAACCGTAAGTCCGCCTTGATAAAGAGAAGGCTCACCATGTTTAGAAATTAGGTGACGACGGACTTCTTCGGCAAAATAATCAGCTTTGACCACATGAGTCGGATTGGGACGCTTGAGTTCAATTGGTTCTGCCTTAGCCTCCAAGGCTTCTTGACGAGTGATGACCCTTTCCTCATACATGCGGGTTATAACCCAATCTCGGCGAGCTTTGGCTGCACCATAATTTTGTTTAAGATTATATTTGCTCGGAGCCTTTGGCAGGCCGGCCAAAAACGCGGCTTCCGCAATTGTGAGCTCATCTAATGATTTATTAAAGTAATTAAGGGCAGCTGCTCCAACGCCATACGAGCCGGCTCCTAAATAAATTTCATTGATATAAATTTCTAAAATTCGATCTTTACTCAAAGCATTTTCAATGCGGAAGGCTAGAATGGCTTCTTTAATTTTTCGCTCATAAGAAGCTTGGGTTGCAATACTGGAGAGAAGTAGGTTTTTGGCTACTTGTTGCGTAATGGTTGATGCTCCCATGGGTCGTTTATTTGTTCCCATTTGACTAAGATTAACCACTGCAGCTCTGATGATGCCAAAAAAATCAAGACCTGAGTGCTCATAAAAATTTTTATCTTCCGCAGCTAAAAAAGTTTGTATGACACGGCGTGGGATAGCTTCGATGGGAACAAATACACGTTTTTGTGTGGCGTATTCAGCAAATAGACGTCCATCACTTGCATAAAGACGGCTGACCACAGGGGGCTCATATTTTACAAGTTGAGCATAATCGGGAAGACCCTGCCCAAAATAATAGAGCACGACAAGTGTCCCAATACTCCCTGTGAGTCCAAGGATAAAAAGAAATGTACATGTCCAGGTAAGAAAACGAAGCATTGCTAGATAAATTCATTTAGATTTCCTGTACTTTGACGAGAGTTGATCTGTGGGTCAATAGAAATCTATTTTTTTATAAATCTATCTTTTCCTTCCCGGCTCAAAAATAACTTCTCACTTGCTTATCTTGGAGAAGAATTCTACAAATCGAGTAGTATTAAAAATTCTTAACCTAATGATTCGAATGATTCTGAAGAACGTGTTTATTATTCACCTAAAAGAAAAATGCATATGAAGAGAGTCTTAAAGAAAAAACCTATCCTCATTGGTGGAGGGCTTACCCTTTTCATAGCTTTATTCGTTTATATCTCTTTTGATATCTTTTATGGAGGCGGTAATTTTCGCACCACCCAAGATCCCATCTCATCGACACAATACGTAAATTTAATCGGACTTCGGGATCTTCACGCTTCAGGCTCGGCCCCTATGCGCTTTTCAGACCTTAAAAAACGGCTCTCTCACATTCCAGGGCCTAAAATTATAGTTGATGGAATGGCTGAATTTCATGGGTATATAAAAGGCATTCCAACAACTTTTTTTGCTTATCAACGCAAATCTCCAAATGTGAAACATATACTTCGACGGTTGATTTTCACGGGAACAACAAGCGTACGCCCTGATCTCGTTATTCCTGAAGCAGAAGAAGCTAAAAAATATGGCTTTGACTATATAAAACTTACTATCGGGAGTAAATTTATCGCTTCTGATGAGAATATTGATGAAATTATAGATTTCTTTGAGAATTTACCTTCGAATTCATGGCTTCATTTTCATTGTGCCCAGGGAAAAGGGCGCACATCTATCCTCCTTATGTTACTAGATATTGTAAAAAACGCCCCACAGGTGTCTCTGGAACATCTCGCAAAACGCCACCGTATTCTAGGGTCAGAAAATTTAATGACGACAGATGTTCGAAAAAATGGAACATATACGAAGAAACAGTTGGAAGAACGAATGGAATTCTTAACAAAAGTTTATTCTTTTATTGTCGAAAAGAAAGCCGGAGGTATCCAGCGTTGGTCTGATTGGAATCGCAAATGGAAATTAGACCATTCTGAAGATTTCAAATCTTCTCCTCTTAAAGGATAATAAATCGCAAGGGTCAAAATGATTTTAAAGAGAAAACGAACTCTCTTCGGAGGAGGAATTGGGATTTTTGCAGGTCTGATCCTCTTTGTCATCTGGAATGCCTATTTTGGAGGCGAGTTTCACACGATGCAAGATAAGATCGTATCTTCTGAAAAAGTTGATTTAACAGGAATGCGACAAATTCAAGCTTCCGGTGGAAGTCTTCCCCGCTTCCCAGGCCTTACAATAAGATTATCTTCTCTCAAGGCAGATAAAATTATTATTGTGAATGCCGAGTCTGAACCCATGGATTATGTTAAGGGCCTTCCGATAAGCATACTTGGATACAGAGATAAAATTCCAGAAGGGAAACATTATATTCGACGTCTTGTCTTTACAGGTTCTCTTGAAGTTCCCCCTCATCTTATTACGCCTGAATCTGAAGAAGCTCCCAAATACGGTTTTGATTATAAAAATATCATTATTAGAAGCCGCTTTACTACACCCGATAGCAATATTGATAGCTTTATAACATTTTTGGATCATCTCCCTCAGAACGTATGGATTCATTTCCATTGTCATCATGGAAAAGGACGGACAACGCTGATGCTTGTCATGTTAGATATTCTCAAAAATGCCCCCCACGTTGCATTGAAAGATATTGTGAGACGACAACATCTTGTCGGGTTTATTGACCTCTTCAATACGACTGTTTGGAAAAAGGGGTCTTATACCAAAGAAATGCTGGAAAACCGCAAAAAATTTATCGAAAAGTTCTATGCTTTTGTTTGTCAAAGAAAAGCGGGAGGGATTCAACGGTGGTCGGAGTGGCATCAACAACAAAAACAAATATAAGATTTTCAAGAAGCGGTGATAATGGGTTTCTTTGGAGTAAGAGAATGAAAAAAACTCTGAATAAAAAATATCTTTTTATCGGAGGAAGCATTGTCATTTTTACTATTTTATTGACAATAACTTACCTGCTTTCCACTGATAATTATACGGACGCTAAATTTCGTACCATGCAAGATGAGATTTCTTCATCTGAAAAGATAGATTTGACAGGGTTACGCGAACTACCTGCCTCTGGTGGGCCTATAATTGACTTCCCAAATCTCAAAAAAAGGCTTGCGCCTCTGAATAGAAACATTACCATCATTGATGGAATGAGAGAAAGTCATGGTTATATCAACAATATGGCCACCACTTTTTTGGGTTATCATCGGAAGAAACAAAGTATACGCTATTTTATTCGACGACTTCTTTTGACAGGTACGCCTCATATTCTTCCTGGGCGTATTCTTCCTGAAATCAACATGGCTTATACATATGGATTTGGCTATAAAAATATTAAAATTGATAGCAAAATTAAAACACCTGATGATTCAGTCGATAAATTTGTTTCCTATTTTGACAAAGCGCCCGAAAACGTATGGTTTCATTTTCATTGCCGCCATGGTAAAGGAAGAACATCCATGATGCTGGTTATGTATGATATTATGAAAAATGCTCCGAAAGTGGCTTTATCAGATATTATTAAACGCCAACATCTTCTGGGTTCTGTCGATTTGTTTAACACTGTTGTTTGGAAAACAAAGAAAAAAGGGAAATACACCTCAAGAACACTCAAACGCCGCAAAAAATTTATTGAGGATTTTTATATTTTTATTTGTCAGCGAAAAGCTGGAGGGATCCAGCGCTGGTCTGAGTGGCATAAAAAACAGCTAACAAAACTCCCATGAAAAAACTTTTTCGATTAAGAAATATTTTAATTATGGGTAGCCTCGGCTCTTTTATAGGCTTAATGTTATTTTTATTTTTTGAAGCTTTTTTTAGCGGCAACTTCCGCACAACACAAGATAGAATTTGGTCAACCCAGCACGTTAATTTAACGGGCTTGAGAGAGCTTAAAGCTTCTGGAGGGACATCTGTCCGCTTCTTTGATCTCAAAAGAAAACTGAGTCATATTAAGGAACACATACTTATTGTTGATGGTATCAGTGAATACCATGGTTATAGCAAAGGCATTCCTACCACTTTTTTTGCTTATCAGCATCCTCATCCTCATTGGAAATACGCTATCAGACGATGGGTTTTTACAGGAACCACAGCGGTGCGGTCTGATCTTGTCGTACCTGAATCACAAGAAGCTCAACGACATGGTTTTTTGTATGCTCATCTAAAAATAGGAAGTAAATTTATCTCAACCAATAAAACAATCGATGACGTGGTTAAGCTTTTTGATAGGCTTCCAAAAAATACGTGGGTGCACTTTCATTGCCATTATGGTAAAGGGAGAACCACCCTTATGCTCGTCATGTATGATATATTTAAAAATGCGCCGCATGTATCATTAAATGATATTATTAAGCGTCAACACCTTTTAGGATCAGAAGATTTACTAAACACCGTCGTTTGGAGGAAAGGAAGCTATACGCGAAAGCAGCTTCAGGAACGCGCAGCATTTATCACAGCATTTTACGCATTTATTTGTCAGCGAAAAGCAGGAGGAATCCAGCTTTGGTCCGAGTGGCATCCTTTACGTAAGACATGATGTATCTTAGCAGCGGCTTCTTTCTCCTTCATTTTAAAATTTAAGGAACCTAAATATGCTCAAAATTCAAAAGAAAAAAACCATTCTGACCATAATAGGCGTCATAGGTTTATTTATTAGTTTTATTGGCTTTGTGTTTTTGGATGCTTTCGATATGAAAATATTCCGAACGATGCAGGATGAAATCCATTCTAATGAAAAGGTAGATTTGACCGGTCTCAGAGAAATTCGCGCTTCCGGTGGCTACCTCCCTCGCTTTCCAACTCTCGTCAGGAAACTTCAGCACATTAAAGAAAAGAAAATCATTGTTAATGCTGAATCCGAATTGACCGAATATATTAAAGGGCTTCCCATAACACTCTTGGGCTATAAGAAATCAAAGCCAGAGTTAAAGCATTATGTCCGTCGTCTTGTTTTTACAAGTACGATAAAGGAGTGTCCTGAACTTATCTCCTCTGGAAATCAAGAAGCGAGTCAATATGGCTTCATCCACAAAAATCTGGTTATTGGAAGCAGGTCTCCTGTACCCCCTCAGAACATTGACAACATCGTCACATTTTTTGACGATTATGCGCCAAACTATTGGATTCATTTTCATTGTACTCATGGTAAAGGGCGAACATCCATGCTCCTTGTGATGCTTGATATTATGAAAAATGCGCCTAAAGTCGCCTTAAAAGATATTATCAAGCGTCAACACTTTTTAGGATCAGTAGATTTGGCGGATACAGTCCGTTGGCTTAAGGGAGGATACACTATAGAAATGCTTGAAAATCGAAAAAAATTTATAGAGGACTTTTATACTTTTGTTTGTCAGCGGAAAGCCGGAGGGATCGCGCGCTGGTCTGACTGGAAGCGACAGCAATAAAAAGAGACTATTATCTCAGCAGTTTCAACCACTCTTCCTCCGTAAGGATTGTAACACCCAGCTCTTTAGCGGCTTTGGCTTTTGAACCTGCATCAGCGCCTACGACCACATAATCAGTTTTGGCTGAAACAGAACTTGAAACCTTTGCGCTTAAAGCTTCCGCTCGGACTTTTGCCTCAGGACGGCTCATATGTTCAAGGGTACCTGTAAACACAATGGTTTTATTGGCGAGAGAACTTGAGCTTATCTGAGGAGATTTTTCATCTAAAACGATAACTTCTTTTAAAAGGTCTTCTAAAACCTTAAGGTTGTGGGGTTCATCAAAAAAAGCAATCAAATCTTCCGAAACACGGGGGCCAATCCCCTCAATGGAAAGAAGATCCGCATACGCTTCACTCTCTGGATTCTTTGCTGCAATCATAGCCTCCTTCCAAGCTTTATAAGATACATAGCGGCGCGCAAGAAGCTTAGCTGTTGCTTGCCCGATTTGAGGAATACCGAGGGCGTATATGAATCGATAAAGAGAAATTCTTCGCCGGGCCTCAATAGCCTTAAACAAATTTTGAGCAGAAAGTTCTCCCCATCCTTCTCGATTATGCAAGGGCGTAAGACTTTGCCGATCTCTTATTTCTAAGGTAAAGATATCTGCTGGAGACCGAATAAGCTCTTCTTTATAAAAAGCTTCTACATGCTTGGAGCCAAACCCTTCAATATCAAAAGCATCCCGTGAAACAAAATGACGTAGGCGTAGAGCGACTTGAGCGGTACAGACAAGACCCCCAATGCATTTTCTCGCCACTTCACCTGGTAAGCGAATGGCGTGTGATCCACAAACGGGACATATATGCGGAAAATCAAAAGACTTTGAGTCTTTGAGTCTTTTATCCAAAATGACGCTGACGATTTGAGGAATCACATCACCCGCCCGTTGGATGACAACCGTATCTCCTACGCGAATATCTTTGCGAGCTATTTCATCTTCATTATGAAGAGTTGCTCTTGAGACCACAACGCCTCCCACTGTTACAGGCTCAAGAGCTGCAACAGGGGTCAGTGTCCCTGTGCGTCCCACTTGTATCAAGATATCAGTGAGGCGTGTCTGCGCCCTTTGGGCAGGAAATTTATGAGCCAGAGCCCACCGCGGCGCACGCGCTGCGTTTCCCATTCGATTTTGCCAATCGATACAGTTAATTTTATAGACAATCCCATCGATGTCATAGGGAAGGCTGGCTCTTTGGGACTCAAGCTCACGGTAGTAAGCTAAAATTTCTTCTCCATCTTTACAAAGTCTCGCCAAAGGATTCACCACAAACTCACTCTTTTTTAATTTTTCTAAAAACTCCCAATGGGTTGTGACCTGAAAAGGGGCATAATCATCACACCCATACGCAAAAAACTTGAGAGGGCGATTTGCCGTTACTTGAGCATCAAGCTGACGCACTGATCCTGCAGCTGCATTGCGAGGATTGGCAAAGAAGGGAAGATTTTGATTTTTTTGCTCTTTATTCATCGTTACGAAATCTTCATGACAGATGTAAACTTCTCCGCGAATTTCGGTCACATCAGGAAAATCCTTTGTATGAATGATGGTAGGAATATTTTTAAGGGTCTTAAGATTGATAGTAATATCTTCTCCTTCCGTTCCATTACCTCGCGTAGCTCCCAGGGCAAAATGCCCTTGACGATATTCCAACGTGGCTGAAAGGCCATCAATTTTTGGCTCAGCCACAATTTCAATAGGGATTTCACGAGAAAGCCCTAAAAATCGCCGTGTACGGTCCAGGAAGTCATAAACATCTTGCTCATCAAAGCCATTATCCAAGGAAAGAACTGGTTTTCGATGTTGTACCTTTTTAAAGGGTCCCGCCAGAGGTGCCCCAACCTTTAAACTAGGGCTATCGTCTCGAATCAGATGCGGAAAGCGTTTTTCAAGGGCTTCATTTCGCAACCGCAACTCATCATATTCAGCGTCACTTATTTGGGGCTGGTCTTCAAGATAGTAGAGACGATCATGATGGATTATAAGAGCTGCAAGACGACTTAGCTCCGCCTTTGCCTCTTCTTCGGATAACTTTTCTATCGGACGATAATTTATGTCCATTATTCTCCCCCCATCAAACGTTTGGCAGCAGCTCTGGCTTCTTCTGTAATGTCTTCTCCAGCCAACATCCGAGCTACTTCTTCTTGGCGCTCTCCGCGACCGAGAGTTTTGACGTGGGTGGTGGTTTCTCCTCTCTCCATAAGCTTAAAGACGAGAAGATGTTGAGTTCCATAAGAAGCGATTTGAGGAGAATGAGTAATGGCCAAAATTTGAATATTTTGAGAAAGGACTTTAAGTCGCTCTCCCATCGCAGCGGCAACAGCTCCCCCCGTTCCACTTTCAATTTCATCAAAGATGAGAGTTGGCACTGCCCCTGATTGAACAAGGACAACTTTAAGGGCGAGCATGAGACGAGAAAGCTCTCCCCCTGAAGCAATAGCTGAAAGAGGTCCTTCAGGAATACCAGGATTGGTTTGAATATAAAACTCAATTTGATCCATCCCAGAGGGCCCCCAAATTTCCTCCGGCCGCTCTCCAAAATTTACCCGAAATAGAGCCTGGTCTAATTTTAAAGGAGAAAGTTCAGCACTGATGGCTGTTTGAAGGCGTAGTGCCACTTTTTTCCGCTCTTGCGAAAGGAAGCAAGCCTTCTCAAGGTAATCGTTTTTAGCAACGATAACGGCGGTTTCAAGAGAGTCGAGATGATCCTCTCGATGCTCTAAAGTCGCAATCTCTTCTTTAAACTCTAGAAGGCGAGAAACAAGATCTTCTGTTTGATATTTGCGGGATAAAGACCTTATGGTATGAAGGCGATTTTCAAGGGTTTCAAGATCATGAGGCGTCCCTTCAACCTCTCCTTTGAGAGTTTTCATTCCCTCAAAGACTTCTTGGCTCTCAACAATCGCCTGATCAGAAGCCTCTAAAAGAGGCGTGATTTTTTCTGGTAATAAGTCTTGAATTCGACTCAAAGCCTTATGAGATTGAAATAAGCCTGTAAGGGCACTGGCAAGGTTTTGATCAACCACTGAAAGAACTTCCGCGATTTTAGCGCGATGCGCAATTAGTCCCCGTTCCGTCTCAAGGACTGACTCTTCTCCCTCTTGAGGGGTGGCTTTTTCAATTTCTTCTATCGCAAAGCGCAAAAAAGTTTGTCGTTCAAAGGATTTAACCAGATTTTCTTGGAATGTTTGAAGAGAATTTTTTGCGCTCTGGTATTTTTGAAAAGCTTCTTGTATTGCGCTTTTCTTAATTTTTCCATAAGCATCAAGTGCGCTCATATGAGATTTGGAATCAAGCAATTGATCAAACTGACCATGGATTTCCACAAGCTCCTGTCCTAAGCGACGCATCAAAGCTTGGCTGATCGGTTGATCATTGAGAAAACACTTACTCCTTCCATCCGCTTCTAGCAAACGACGAAAGATAACTTCTCCTCCCTCATAAGAAATCCCATGATTATCAAGCTCTTGCCAAAGAGAATGAATAGGAGGAAGAGAAAAGATTGCAGTCACGTGGGCTCGTGATGCCCCTGGCCGCAAAAGCCGAGCCTCTGCTCTCTCTCCCAAAGCGAGGCCTAAGGCATCCAGAAGAATGGATTTTCCCGCTCCTGTCTCACCTGTTAAGACACAAAGCCCTTTTTCAAAATCAATGTGAAGATCATCGATGAGAACAATGTTGTGGATAGAAAGTGTCTCGAGCATGAAGTCCTACTTTATCAATACTTCTTTATGTATACTCAATCTTAAAGAAGGTGTTAATGGTCAATGCATAAAATCTGAAAATTCTTGACTTTTATCAGAGAGAAGGGGTATAATATGTATATACTGAATGCAGTTTTGGTAATCTAAAAGGATTTTTTCGTGGATAGAATGACCTCACTCGCAGCCTGACATAAAATCTAATCACCCTTAAAGGTTTTATCTTCTAAGGGAATTATTTTTTGTCATTTAAATAAAGGTCATAACCCATGATTAAGCTTGAAAATATCACCGTTCGCATTGCAGGGCGAACACTTATTGAAAATCTTACTTTGACGCTAAACGAAGGACATCGCTATGGCCTTGTTGGGCGGAATGGAACAGGAAAATCCACCTTTTTTAAGGTTCTTTTGAAAACCCTTCATCCTGATGCCGGACAGCTTGAAATCCCTGCACGTGTGCGTTTAGGCCATGTTGCGCAAGAAGCGCCGTCAGGGTCAACCACCCCTTTAGAGGCTGTGATGGCAGCAGATCAAGAACGCCTCGAGCTTATGGCACGTCTTGAAGAGGGAAGTGAACCCGAACACATGGCTGATATTTATGATCGGCTGATCACGATTGAAGCCTTCACAGCCGAAAGCAGAGCCTCAGAAATCCTGTCCGGCCTTGGGTTTTCCCAAGATATGCAGAAAGAACCTCTCTCCAATTTTTCAGGAGGATGGCGGATGCGCGTGGCTCTTGCTTCGCTTTTATTTTCAAATCCTGATTGGTTGTTGCTGGATGAGCCAACAAACCATTTGGACTTAGAAGCCTCTCTATGGCTTGAAGAATATCTCAAAACCTATTCTAAGAGCCTGTTGATCATCAGCCATGATCGCCACTTGCTTAATAGTGTATGTGACCGCACCCTTTTTTTGCATAGCGAAAAAATTCAATCTTATGGCGGGAATTATGATACCTTTGAGAGAACATGGGAAGCTCAACAACAAACTCTTAAGGCACAGCATACGAAGCAAGAAGCACAACGAAAACACATGCAAGACTTCGTCAATCGCTTCCGCGCCAAAGCCTCAAAAGCTAAGCAAGCGCAAAGCCGCATAAAAGCTCTTGAAAAAATGGATCACCTTCCCGACATCGTTCGCGATCCTGAAGTGCGCTTTGATTTTCCCCAACCGCAAAAACTGGCTCCTCCTCTTGTCGTGCTGGATCACGTGACAGTAGGATATGCAGATGATGCTCCTATTCTTAAGGGGCTTTCTCAACGGATCGATGAAGAGGATCGCATTGCCCTTCTGGGTGCCAATGGAAATGGAAAATCCACTTTTGCAAAACTGATTGCCGGGCGTCTTGCGCCCCAAAAAGGAGAAATTCGTCGCTCGGGAAAGCTTAAAGTGGGTTACTTTGCTCAGCACCAAGTCGACGAATTTGACATGACTTCAACTGCCTTTGAACATGTCGTTCGAAAAGACCCCACTCTTACACCGACAACTGCACGAGGCTATTTAGCTCGTTTTGGCCTTGCGGGACAAAAAGCAGATGTGAAAGTTCGGAACCTTTCAGGAGGGGAGAAGGCGCGTCTCAACCTCACTCTCATTTGTTTGGATAAGCCAAACATCCTTATCTTGGATGAGCCAACAAACCATTTGGATATGGATTCTCGCCAAGCGCTGATGGTTGCTCTTAATGATTTTGAAGGGGCTGTGATACTTATCACCCATGATCGAGATTTGCTAGCAGCCACCATGGATCGCCTCTGGCTTGTTGCTGATCAGAAAGTGGAGCCCTTTGAAGGAGATCTTGAGGACTATCGTCGTCTTGTTTTGAAGGGGGCGGAAGCTTCTTCCAAACCGCAAAAACAAAAAAAGGGGAAAGAATCAGACGCTGTCCTTAAAAAATCCGCTCAGGAGGCCAAGCTAAAGATGGAAGCGACTTTAAGCTCCCTTCAAAAAATCATGGATGAGCTGGATGCGCCTGAGCTTTATGCTCATCACTCCGAATCCGTGACTGCGCTTTTACAAAAGCAACACCAACTTGAAAAAGAACTCGTAGGGGTAGAAGAAGAATGGCTAAGAGCGGAGGAAGCATTGGAAAAAGTTACCTCCTAACTTGCCTCTTTTCCACCAGGCCTGTATAAAAAAAGCAGGTGCCCGTAGCTCAGCAGGATAGAGCACAAGATTCCTAATCTTGGGGTCGGAGGTTCGAATCCTCTCGGGCACGCCACTGAAACTGCATCGAATATAGAAATCCCTACAGAACAAAGAAAGCAAATTAATCTTTTATCACCAATCGGAGATCCGGCTCTCAATTATAGGGAGAGACAGGGTTACAAAAAAAGACGTAGGCCTTTGCAAGGAGAGTTGAGGCTTGTGCATAAAGTTTTCTTTTTGATGCGATTGGGAAAGAGGATGAGAGCGAGCTGCTTCCTCAAGCTGTCGCCCGCCAAACACTCTCTCACCATAATACATTAATCCAATTTTAAGACTTCTATGTTTTACTTTCCATCAGATTAACGTTCTCTCTACTTATCTAAGGGACTTATATGGCAAAGCTTTTTGGCACCAGTATACTCAGAGATTCGCAAGGAAGTGCTTTAGATTTCATCACGAATTTACCTCAAGCATCAACAGAATATTCTCTTATTGAAAAAGATAGCCCCACAGATCCAATTTCTTTTTTGAAAACTAGCGAAAAAACATACGAGGGTCTATGGCAACGATTCTGATCGTAGATGACCGTCTCCTTAATCGTGAATTTTTAATGGTTTTGCTGGGTAAGGCAAATTATCGCCTTTTAGAAGCAAAGAATGGAGAAGAAGCCATAAAAATTGCCAAAACCGAATCTATTAATTTAATTATTACAGACATTCTTATGCCAAGGATGGATGGTATTGAGCTGGTGGAGCAGTTGCGCAAGGATCCTGAATTAGCAAAGATTCCTGTTGTTTTCTACACCGCTACGTATGGTGCTGTGGAGGCGAAATCACTCGCAGAAAGCTGTGGTGTGAAATTTGTTATCCCCAAACCCTGTGAACCGCAAATTATTCTTGAGATGATTAGAAAAGCATTAGGAGAATCTAAAGCTATTAAAAAACAAAAAGCAGTTCCTTCTATAAAAACTCCTGGTTCAATAAACTTATCTGTAGAATCTTTGGAATTTCGTCACATCAACAAGAGTCTCTCTAAAAATTTTTCTGAGTTAGAAGCTATTAAACAAAACTTTAAAGAGTTTTTTGAAAAATCCCAAGAAGTGAGAAAAGAACGTAATCGGTTACTTGATAATATAGAAATACTTTCGGAAAAGTTAAAACAAGTAGAAAAGCTTAGCAACCAACTTGTCTCAATTATGGAATTTAATTCGATTATTGTTGCGGAATCTGATCCAGAAAAACTAATTCGCTTATTTTGTCGCGGCACACGAAGGATTTTGGAAGCAAAATATGCTGTCATTGGAATTTTTAATGAAAAAGGAGATAAATTAAAACATTTTTTGGTTTCAGGAATGGATGCTAAAATCCAATCAAAAATGGTCTGCCCCATTTTTCCAGACAAAGGATTTATTGGAAAGATTTTGAAACAGCGGGTTTCTTTAAACATTAACCAGAATTCTAATCTTCCGAAGGATAAATTGTTTCCTAATCATCCGATGATTAAAAGCTTTTTAGGACTTCCTATTTTTTCAAAAAATCATTTGTATGGTTTTATTTATTTTGCAGATAAGAAAGATGGAAATATATTTAATGAAGAAGATAGTCAAATCGCAAATACGCTTACGTCTGAATTCGCTACATTATTTGAAAATTTTGAGTTCTATGATGCGATGCAGCGTCATGCTTATAATCTTCAACTTGAGGTTTTAAAACGCAAAAGAGCTCAAGAACTCTTTCGTCAATTCGGGGAAATTATAACGGACGTTTTTTGGCATACAAATCTTGAAATGGATAAAGTTATCTATATAAGTCCAGCTTATGAAGAAGTTTGGGGAAAATCCGTAGAAAGTTGTTATGCAAATCCCCATGAATGGTTTGAATCTATCATTCCTGAGGATCAATCACTTGTCAAAGAAACTTTTGAAAAATTAAAGCAGGGTGAAGTAAATAATATAGCTTTAGAATTTAAAATTACGCGACCTGATGGTATCGTACGCAATCTCTATACACGTGGCTTTCAACTTAAAGACAAACAAGGGAATTTGATCGATCTTTTAGGGGTTACTTCCGATATCACCGACTATCAAAAATTCAAAGAAATAACAAAAGCGCAGACTGAAATCTTAAGTATTTTAAAAAAATACAACAATATTAATTTAATTTTTCCAAAAACACTTGGATTAATTTGTGAATCCTTTAATTTGGATTTGGGTCAGATTTGGATGATCGACCCAAAAGGAAATACAATGCGTTGTATTGATACGTGGCAAAAAGAAGATACTAAGGCAAAGTCATTTATACAAAACAGCTTTAAAATATCTTTTAAACGTGGAATTGGTTTGCCTGGGAAAGTTTGGAAAAATAAAAAAAGTGCTTGGATTTCCGATCTTGCCGAGGACTCAAATTTTTCACGAGCAGCCTTTGCAAAGGAAGGTGACTTACGAAGTGCTTTTGCCTCCCCCATTTTATATAAAAATACAGTGTATGGCGTTGTTGAATTCTTTTCATCACGCTATCAAAATGTTGATCCTGAGCTCCTCAAGGTGGTGGAAAATACGGGTAGTTTAATTGGTGAATTTATCCATCGTAAGCACACAGAAGATGAATTAAAACAAATTTCTCATCATGATATTTTAACAGGACTAATGAATAGATCTTTCTTTGAAGAAGAAGCTAAGAAGGAGCTCAAAACTTCTCCTCCCCTTATGGCGTTCATTATCTTGGATATAGACCGGTTTAAATTAATTAATGAAGCCATGGAGCATGATGCGGGTGACCTTTTATTACAAGCTATCGCCGATCGATTACGTACTCTTAAAGGAAGTTTGTCGGCACGAGTGGGAGCTGATAAATTTGTTTTGGCCTTAACAAATGTTAATAGTATCTCACAAATTAATGACTTTATCATAAAGATTCAAAACCTTTTTAAAGATAATTTTATTATAAAAAATAAAAATATTTGTGCAACGGTTAGTTTGGGTGGGAGTATTTATCCTGAAGATGGATCTAATATTAGCACCTTATTACAAAAAGCGGAAATTGCTTTACAACAAGTTAAAGAACAGGGAGGGAACCATTTTCAATTCTGTAGTAGTATCTTATCTTCTTCGTTTTCTGACCAATTATTACTTGAAAATGATTTGCGAAAATCTTTAAAAGAAAATCAATTTTGTTTATATTACCAACCCAAAGTTGATTTAAAGACGGGAAACATTTGCGGTCTTGAGGCTTTAATTCGTTGGCAACATCCAGAGAAAGGATTGCTCACACCAGCTGCATTTATCCATTCCGCTGAAGAATTAGGTTTGATTGTACCCATAGGTGAGTGGGTATTAAATGAAGTTTTTAGCCAGCTTAAAAACAAAGAATTATTTCCAAATAGTAATATTATGAACTCTTTAAATATTTCGATTGCCGTTAATCTTTCTATATATCAGTTGCGTGAACGCCACAATCTTATCACCTATATTGAAAAACTTATAACAGAATTTGACATCAACCCAAAGTTTTTAGAATTAGAAATTACAGAGTCTGTCCTGGCAGAGAATGTTGACTCTATCATAGAATTTCTAAACGCTGTTAAAAAGTTGGGGATTAAAATAGCCCTTGATGATTTCGGAACAGGTTATAGCTCTTTAAAGTATTTACAGAGCTTTGCAATTGATAGAATTAAAATTGATAAATCCTTTGTCGATGGTGTTCCTCATGACCCCCATAATAAATCTATTGTAAAGGCAATCATTGCCTTAGCACATAATTTAAATATAAAAGTCATCGCAGAAGGGGTTGAAACGATAGAACAATTACAATATTTAGTTAAAGAAAATTGCGATGAGATGCAAGGTTATTATTTTTCAAAACCAAAACCTGCTGCTGAAATTAAAGAAATGATTACAGAGAAAAAACACTTAATATTGACCTCTTAGACGATAAAATATCTAGTAAAAATTCATCTTATAATTTCATGATTTATCAATTATTTGTTAATTGTTTCCTGTTATTATATTAATATATAACTCTTATCGCAAGATGAGGTGATTAATGAGTTGGTACCACCACTATTTTCTTGTCGGGCCCCTTCCTCCAGACGTTATGTATGGCACGTATGACCCGTACTTGGTCGTCTTATCCTTTGTCATTGCAGTAATGGCTTCTTACGTCGCTTTCGATATGAGTTCTCATCTTCGTAAACCAACCACTCTCCTCTTTCGTGTGGTATGGCTGTTGGGGGGAGCATTTGTGATGGGGGCCGGAATATGGTCCATGCACTTTGTTGGAATGCTTGCCTTTATAATGCCAATGAAAATGTCCTATGATTTATTCTGGACAGGCTTATCTATGATTGTGGCAATTCTTACAGCTGTGATTGCTTTTTTTCTCTTTACAATTAAGAATCCCCAAATAAAACATTATGTATTAAGTGGAGTTGTCTTAGGATTAGCAATCGCAACGATGCATTACACAGGCATGAAGGGAATGAACAATGTTGTCATTCACTACGAAATTGGACTATTCAGCCTGTCGATTGTCATTGCTATGGTCGCGGCTACTGCTGCACTGTGGTTGGCGGTTAGGAGTGACCAAGGATCTTTTCGGAAACGTGTACGTTTAAGGTCTGTGAGTGCCCTCATTGCAGGAGTTGCGATTGTGGGTATGCATTATACAGGAATGTTTGCTGCCGTATTTACATCAGCCAAAATGATGACTTCTGGAGTTCTGATTGAGCCAACTTACTTAGCTATTTTCATTGCAACGATTGTTATAAGTATTATGGTGGTTGCATTAACATTATCTATATCTAAATATTCTATAGATTTGAAATTAAAAAATAAAAATGATTTTCTGGAAGCTATATTAAATCATATGCAGGGAGGGGTGATTGCCTGTGATAATCATGGAGAATTGACTCTGTTTAATCGTACTGTTGATGAAATGTATGGCGATAAGATTAAAAAGAAAATGACTCTTAGTGAATGGGTGTCAGCATTACCACTTTTTAAAGCAGACTTTTTACAAAAACTTACGTTGTCCGAAAATCCTCTTTATCGTGCCTTAAATGGTGCGGATATAAGGGAAGTAGAGGTCATAGCGAAAGATCAACAAGGCAAGAAGCACTCTCTCTTAATTGAAGGGGAACAACTTCGTGGGACTGAAAATGAAAGTCTTGGGGCTGTTATCGTCTTTAACGACATTAGCGAAAGAAAAATAGGTGAAGAAAAATTGCTCCATCAAGCTAGCCACGATGTTCTAACGGGTTTGCCCAATCGCCTTCTTCTGTTAGATAGGCTTAATCAAGCTATTATTATAGCTAAACGAGATCATATGAAAATAACAGTTGCTTTTATTGATCTTGATTCTTTTAAAATCATTAATGATGCGTTAGGTCATTCAATAGGAGATGAACTCCTTAAAAGCGTTGCTGAACGATTCAAAGCTCTTTTGCGGGCTTCCGATACGCTCGCCCGCATAGGAGGTGATGAATTTGTTATCCTTTTAACCGGGCCAGAGAATGTTGATCGTATTACAAGTTTGCTTGAAAGAATCATAGAAAGCATTTCTCAACCTTATAAACTTAAAGGACATGAAGTCAATGTGACTTGCAGTATAGGTTTCAGTATTTACCCCGAGAATGGAGATAATGCTGAAACACTTCTTAAAAATGCCGATAACGCGATGTATCAAGCCAAAGAAAAAGGAAAAAATACATTTCAATTTTTTACAGGAGAGATGCATACAAAGGTTAGGAAACGCCTAGACATTGAAAATGGACTGAGGCATGCATTGGTTAATAATGAATTTTTTCTAGAGTATCAACCAAAACTTGACATAAAAACAAATCAGCTTATTGGATTTGAAGCTTTGATAAGATGGCAACATCCAGAACGCGGCCTTATCCCACCCCTAGAATTTATTTCTATAGCAGAAGATACGGGGCTCATTATTCCCATTGGAAAGTGGGTTCTAGAAACAGCTTGTGCACAAAATAAAGCTTGGCAAGATGAAGGTTTTCCGCACTTGTGTGTTTCAGTTAATTTGTCTTCTCACCAATGTAAACAAAAAGATCTGTTTAATATGGTTAAGAATATTTTAAAAGAATCGGGCTTAGAACCACAGTTTCTAGAGCTAGAGTTAACAGAAGTGCTAGCCATGTCAAACCCATTAGAGTTCATTGAAATGCTTACACAATTTAGAAACCTTGGGATAAAAACATCTATTGATGATTTTGGAACAGGGTATTCAAGTTTAAATTATTTAAGACAATTTCCTGTGAATTGTCTTAAAATTGACCAATCTTTCATTAAAGAACTTGAAACAAAAGAAGACGATTTATCGATTGTCAAAGCCATTGTCTCATTGGGACATAGTTTAAACATGAAAGTGATTGCAGAAGGTGTTGAAACAGCACAACAACTTGCGCGGCTACAAGAACAGGATTGCGATGAAATTCAAGGGTTCTATTTAAGCCGCCCCATATCTCCCGAAAAGGCTGCTGATTTTATGAAAAAAAGTGTGGAAATTTAAAAGATTTACATATTAATACAATTATCTCCTTGGCTATTTATCCATTATTCTCTTTGAACCCCACTTACTTATGAAACATACATAATTTTTTAATAAAAATAGCGTAATATGTAAATTGACGCTGAATTCAATAGAGAGGACATCATGAAAATCGAGACATTTGATTATACAATTGAAGAAGGTTGGTCGGTTAAGAAGTTTCCAGAGATGGATTCAGAACAAACATTAGTTCTTATTTTTTCAGCTCCTGAGTTCATCAGCAATCCTGCTCCTTTGAAAGAACTGGCTCAACATTATCCTAAATCTAAAATTATTGGCTGTTCCACTGCAGGAGAGATAGTTGGGCCTCATGTTTTGGATAAAAGCATATCCGTTGCTGTGACTCGGTTTGAAAAAACAACTTTAAAGCTTGCAACCGTTGTCATTCATAGGTCTGAGGATTCATTTCCAGCAGGTGAGTCAATAGCGCAACAATTAGATAAAGATGACTTGCGTGGCATCCTTGTGTTGTCCGATGGATTACAGGTCAACGGGTCAGAGCTTGTTAAAGGATTAAATACCATTGGAAAAGAAAATGTCATTATTACGGGCGGATTGGCAGGCGATGGAGATAGGTTTAAGGAAACGTGGATTATCATAAATGATGAGATTCATAAAGACCATATTGCAGCTATAGGATTATATGGTAATGAAATCCAAATTGGATTTGCCTCTCGGGGAGGATGGGATATTTTTGGCCCCGAACGCTATATTACGCGTTCTAAAGGGAACATTCTTTATGAGCTTGATGGACAGCCTGCTCTTACCCTCTATAAAGAATATCTTGGTGAAAGAGCATCAGGGCTTCCCTCAACAGGTCTTTTGTTCCCTCTCGCTATCCATGAGGATCACGAACAGACGAGACTTCTTGTGCGAACGATCTTGGCTGTGGATGAGAATGAACAATCCCTTATTTTTGCGGGGGACGTGCCGACCGGATACCGTGCTCAGCTAATGCATGCAAACTTTGACCGGCTTATTGAAAGTGCTGGTGAGACGGGTAAAATTGCAACAATCAAAAATAAAAGTGCTGGTCCAATTCTTGCAGTTGCAATCAGCTGTGTGGGAAGACGCTTGCTGCTGGGAGAAAGAACGGAAGAAGAAACAGAATCGCTACTTGAAACCTTGCCAAAAGGGACAAAACAATTGGGGTTTTATTCCTATGGTGAATTATCACCGGTTATTGCAGGAACCTGCGATTTACATAATCAAACGATGACGTTGACAACTTTCAGTGAAGATTAATGTAGGTGAAGGTTTAGGCATCGATGGAATTACATCCCTTGTTAGTACGACAACTTAATCGCTTAGGCTTAACAAGCGATAAACTTCATTCTGAGCCTAAAAAATGGCTGGAATTGATTGAAAAAGTTAGCAAAGCATATGTTGAGGCCGATCAAGAGCGCTATTTAATTGAACGGTCAATGGACTTGTCTTCTCGGGAATTGCTCGAACTGAACAAAAAATTAGAAACGGCTCAGCAGACGGCTGGGCTTGGATACTGGTCTTATGATAAATCAACTGAAAAAATAACGCTTTCAAAAGGATTATATACAATCTTTGGGCTAAAACATGACGAACCTCTCCTTACTTTTGAGGAATTTATGCAATTGGTAGATGGAAAACAGCGCTCTCGCTTTAGAGAGTTGATCGAGAAAGCTTTTTCTGAAGAAATTGATTGTGAAGACGAAATCCAAATGCAAAGACCCGATGGTGAATACGGTTGGTATTATATTTACGGCCGCCCTCTGAAAGATAAAACAAAAAAAGTTATCCTAACAGGAATTGCTATGGATATCACAGGCCGTAGAAAGGCTGAAGAAGAAGTTGCTCTTCTCAATCAACAACTCATTACAACAGCGCGTCAAATTGGGATGGCAGATGTCGCTTCCACGACTCTTCATAATGTTGGAAATATTTTAAGTAGTGCGAGTGTGTCTGCTGAGCTATTACAAGAATACATTGAGCAACCCCACTTTAAAAAACTTTTTTCTATAATGGATATCTTAAAAGAACATTTACCTACACTTTCAGATTTTTTGACGCAAGATCATCAAGGAAAATTAATCCCTCAATATCTTGTATCCTTGAATGAATACTTACGGAAAGACAATGAAATATTTGTAGGAGAAATTAGTCTTCTTAGACAAAAAATTCAACATATTAAGGATATTATAGGAACGCAGGATACTCTCACACGTGCAGGGGGCATGACGGAGAAGGTTTCATTAACCGATATTATCAACAAAGCCTTACAATTATCTGAAAATTCGCCTAAATTTAAAGATATTGAAATTAAAAAAGAGTATGAAGAAGATTTAATTATTATTGTAGATAAAACAAAATTGTTACAAATACTTGTTAATTTGATTCAAAATGCAAAAGAATCTCTTGCTACTAAGGAACAATCTAACCTTAAGTTGCTTCAACTTATTATTCGAAAAGATGAGCCTCTTAATAAAATTGAAATTATTGTAGAGGATAATGGGGTAGGAATATTAAAAGAGAATCTGACAAAAATTTTCTCTTTAGGTTTCACAACCAAAGACAGTGGCCATGGGCTGGGGCTGCACTCAAGTGCCATAGCTGCACAAGAAATGGGAGGTTCCCTTTTAGCAGAAAGTAAAGGGATAGGGAAAGGAGCTGGTTTCACCTTAGTCTTACCTTACATAGCCCCAAATGCATAAACCACGGGTTGGTTGTTAGTATTTAATAAACTTATTTCTGATATCTTGGAGAAGACTTTTTTTAAGGGAGAAAAAAATAATGCAACCTTGGGTAATGTTACCCCTTATAAGGATTGAAAAATGAGTCAAGAAGATGATTTTCGCATTATTATCATTGACGATAATCCTGCCATTCATCAGGACTTTATTAAAATTCTAGCAGCCAAAGCAAAAACACCAGAATTAAACATTTTGGAAGGAAAAATATTTGGAAACGCCAACAAGGTAGAAGACGTAGGACTGCCCCACTTTCACATTGATACAGCTTCCCAGGGACAAGAAGGGGTTGAGCTTATCCAAAAAGCCCTTGGTGAAGGACGACCATATGCTCTTGCGTTTGTAGATATTCGTATGCCCCCTGGATGGAATGGAATTGAAACAATTAAGCACGTCTGGGCTCTCGATCCTAATATTCAAGTTGTTATTTGTACGGCATTTTCTGATTATACTTGGGAAGACACTATTAAGGAGCTTGGAATGAGAGATAATTTACTCATTCTTAAAAAGCCGTTTGATACGGTTTCTGTCCGTCAGCTTGCTTCTGCACTCACTAAAAAGTGGCAACTTGTGGAACAAGCCAGAACATATACAGAATTTCTTGAACAGAACGTTCAAGAACGTACAAGCTCCCTTAATAACGCCCTTTCTTTGACACGTGCTACTCTTGAATCATCAGCGGACGGCATATTGGTTACAAACGCTGCAGGAAAAATTATTGACTACAATCAACAGCTTATTGAGATGTGGGAAATTCCTGAATCCTTAATGGCTCATAAAGACTTTAAGGTGCTCATGGAGTACATGTTAAACCAACTGAAAAATCCAAGTGAATTTCAAAAAATTATTCTTGAAATAAATAAACAACATGAAAATATAATTAATAAAATATTTAAATGTAAAGATAAGCGCGTTTTTGAATGTTATACTCAACCTCAAAAATTAGACGGTCAAATTATTGGACGTGTTTGGAGCTTTAGAAATGTGACAAAGCGCTTTAAGCTTGAGAAAAAACTCCATAAACAAGCAACACATGACGCTTTAACAGGATTGCCTAATCGCATCCTTTTGACAGACCGCATTCAACAAGCCATTTCAGGAGCCGAACGCGCAGGAAGTATTTTTGGAGTATTATTTTTTGATTTAGATCGTTTCAAACTTATAAACGATAGCTTAAGTCATCAGGCGGGAGACCAACTTCTTCAAAAAATTGCTAAACGTTTGATATCAACTTTTCGAGCTGAGGATACAATTTCAAGGTTGGGGGGAGATGAATTTGTTATGGTCATTGTAGACCTAGAAAAAGACAGATCTATGGCAAACATTGCAGATAAGTTACAAGGCATTTTTAAAAAGCCTTTTAAAATATCAAATCGAGATGTGTTTATTACAGTAAGCGTTGGTATCAGTATCTATCCAAAAGATGGGAAAACGGCAAATGAGCTTTTAAGCAATGCCGACCTCGCCATGTATCGTGCCAAAGAGTTAGGGGCGAATCAATTTCAATTCTCTACGCCGGAGATGAGTAAGTTAGCTCGTATACGTTTGGAGCAAGAGAACGAGCTGAGGTGGGCTATTGAAAACAAAGAGTTCTTTCTTACTTACCAACCTCAATTCGACTTAATCACCAGAGAATTGGTATCTGTTGAAGCTCTCATTCGATGGAAGCACCCTACAAAGGGTATTATTCTTCCTTTAGATTTTATTCCTCTAGCGGAAGGAATAGGGCTCATTATTCCTATTGGAGAATGGATGTTAAGAACGGCTTGTCAGCAAAATAAAGATTGGCAGAACATGGGTTTTCCTAAGATACGAGTTTCTGTAAATGTAGAAAATCATCAGTTTATGCAACTCGATTTTATAGAAAAAGTTAAAAATATGCTCCACGAAACGGGTCTTAAGTCAAAATATCTTGAAATTGAGATAAGAGAAAGTGTGATTATTCACAATCCTGATGTAATGAAAATTATTGAAGACTTAAAAAAATTAGGGGTGGAAATTTCCCTTGATCAGTTCGGAGTGGGTAACTCGAGCCTAGGATATCTTAAAAAAATACATTTGGACAGATTAAAAATAGATGAGTCTTTCATACAAAATATTGATGTAGATAGAAGCGATGAAGTGATCATACAGGCTATAATAGATATAGCGCATAGTTTAGATTATCAAGTTCTTGCTGATGGCGTAGAAACCAAAAAACAAGTGAAATTTCTGATAACTAAAAATTGTCAGACAGCTCAAGGATACTACTTTTCCAAACCAATAAGTCCACAAGAGTTTGAAACAATGATGAAAGCATACAATCCAATTCCTTCAATTCCTCCCCCGAAAAAGCAGTAGTTTTTCCTAAAAACACCGTCTACAGCAACCAGTAAATCTTCGTAAATAAATTGGTTACAATAGTGCCATTGTCTTAATCCTTCGTCAGGTTCGTATATAGCGCGCTTTTATATATTGCCACTTCTCAAACTTTAATGTGGCGTCTCTCAAACAAAGTTGAAAAAAGCTTTCCTTATTCCCATATAAAAGATACAGTGCAGCTTCTTTTTATCAGATAAGAGTTTTCAATGAGTACGATTCGAAATTTAGCCATTATTGCCCATGTGGATCATGGAAAAACAACATTGGTAGATGCACTTTTCCGTCAAAGTGGTGTTTATCGCGATAACCAGCGTATCGCTGAACGAGCCATGGACAGCAATGAATTAGAAAAAGAGCGAGGCATCACGATTCTCGCAAAATGTACATCCATTTTGTGGCATGAGAATCGCTTGAACATTGTTGATACGCCCGGCCACGCTGACTTTGGGGGCGAAGTTGAACGGATTCTTTCGATGGTGGATGGGGTGCTTGTTCTGGTAGATGCTTCCGAAGGGCCCATGCCTCAAACAAAATTTGTGGTTGCCAAAGCTTTGCGCCAAGGCCTAAAGCCCATTGTGGTTATTAATAAAGCGGACAAGCCTGATGCCCGGCCTTATGAAGTTCATGAAGAAGTCTTCGATTTATTTGCTGCTCTTGATGCTAATGATGAGCAGCTGGATTTTCCAACCCTCTATGCTTCCGCCAAAGAAGGGTGGGCCATTGAAAATTTAGAGGATGAGAAAAAGGATCTTTCTCCCCTTTTTAATACGATTATCAAATACGTTCCTTATGCTGAAGGAGATCCAGAAGCTCCTTTTTCCATGCTCGTGACCACTCTTGAATCTGATCCTTATTTAGGTCGTATCTTAACAGGCCGCATTTTCAGTGGTACGGCGCGTGTGAATATGCCCGTGAAAGCATTAGGTCGCGAGGGAGAGGCTTTAGAGCAAACCCGCCTGACAAAACTTTTGGCGTTTCGCGGGCTGGAGCGTGTTCCCATTCAAGAGGCAACTGCAGGCGATATTGTGGCAGTTGCAGGTTTTGAAAAAGCCACCGTTTCTGACACCATTTGTGCCCCTGAAGTGACGGAGCCTTTGAAAGCGCTTCCCATTGATCCCCCCACCTTGGCGATGACGTTTGGTGTGAATGATTCTCCTCTTGCAGGAAAAGAAGGAAAAAAAGTTACGTCTCGATTGATCAGGGATCGTTTGATGGCGGAAGCGGAAAGCAATGTCTCCATCAAAGTCACGGAAACCGAAAATACAGATGCTTTCGAAGTGGCGGGTCGGGGCGAATTGCAACTGGGTGTTTTGATTGAAACCATGCGTCGCGAAGGGTTTGAAATGGCGATTGGTCGCCCGCGCGTTCTTTTTAAGACAGATGACGCTACTGGGCAACTCTTAGAACCAATGGAAGAAGTCCAAATTGATGTGGATGATGAGTACACAGGGATTGTGGTTGAAAAAATGGGATTGCGAAAAGGGGAAATGAATGATCTACGCCCTTCCGGCGGGGGAAAAACGCGGATTACGTTTATTGCTCCGTCTCGCGGGTTGATTGGATACCAAGGAGAATTTTTAACGGACACGCGCGGAACCGGGATTATGAGCCGCCTTTTCCATAGCTATGCGGCCTTTAAAGGCCCTATTGGCGGCAGACGCAATGGGGTTTTAATCTCAAATATAATGGGGCAGGCCGTCGCTTATGCCTTGTGGAATTTGGAAGATCGAGGAGGGATGTTTATTACCCCTGGGACTGCGGTTTATGAGGGAATGATTATTGGGGAGCATACGCGCGACAATGATTTGGAAGTGAATCCTTTGAAGGCTAAGCAACTCACAAACATTCGGGCTGCAGGCAAAGATGAAGCCATCCGTTTGACACCGCCCCGTATCATGACTCTTGAGCAGGCGATTGCCTATATTGAAGAAGACGAACTTGTCGAAGTTACACCTCAATCCCTTCGGTTGCGGAAAGTTTTACTTGATCCCAATGCGCGGAAAAGGGCAGATCGGGAGAAGAGTTAATATCGCACTGGGTTCCGGGACCTAGAAATGATTGTAGAAGGAAGAAACTCATACATGATGAGAGATGATAAGTAAATCAAGCGCGCAGCTCAACTCGCTCTATGAAACTAATATGCCGACGCGAGGTGTAGAACGCTTAACCCTCACTCATTTTCGCTGCTACGAGATTTTTAGTGTTTCCCTGGATTTAAAACCCGTCGTCGTGACAGGTCCTAATGGGGCAGGAAAAACGAATCTTTTAGAGGCGCTCTCTTATCTGATTCCTGGAAGAGGTATGAGGCGCGCGCGGCTTTCCGAAGTCAGCCGGCAAGGAAGCACCGCGCCATGGGCGATGTCTGTTCACTTAAAAGATCAAGGCGGAAGCCTTCAGGTTGGAACGGGCCTTGACCCAGAAGCCCCCGCAAGTGAACGACGCGTCACCCGTATTAATGGAGAAAAGGTCAAAAGCCAATCCGTTCTTTCCGAATGGGTTTCAATGGTTTGGTTGATACCTCAAATGGATCGCCTGTTTTTAGAAGGACCTCAAGACCGGCGGCGCTTTCTGGATCGCCTTGTGTACGGCTTTGACCCGGGCCATGCCATGCGCTTACATCGATACGAGAAAGTTTTAAAAGAAAGAAATCTTCTCTTGCGTCAGGGGTATTTTGATCGCCATTGGATGGAGGGATTGGAAGACATTCTTGTCAATGATGGCATTGCAATAACTGTGGCTCGTCGTGAAGTGGTCGGTCAACTTTCAGCCGTTCTCCAAAATCAAGACACGATTTTCCCCTGCGCCGAACTTTCTTTAGAAGGAGGCCTGGAGAATCTTCTCCATCAGCGGAATCTCCTTGAGGTTGAAGAAGATGTGCGGCGGCTTTTGGCAGAAAGTCGAGAGCAGGATCGCGTAACAGGGCGGACATCCTTTGGTCCTCATCGGAGTGATTTGTTGGCTGTATTACCTGAAAAAAATCAAGTGGCAGCTCTTTGTTCAACGGGAGAGCAAAAAGCTCTGTTGCTTTCCATTGTCATGGCGTCTGCTCACCTATTATCTGTTAGGACAGGTGCAATTCCCCTCTTGCTTTTAGATGAGGTTGTAGCGCATCTTGATGAAACACGTAGATCAGCATTGTTTGATACGATTTTAAAGCTTAAAATACAAGCGTGGCTGACGGGAACAGATGCATCCTTGTTTAAAGAATTAAAAGGGAATGCTCAGTTTTTAAGTCTTAAAGAAGCCCGTTTAATATCGAAAACATAAATGAGAGAGGTCATGACACAACCACCTGAACCCACACAAAATTCTGAATATGGAGCCCACTCAATTAAGGTCTTGCGGGGCCTTGATGCCGTTCGGAAACGACCCGGGATGTATATTGGGGATACAGATGATGGATCGGGACTTCATCACATGGTCTATGAAGTTGTCGATAATGCCATTGACGAGTCGCTTGCCGGACACTGCGATCGGATTGAAGTTATATTAAATGCGGAAGGATCGGTTACCGTACAGGATAATGGGCGCGGAATTCCCGTTGATATTCATGAAGAAGAGGGGGTCTCAGCTGCAGAAGTCATCATGACCCACCTTCATGCAGGGGGAAAGTTTGATCAGGATTCCTATAAGGTTTCAGGAGGCCTTCATGGGGTGGGTGTTTCGGTTGTGAATGCTCTTTCTGAAAAACTACAGCTCACCATTTACTCAAAAGGCAAAAAGCATTTCATGACGTTTACCCATGGGGAACCCGATGAAAAGCTTAAAGTGATTGGGGAGGCGGGAGATAAAAAAGGGACGGAAGTTACCTTTTTACCTTCAAAAGAAACCTTTACAGGAACGCGATTTGATTTTGGAACCTTAGAGCATCGGCTGCGGGAGCTGGCTTTTTTAAATTCGGGTGTGACTTTAATCTTACGAGATGAACGCCATGAGGACGTCAAGGAAGTTGTCATGCACTATGAGGGTGGGGTCCAAGCGTTTGTGACCTATCTTGATCGCAGCAAAAATGCTCTTCATTCTCCTCCCATTGTCATTCAGTCAGAAAAAGATGGCATCATTGTTGATTTAGCGATGGAGTGGACAGATAGCTACCATGAAACAACGCTTCCTTTTACAAACAACATTCCTCAAAGGGATGGAGGAACCCACCTTGCGGGTTTTCGGGCAGCCTTAACACGCGCCATTAACGCCTATGCTGCACAGCTAGGGAAGAAAGAAAAAATTGCCATGACGGGCGAGGATATGCGGGAAGGGCTTACTTGTGTCCTCTCGGTGAAAGTTCCAGATCCAAAGTTTTCTTCTCAAACGAAAGATAAACTTGTCTCCTCTGAAGTTCGGACGGCTGTGGAAAGCATTGTGAGCGATAAATTCCAACAATGGCTTGAAGAGCATCCCCAAGAATCAAAAAAAATCATTGAACGCGTTATAGAAGCCACTCTTGCGCGTGAAGCTGCAAGAAAAGCGCGTGACCTTACTCGCCGGAAGGGAGCGCTTGATATGGCTTCACTGCCGGGTAAGCTTGCCGATTGTCAAGAGCGCGATCCCGCCAAAAGTGAGATTTTCATTGTGGAAGGGGATGGTGCAGGAGGATCGGCAAAGCAAGGACGCAAACGTCAGTATCAAGCTATTCTGCCTTTGAGAGGTAAGGTTTTGAACGTTGAAAGAGCGCGCTTTGATAAAATGCTGGGATCAGAGCAAATTGGAACTTTGATAATGGCGCTGGGAACAGGCATTGGTCGGGATGATTTTGATGTAAATAAAGCGCGGTATCATAAAATTATTCTGATGACCGACGCCGATGTGGATGGCAGTCACATTCGGACTCTTTTGCTTACCTTTTTTTATCGGCAAATGCCTGACATTATTGAAAAGGGGTATCTTTATATTGCAAGGCCTCCTCTTTTTAAGGCAACACGTGGAAAGTCTGTGCTCTATCTTAAGGATGAGAAATCTTTAACAAACTACTTAATTGAGGGGGGGTTGGAGGGAGCTTCCTTGACGTTTCACAATGGTGCGCAAGTCGTAGGGGCCGATTTGCGGCGCATTGCAGATGTGTGTGCTCAAGTTGAAGACCTCTTAGACATTCCTTCTAAACAAATCGGTTCCCCTCATATCTTGGAGCAAGCGGCCATTGCAGGGATTTTGAATATGGAGGCCTTTTCGACGGAGGGAGCTCAATATGTTAAAAAGTTTGTAGAGCGCCTAAATCTCATTGCGCGAGAGGGAGAAAAATCTTGGGTGGGGCATGTGGATGACGCACACGTGTTGACCGTGAGTCGAATCCTCCAAGGCGTTGAAGAAAACTATAAGATACGTTTGTCACTCCTAAATACAGCTGAAGTTCGTCATTTGGATCGTTTAAAGGCCACCCTACAAGAGGCTTTTCAGGGATTGCCACTCTTTAAGACAAAGGAGGGAAGTACACCGATCTCAGGTCCTTTAGCTCTTTTAGGCCGTATCCTTGAGAGAGGTCGAAAAGGATTTAGCATCCAGCGATATAAAGGACTTGGGGAAATGAATCCTGACCAATTGTGGGAAACAACTTTAGATCCAGAAGTGAGAACCCTTTTGCAAGTGAAGGTTGAACATATTGATGAAGCCTCTGAGATGTTCTCTACCCTGATGGGAGACGTTGTTGAGCCTCGCCGCGAATTTATCCAAGAGAATGCCTTAAATGTGAGGAATTTAGATATTTAGGGAGAGATGAAAGGTGGAGGTTACAGAGTATACATTTTTGCGGAAGTTGGAGGCTCTTCCTTTTGTTGAAAGAATTTGGCTTTATGGATCGCGCGCCCGGGCAGATTTCAAGGACTGATCGGACATTGATCTTGTGATAGAATGTCCGACTGCTATATGGAAAGATTGGCTAGAGGCAATAGATGATTGATAATGAAAAATTGGGGGTGAAGAATATGCTCGAAGACCGCAATGTATTGCCCCATGACTATAATAAAGAGAAATATGACAAGAATGCCCAAACTTGAAACAGTCATTTTGGTGGATGAAAAGGACAGTCCCTTAGGAACGCAAGAAAAACTGGCAGCTCACACGATCCCCCAACGGCACCGCGCGTTTTCTGTTTTTATCTTTAATGAAAAAGGAGAAACGCTTGTCCAACGACGGGCTTTGGGGAAATATCATTCTCCAGGACTTTGGGCCAATAGTTGTTGTGGTCACCCCCGGCCTGGAGAAGAGGTGGGGATGGCTGCACGGCGGCGGCTTGATGAAGAGTTAGGGTTTACGTGTTCTCTCACACCTCTCACAACCGTATGTTATACCTTAAAACTTGAAAAAAATCTGTGGGAACTGGAATACACTCATGTTTTTAAAGGAATTTATACAAGTACGTTTGATCTAAATCTTGAAGAAGTGTGCCAAATTCAATGGATAATGCCCCAGGCCCTTAAGCAAGATGTCTTGATCCATCCCACTCACTATGCAAGATGGTTTCGACTTTATGTCTTAAAGCATTTTAAGGATATTTTCGGGGATATTGATCGACAGGTCCGACACGCGTGAAGCTTTCCATTCATCCCGAAGACCGCTTAAGTACTCAAACTCATGAGTCTCCAAAGGTCAAGAAAAAGGCGCCCCCGCCGCCCCCTCGACCTCCCCGCCCGCGAAAAGGTCGCTTACGTTGGCCGTGGTTTTTAAAATGGTCATGTATTCTTTTGATCTGGAGTTCCTTCGTGGGGGGGTGTTTTGTCCTTTGGTACAGTTATGACTTGCCAGATATTACAAAGCTTCAGCAAACCACCAGGCGTCCCAGCATTACTGTTCTTGCTAAAGATGGCACAAAGCTTGCCACCTATGGGGATTTGCATGGGCAAATGGTGAATATCAAAAAACTTCCCCCCCACGTGGTCCAAGCTTTTTTAGCCATCGAAGATCGAAGATTTTATTCCCATTTTGGGGTGGATCTAATTGGTCTTTTCCGGGCTTTTTGGACGAATTATCGAGCCGGACATGTGGTCCAAGGCGGTAGTACGATTACCCAACAGTTAGCTAAAAACTTTCTTCAATCTGAAAAGCTTTATGATATCAAGGATCGCTCATTAAGACGAAAGGTTCAAGAAGCTTTTTTGGCCCTTTGGCTTGAACGAAAGTTTACCAAGGACCAAATCCTGACTATGTATATTAATCGTGCCTATTTGGGTTCAGGAACCTTCGGACTTGCGGCGGCTTCGCTTCATTATTTTGGAAAGAGGCCTCAAGATTTAAGTCTTTATCAAGCGGCTGTCATTGCAGGGCTTTTGAAAGCTCCTTCAAAGTATTCACCCTCCCATAATCCTGATCTTGCAGATCAGCGAGCCTCTCAAGTTCTTGTCAATATGGTTAAGGTAGGCTTTATTAGGGAGGAAGTCAAAGAGGCAGCTTTGGTCCTTGCGTCTTCCACATCTGAGACGTTTCGAGGATCAGCCATTCGCTATTTTACAGATTGGATTGTTGATACTTTACCTTCATATCTTGATTCCAAGGATAAGGATCTTGTGATCACAACAACACTTGATCCTCACCTTCAATCCCTTGCAGAGGTAAAGCTCCAAGAGGTTTTGAAAGAGAAAGGGGAAACGGCTAAGGTTAGCCAAATGGCGCTGGTTTCTATGAGTCATAATGGGGCCATTCGGGCCCTTATTGGGGGAGCTAATTATAAAAAAAGCCAGTTTAACCGCGCCACACAAGCCCTTCGTCAACCTGGCTCTGCATTCAAAATTGTATTATATTTAGCCGCCCTAGAAGCAGGGATGTATCCCTCGGATATGATCAGCGATTTACCCATGCGAATTGGATCATGGCAACCTAAAAATTATAAGTATCAAACACGAGGCGAAATTTCTCTCCAGGATGCGATGGCTCACTCTGTGAATTCCGTAAGTGCACGTCTTGCTCAAAGATTCGGTTTATCTCGGATTGTTCAAACAGCGCGTCGTTTAGGAATGAATTCTTCCCTTCCCAACGATTTGACGATTGTCTTAGGAACGGGTGAGACCACCCTTTTGGAGTTGACGTCAGCTTATGCCGTCATTGCAAGGCATGGAATGAGTGTAAAGCCTTATGCTATTTCAAAGGTAACTGATCTTGAGGGGCGTATTCTTTACACCCATCAAGATCCGCGCCCTCAACGTCTTATCGATCCCTCAGTTGCTCAAAACTTGACCCAAATGATGCAAGCTGTGATGACCTATGGAACGGGGAGAAAATCTGCGATTGCAAGGCCTTCTGCAGGCAAAACAGGAACGACCCAATTGTATCGTGATGCATGGTTTATAGGTTTTACCCCAGAGTGTATTACAGGCGTATGGGCTGGGAATGATGATAATACTTCTCTGGATCCGAAGCCAGGCAGTCCGGCAGGTCGTCTTTGGCATCTTTATATGTCCGGAGTTCCTTCTTTCTCAGTGACTTCAGCCCCTCAGGAAAGAGCGCCCGTTGAGGAAGCTCCTTCAGGAGGCCTTTTGGGTGATCTTATTGATAGTTTGTTTGGGGGATGAGGGATCTTCTTTTATATACAAAAAGCTATAATACGCTTTAAAAAATGCAGACTATGAGAAAGATCAATAACTTTGTGAATGTTTGGGCCGAAGTAAATAACCTTACTTCTTTCAAAAAAGATCACACTTTGTCTAAACTAATCCCGTTTAACACTCTCGCCAAAAATTTCCTTCCACAGCTTTGTATGGGGCCTTTTAGCCTTAAGCTCAGCATGCCTACCTTCATCCTTCTCCTGATCTTCCTGAAAAAAGTGGTCTTTTATATCCAGAACTTTTTGATATAAATCTTGATGAGGTCTTGCTCTCATAAGTTGCGACAAGTCCATTGTTACCTTAAGTAGGGAAAGCCGGTTAAAAGTATAATCCGCCCCAAATTTATAGGTACATGTTGGAGAGCTAAAATGTGCTTCTAGGTCCGCATGATGCAGAATATCAAAGATTTTTCTTGTTAGGCTCTTTGCATCTTCTTCGATGGTGCTACCTTCAAGGCATGGAGGTGAATCATACTCCTGTTGAATTTCTTCAATTTCTTTAATCGGAGGAGGAGTTTTCTTTTGTAAGAATTCTTGCCAGCTTAGAGGATCACCCCAACCATCCCATACACCCACTGTAGCATCATTAGCAAGCTTACCTTCCCTAGCAAAAGTACCTACAATGAATTGAAGCTGGCGTTCAGCGGGCTGGTAATGCCCTGAGCTATGGCTCATATAGGAAATTTTTCCATCTTCATTAAAATTCAAGATGCCTGCGCATAACACATACTGGCCGCCTAGAAGATTAGTATGCACGCTCGTTTTATCATTGTTAATATAGAGATTAAAGTTTTCATCAACAACATAGCGGAACCCTTCTTTAAAAACATTTGTTGAATTCAAATGGGCTTTTTGACCTTGATAATAAAAAGAGTTATCAGAAAAATTTGCGGGAATTCCAGTGTATTTTACATGTCTCTCATTTAGTTTTTTAAATGATAAATATTTTTCATGTATATTGTTATTATTAATATTATTTGGGAGGGTATATTGTTCTACAACCGGAGCACCGATTGTAAGCTCTCTTACCATATAACGCCTGGTTTCTCCAATTTTCTGTTCTACTATATGTGGAAAGATTTCTCCAAGCTCAGCATCGTCTAACTTTACAATACTCACTTCTTCTAAAGTGGAGGGGATTAGAGGGGGAAGAGTTTCATTGTTATTACTATTCTGAATATCAAAAGAGGTGTGAGCAGGGGGAGGAACGGGTGAACTAGAGAGTCCTTTGGTGTCCTCTTCACTAGGCTCCATAGCAAATACCGGGAAGGAACAGAGGAAAAGCCCTATGGCAGTAGATATATTCAAAAGATTTCTTTTTTTCATAAAAATACCCCGTAATAATAATAAAGTAATTTATAAGTAATTATGACGATTTCAGATTTCAAGTGCTTTTAAATATTTTAATCTCTACTGGGAAATTTTTCAGGATTTGATGCGAGAAATAAAATTTTATATTTTTAATTTAGCAAAAAAAAGAAAGAAAAAGCGATGAATCTCAACGACTTTGAGGGAGGGCTGTTTGGAAAGGCGAATCAATTACTTTGTTAGAGGGTGAGATTTCGCCATTCATATAGTGTTTCCGGCAAAGGGCGATGTAGCGATCATTTCCCCCAATTTCAATTTGTTCCCCTTCACGAACGATAACGCCATTTTTATCAATGCGGGGATTCATGGTTGCTTTTTTACCGCAATGGCAAATAGTTTTAATTTCCGAAAGTTCATCTGCCCAGGCAAGAAGGTAACGGCTGCCCTCAAAGGGTTCTCCCCTAAAGTCAGACCTTAAACCATATGTGAGGGTAGGGATCTTCAGCTCATCCACAATGCGGGTGAGTTGAAGCACTTGTTCCTTCATCAAAAATTGAGCTTCATCAATAAGGACACAGCTGATTAATTTTGTTTTAATAACTTCGTTTACATAATTAAAAAAATCAAAAGCTCTTTCAAAAGCATGTGCGTCGGACACAAGTCCAATCCGGGAAGAGATCACTCCTGGTGCATGGCGTGTGTCAATAGCAGGGAGGAAAAGAAGGGTCTCCATCCCTCGTTCTCGATAGTTATAATTGGATTGTAAAAGGGTTGTCGTTTTCCCCGCATTCATGGCGGAATAATAAAAGTGAAGTTTTGCCATGAGGTCCTCCTATTTAAATAAATAAGTATTAATCTGTATGGTCCAGAATGAGAAAGCAGGCAAGAAACAATTTTAACCCACCCAAATTTTGTAGGAGTAAGAGTCGTTGAGCATAAGATCGGTAAGCGCCCAGACAAGGGCGTCGAGCCGATCGGGGGATTTTGAGCTTATTCCGGGAACATAGGAGCAGAGCTGTTCTTCAAGTTCAGGAAGATAAGTCGCATGCCAGATTTTCCCTCTCTCATAAAGAGAGGCGATGGGCTCCGCCCTCAAGATTTTGTGACGTGTTGCGTGTAGGGCCTTATAGCTGATCGACGAATCCTCGTTTCGTAAGAGATGCTCCACGAGGTTCCCTCCCATATTCACTTCTGCCACAATGCAGTCAGCTTTAAGTCGATGATAGGCTTCAATCGCCTTTCGAACCCAAACAGAGGGAGGAGCTTTGAGGGAGAGGTCCTCTAATACGATACCCGTTCCTGCCGATGTAATCCCGGCGGCAATGATGCCCGTCTCATCACTTTGAGTGCCATGACTCATGGCGGGATCAATAGCAATTACAAGACGTTGCAAAGGGGACGCTTGGAAGCTACTCCGAGCCTGTTCAAGAAGAGCTGGAGTCCAAAGGGCTCCTTGTTTTTCTTCAATAATATCGGCATAGAGCTCTTGACGTCCCAGCCAACTTTTTTCATAACGATGGCGCATATAGCTAAGAAAGGGCTCGGCAAGATTTGTTGTATTTTCAAATGTTGTTCCCTTTGTAATAATGACGTGTGGATCGTTGATAAGTTTCTTTAAAAGTTTAGTGGGACGGGGTGTTGTTGTGACGATGACTCGGGGGTTTTGACCCAGTCTTAAGGAAAACATGAGTTGATCCCAGACTTGCTGATCTCCGCGAAATTTAGCAAGCTCATCGACCCACGCCCCATCAAATTGAGGGCCGCGTAATCGCTCATAAGATTCCGAGCTAAAGCAAGTGGCAATCGCCCCATTGGGCCAAGTTAATTGCCGTTTAGTCGGTTCATAAATGGGTTTTTCAGAAGGAGAGTGGACGGCCAATAAGCCTGACGATCCTTCCACCATAACTTGCCGGACTTCGGTTTCCGTTTCTGCGACAAGGGCGATTCGCCGACATGTGCCTTCACGAACCCATTGACGAAGAGTTTCTGCCCCTGTGCGAGTTTTCCCAAAACCACGACCTGCAAGAATAAGCCATACACGCCACTCTCCGGGGGGAGGAAGTTGTTTTGGCCGTGCCCACTTTTGCCAATTATAACGAGTGGTTTCATCCTCTCTTCTTGTTTGTTCCTTTTGAAGAAGAGGTAAAAGCTTTTTTATTAAATTTATCTTATCCATTTCTTTCTGCACATGTAGTTTAACAAGTAATGGAAAAAAAGAAAATTAATTACGGGAAATGGCCAATTATAATAAGAATAAATCAATAGGTCGTTGGGTCTCCCAAAGCAACGTTAAGGTCGGCTTCTTCTTTAAATTCTTTAATAGTTGCTTGTGCGCGGGTAGGATCAGGGACCCAAGCAATATTAAGGAGAGCATCTCCCTGATAAACTAAGGGAAGCTGCGATAGCCCAATAACAATGCCGTCAATGGAGGCTACAACGTCGATGGTATTAAGACCGATCGGATCTGAAATTTTTCCCACGATATCACCTTTAAAAACTTTTTTACCTAAATGGCAAGTGGATCTGAAAAATCCCGTGTAAGGGGCGCGGATCCAATGACTTGTTGGAGAAATTACGGGAGAGTCTTTTATAGCCGTGCATTTTTCTTGGGAAATCATATTAAGAACCGCCATAACCCGCAATATACCTTGCACAGCCGAGCGGATTGCAAATTCATTAAAACGTAAGGCTTCCCCTCCTTCAAAGAGAAGGGTTGGAATACCCATTTTCTCTGAGGCTTCTCGAAGAGAGCCATCCCGAAGCTTTGATTTTAAAATAACAGGAGCTCCAAAGGCGAGAGCCATTCTTAAAGTTTCACTGCTTTCAAAATCACATCGAATTTGGGGTAAGTTGATGCGATTATCGGAGCCTGTATGCAAATCAATGCCGTGGGTGCATCGCTTGACAATCGTTCTTAAGAAGATATGTGCAAGTTGAGCCGCTGCAGAACCTTTTTTAGATCCTGGAAAACTGCGGTTTAAATCGCGCCGGTCAGGAAGATAACGGCTTTGGATGAGGGCGCCAAGGACATTCACGATAGGAATAATAATAAGAGTTCCTCTTAGGAGATTGATTTGAGGGGAAGCTAGAACACGACGAATGGTTTCAATTCCATTGAGTTCGTCACCATGGATTGTTGAGCTCAGAAATAAGCGTTTCCCAGGAGAGTATCCATGAAGGATACGTAAGTTTAAATTGAACGCTGCATGATTGGGAAGCATATAAAGTGGAATGCTGATCGTTTTGGCAGATCCTGGTTCGATGATCTCCCCTCCAATTTTAAAGGGCCTTTGTATGTTCTTTTTTTTCTTTTCCATGTTTGAGATTCCGCTTATCTGCGCAAGGACGAATAATTTATCTTATTGTAATGTACTCTAAAATTCTTAAAAAAAACGTTAATAGAAATTAGTTATATATTTTAGAAACGTCTAAACAGCCTAATATTAAAAATTTATTAATAAAAATTGACTTTTTAATTTAGATTTGCTAAAGATTCTTTATCTTTTCTTTTCATGCGAGGAAGTTTATGTCTGAAGTTCTAATTGCTGGTCCTGTGGGGCGGATTGAAGCTCGTTATCACCAGAATAAAGTTCGGAATGCTCCTCTTGCAATTGTTCTACACCCTCACCCGGAACATGGGGGGACGATGAACAACAAAATTACTTATGCGCTATTTCGTGCCTTTGTGGATCAAGGATTTAGCACTCTTCGTTTTAACTTTCGGGGGGTAGGTCGTTCTGAGGGTAAGTTTGATCATGGAGAAGGGGAACTGAGTGACGCCGCAGCTTGTCTTGATTGGCTTCAAGTTCAAAATTCTGAACCTCGGCAATGCTGGGTTGCAGGCTTTTCTTTTGGTGCGTGGATATGCATGCAACTTCTCATGCGTCGTCCCGAATTGGATGGTTTTATCGCCATTGCGCCTCCTGCGAATATGTATGATTTCACTTTCTTGGCGCCGTGTCCCGTCTCTGGGATGATCCTTCAAGGAGCCAAAGATGAAATCGTTCCAAAAGATTCTGTGATGAAGCTCACGGCAAAGCTTTCGGCACAACGGGGCCTTCATATTGACTATCGCGTAATTCCTGAAGCGGATCATTTTTTTGCTAATGAAACTCCGGAACTCATCACCCATGTGCATGAGTATTTAACGGCAGCTCTGAATCCTATTCCCAAAGTCGTGAATGGGTAACTTTTCTTAAGGATTCCCTGGGTCCCAGGAGATTATTGATTCTTTTTCCTAAACTATTTTATATAAGGGCGCCATGACCATCAGAATTGCCTCTCTTCCCCATCGAGGTGTTTTGGAAATTCAAGGAGAAGATAAAGCTGCTTTTCTGCAGGGGCTGATTTCCAATGACATTCATCACGTCACACAGGAACGTGCTATTTATGCGGCCCTTCTGACTCCTCAGGGACGCTTTTTATATGATTTTTTTATTGGGAAAAAAGGAGATTCTTTCTTTCTAGATGTCGAATCTGCTCGACTTGAATCCCTTGTCA
Source organism: Alphaproteobacteria bacterium (assembly GCA_041690915.1). GTDB lineage: Bacteria > Pseudomonadota > Alphaproteobacteria > UBA9655 > UBA9655 > UBA9655. The sequence continues at coordinate 41,450 of JBEPVR010000002.1, forward strand.
AAAAACTTACTCTTTATAAACTACGCTCAAAAGTAACCCTTATTCCTCGCCCAGACCTGAAGATTTTTGCGATATGGGGGGAGGGGGTTGCAACCGCTCTCGATCTTTCAGAAGACCTTGGAAAAATTTATAAAAATGCTTTCATGGACCCCCGGCTTTTGGCACTTGGAGCGCGTATGATTGGGGAAATTCCGAACTCTGATTTTCAACTCGCGACGCCTCAAGACTATGATCTTCATCGCCTTGTTCTGGGCATTCCAGAAGGAGGGAGAGACTTGATTCCTGAACGGGCGATCTTGCTGGAATCTGGCTTGGATGAGCTGAATGCTATTAGCTGGACAAAAGGGTGTTATATGGGACAAGAATTGACAGCACGCACAAAATATCGCGGTCTTGTTCGAAAGCGACTTTTTCCTGTCACCATTCAAGGGAAAGCTCCCATTGAAGGAACGGAAGTTTTTTTCGAGGGAACCTCCGTTGGGGAAATGCTGTCCCATAACGCCTCTTATGGCCTGGCGCGCTTGCGTCTAGAAGCGGTCAAAGACCAAAGAGAATTTGAGTGTGGGGAAGCTTTCTTAAAGCCCTATACCCCCGTTTGGATGCGTCTTGAAGATCCGTCCTGATCTAGCGCCACAAACTCTGTAAAAGCATTTGGAAGATGCTCGCTCATAGGCATGGACATATACCCGTTGGGGCCCTTGTAAATCACAACCGTATGAGGCGTGCTAAATTCTTGAATGACTTGCCGACAAGCCCCACATGGGGTGCAAGGAATATCTGCCTTTGTGGTGACAGCAATGGCTTTAATTTTTCCCTTCGGACCTTTTTCGGAGATCATTTTAAAAATGGCTGTTCTTTCTCCACAAGTGGTAAGACCGTAAGAAATATTTTCGATATTACATCCGGTGTAGATGTCCCCATCTTCTGTTATAAGCGCCGCTCCTATAGGGAACTTTGAATAGGGAGTATATGATTTTTCTTGAGCTTCTTTTGCAAGAGCAATGAGTTTTTCCTGTAAATCTTTTGTGATCATGTTATCTCCTTTTAAGTATCAACTTTCAATTTTCGAAAAATCTGCAACTTGATGCAGCGTATTTCTAAGATACGCCAGAAGGTGTAGCCGGTTTTTTCGGAGCTCTCCTTCTTCCGTATTGACCACCACTTTGTCGAAAAAGTGGTCCACGTAAGGTCGTAGCGTAGCCAAATCCTGGACGGCTTTTACAAAATTACCATTCCTGACAAGGTCTTGAATGTGTGGAGACTTTGACGACAAATTTGTAAAAAGAATTTTTTCTTCAGAAGCTTTTAACGCCTCTTCTCTGACTTGACCTTCATAACGTCGTTTATCTTTTTCTTCCTCAATTTTTAAGATGTTAGAGGCTCTTTTATAAGCAGTGAGAAGGTTTTTCCCGTCTGCCCCATCCATGAGCTGATCTAAAGCTTGAACTCTTAAAGCGAGGTCCGAAAAAGTGGGGCTTTCTTGGGCCACTCCCAAAACAGCATCAACATGATCATAAGGGCTTCCTTGACCATTTCGAAGGGCAAACTTAAATCTTTCTAACAGAAACTGCCAGACTTCTGAAACGGCTTCGTCTTTACTCTTGCGAAGAGGGGGTGCGAGTTCCAACCAGGGATAAGCATCATAGGCCCACTCTAAGACTTCAATCATGGAAAGACTGAAGTGAGGGTTTAGAGAGAGAGCAATGAGACTCAAACCTGCCCGTCTTAAGGCAAAAGGATCTTTGGAACCTGAAGGTGTAATACCAATGGTGAAAAAACCCATAAGCGTATCTAAGCGATCAGCCATTGCTAAAATTAAGCTCGGAATGGCATCAGGAATTTCTCCTCCTGAAACCTTGGGCCAATAATGTTCTTCAATGGCGCGGGCAACGTCAACGGATTCACCTTCGTTTTGGGCATAATAAAATCCCATAATACCTTGAAGCTCTGGGAACTCACCCACCATTTGACAGGCAAGATCAGCTTTAGAGAGAAGGGCTGCGCGCTCCACAATTTTTGAATCCGCTGTGGTCTTGTGAGCGATCTGAGAGGAAAGCTTGACAAGCCTTTCCACCTTATCAGAAAGACTCCCTAAGTGCTGATGAAAAAGTCTGGTTTTTAAAGCGATATTAAAATGTTCTAGGGGCTTTTTTTGATCTTGCTCCCAAAAAAATTGTGCATCTGCGAGGCGGGCTCTTAAAACCCGCTCATTTCCAATAACAATTGTTTTTCCCTGGTCAGACGTTTCAGTATTCGCAATGAGCCCAAAGTTGGGAGCAAGTTTTCCTTGCGCATCTATGAGAGGAAAATAGCGTTGGTGGACTCGCATAGGCGTTGTGATGACTGGAGGAGGAAGGTTCATGAAATGTTTATCGACTTCTCCCTTAAGGGCGATGGGCCACTCCACAAGGCCAGTAACCTCATCTAAGAGAGCTTCATCTTCCAGAGGCACCAAGTGGGAGTCGTGGGCAATTCGTGTGACTTCTTTCTGAATAAGCTCCTTGCGTTCTTTCCAATCTAAAATAACAAAATGGGCCCTAAGCTTTTTCTCATAATCTTGAAAATTATCGACTGTAAAAAGTTCGGGAGCCAGAAACCGATGCCCTTGCGTCTGATTTGAAGCTTCACATCCTGCATAGGAAAAAGGAACAATGTCCCCCTCAAAAATACTAAGAAGTCTCCGAATAGGCCGAACCCAAGAAACGGAAAGGGTTCCCCACCGCATGGATTTAGGCCAACGAAATTTTTCGAGAAGGGAAGGGGCAATTTGAGAAAGAACCTCTTGCGTAGGGCGGCTAGGATGGTTTTTAATCACAAACAGAAATGATCCTTTAGGCGTTTCTCTGATTTTACAGTCTTCGCGTTTGACACCCGCAGTTTTTAAAAAACCTTCAATGGCCGTCGGAGGCGCATCGATGTGAGGTCCTTTTTTCTCTTCTGTTTTTTCAGATGTATGAATGGGAAGTCCTGCGATAACGGCTGTTAACCTGCGAGGCGTTACAAACGTTTGGATACTTTCATAAGATAAATCCTTTTCTTTCAAAAAAGCTTCGGTCAATGTCTTCAATTGCTCTTGAGCCTCGGGTTGCATACGAGAAGGAATTTCTTCTGAGAAAATTTCAAGGAGCCATTCAGCCATGGGAATTCTCCATCCAAAGCTCACAACACTGTCGAGCGATTCCTCGCACACGACCAATATAATTAGCCCGCTCCGTGACGCTTAAAGCTCCGCGGGCGTCTAGAAGGTTAAAGAGATGACTTGCTTTAAGGCAATATTCATAGGCGGGAAGAACCAGCTTATTTTCTAAAAGATGACGGCACATGCTTTCTGCATCGTCAAAATGGCGGAAGATCATGGGAGCATCGGCGTGCTCAAAACTAAAGGCTGAAAACTCTTGCTCCATTTGAAGCGCTACATCTCCATAGGTCATTGCAGAAGGCCCCTTCGGATCATTCCACGTTAATTCATATACATTCTCGATACCCTGAAGCGTCATAACAAGTCGCTCAAGTCCATAGGTCAGTTCCGCTGAAACAGGATTACAAGGAAAGCCGCCCATTTGCTGAAAGTAGGTAAATTGGGTGATTTCTTGGCCACCCGCCCATACTTCCCAGCCCAAACCAGACGCGCCAAGAGTAGGGCTTTCCCAGTCATCTTCCACAAAACGAATATCATGAAGGATGGGATCAAGACCGATGTATTTTAAACTTTCAAGATACATATCCTGAACATCAGGGGGAGAAGGCTTTAAGAGGACCTGATATTGGTGATGACGGTAAAGGCGATTCGGATTTTCCCCATATCGCCCATCTGCTGGCCTGCGAGAAGGTTGGACATAAGCTGTACGCCAGGATTTTGGACCCAAAGCTTTTAAAGTTGTTGCAGGATGAAACGTTCCCGCCCCCACTTCCGCATCATAGGGTTGCAATATAACGCATCCCTTTTGCGCCCAAAACTCTTGAAGCTTTAAAATAACAGTTTGAAAGTCAGTTTTCATAAGGTGATAAAGCTACATTTAAATTTAAAGTACCTTACTCATCAAGATCCTTCGTGGTCAAGGAATTCTCATTCAAAAGATTCTTCAGATTTTTTCTTCAATGTGAGGTTATGCATTTTTGGCTCCTTGGGGGAGAGAATTATTATTTTTCCCAACTCTTATAGAAGGTGAAACCGTTTGGCTTTCTCTGGCTCAATTGGGTGAGCTTTTTGATAAAGATAAGTTTGTCATCTCGCGGCATTCGTCAATGGGCAACCCAAAAACTTAAAGAGTATCTTGTATCAGTAATATGGCCTTAGTTGCTCCAGCCTTACTTATAGCGGAAAGCGACCCTATTAATAAAGATAAAATGATTCGCCTGATTATAAATATGCTTGTTTCTTAAAAGAAAATCGTGACTGAATCCTAACAGATAAGGTACATTCCTTCCTAAGAATCTTTGGGGTCAAGGATTTCTACTTTATTGTTTTATAATTAAAGGTTGGTGGTAGTTGGTGAGTCAAAAATATTCGAGAACTTTTTTTTTTACTGCGCTGAAATCTTCGACTTTGCTTGTTTTTGTTTTGGGATGTGGCATAGGATTCACCCTTTACCCTTCTTTAAATCCTCAATGGACCGTCTCTTCTTCTAAACCGGCCCACATTCGGGCGTGTTTTAGCCCTGAAGGACATTGCACAGATCTTATTGTTTCAACTATTGAAGCGGCCAAGTCTTCTATACTTGTCATGTCTTATTCCTTTACTTCCCCTCAAATTGCACGCGCTTTAATTGAGGCTTATGAAAGGGGGGTTCATGTAAAAATTCTTATTGATAAATCACAACTTAAAGGGAAGCACTCTCAACTTCCTCTTCTCTTTCAGAAAGGCATCCCTGTTTTTATTGATTCAGCGGCAGGCATTGCTCACAATAAGACCATGGTTTTCGATGATCGCTGGGTACTGACAGGAAGCTTCAATTGGACCAGAGCTGCCGAGTGTAGAAACGCTGAAAACATCTTGCTTATTGAGGATTCTAAGCTTGCTAACATTTATAAACACAATTGGGAGGGCAGAATGAAAAGAGCTCGACGGCTTTCTCATCACCCCTCTCGACTTTCCACCTCTATAGGCTCTGGAGGAGCCCTGTAAACGCGCGCATGGATCCGCCCCCAAACCCGCTCAAAGACACGGCACAGGGCTCCATTAGCAACCACATTGCAACTCGTAATCAGGGGATCTAAGAAGACATTCAGCGCCAAGATGATAGCAATCATTTCAGCATTAAAATCTAAATAAGTTTCATAAAGAGGGAGCATAATAAAAATTGCTCCTCCTAAAACCGCAGCTGTAGCAAAGCGAGCCAAGACAAAGACAAAGCTAAAATGGAGCCACATCATGAGGTCAGGATTTACGCCATAGAAATGTCGATAGATAAGAAAGCATAAAAAAGCATTTGCGATACAGTCCCCAATTTGTTGGATATTGGTTGTTGCAGGAATAATGGCTTGAGCAAGATCCGGATTTTGAAGATTTTTGGCCGTACCTTTAATTGTCCATGGCATGGTGGAGAGGCTACACCCAGAGGTTAAGGACATTCCTCCGGCAGGTAAAAGGTTTTTGATATGGGTCATGACGTTTCGGAGGGAAGACCCCGCTCCAAGCGTAAATAAAAGGAAAAGGTATAAAATTAAAAAGAGGGTAAGCCATAGGACCAAAAGGGAATAATGGGTAAAAACATGATTGAGTAACTGGGTTTGGTACATTTGAACCGCAAATCCCAAGATAAAAAGAGGAATCAGGCGTGCAAAAACACGGGTGAGGATCCACTCAACTATTTTCTTCCCTTGCGCAATCGTTCGCGTCAGGAAAGGATTTTTCGTAAAGGCATTAAGACATCCCAAGACAAGACCTACCAGCGCCCCCTTTTCAGCTGACCACCAACTGGGTTTGTTGAAGGGCAAGCGCCATAAGGTTGTAAAATCATTCGTTAGCGTTGAAACCGCAAAGGAAGGCAAGTAATCTGCGGATAAATGCGCGCACACATAAGCGTAACAGACACTGCTAAAGTTTGAAAATCCTTCAAATAAAAGGAGAATAACGACAAATAGGGGGGCTTTTCGTTCAAAGGAACTGACAGAATAGGCAATAAATAAAGCGACGGTTAAGGGCATCACCCAAATAAGAATATCTTTAATGAGGAGGCTAATCGTGTAAAATATTTGGTGTCCGAAAAGAGGTAAAAAATCAGAAATCAAAAGATAGCAGGATAAAACAAGAAGGATTTGAAGACTTCTTTGGTTGATGGCCTTAAATAGGATTTCTTTCATCTCCACTCCCCTTGTAAGCTATTATGACAGCTTTCGACTTTTAAAGCTTCCCACTTGTTCTTTAAGAACCTTGGAAAGGACAGCTTTGACTTCTCCTGGTGTAAGCGTTCCGAGTTGAAAAGGCCCATAGCTCATACGAATAAGGCGACTTACAGGCCACCCTAGAAACTCAAAAACACGTCTTAACTCTCGGTTTTTCCCTTCTTGAAGACTTACGGTAAGCCATGCGTTATCTCCTTGTTGGCGATCCAGAATGGCCGTAATAGCTCCATAGTGAATTCCTTCAATGGTAAGACCTTTCTGCAGTTTCTTTAATTCGCCCTCATCTACTTTTCCATGAACACGGACGCGATACCGCCGGACCCACCCCGTTGAAGGAAGTTCTAAGTGTCTCGAAAGCTCTCCATCATTAGTTAACAACAAGAGGCCTTCACTGTTTAAATCAAGGCGCCCTACGGAAATAACACGAGGAAGATCTGGCGGCAGAGATTCAAAAATGGTGGGCCGACCGAGCTCATCTTTATGAGTTGTGACAAGACCTTTGGGCTTATAATAAAGCCACATTCGCATGGCCTCAGCTTGGGGGAGGGGCTTGCCATCAACGAAAATGCGGTTTTGAGACGTTACACAGAAAGCTGGGCTTTCTAAAACTTTCCCATCGACACGAACGCGGCCTTCCTGAACCCAAACCTCTGCGTCACGCCGTGAACATAAGCCTGCGCGAGCCATGACTTTTGCAATTCGTTCGCCTTTATCCAAGGGAGGCCTCAATGAAAGCTTTAAATACAGCTTCTTCTTGAGGTGAGGTAAGAAATTCAGGATGCCACTGAAGACCAAGACAAAACTTGTATTTTGGGGCTTCAATACCTTCGATAATACCATCCGGTGCCATCGCATTAACGACAAGATCTTCCCCCAAGGCTTTGATGGCTTGATGATGGGTACTGTTGACGGAGAGCTCTTCTTGTCCCGCAATATGATGAAGGAACGTGCCTTTTACGATGTTAACAATATGGCTGGGGGTTTGCTGAGAAATCTTTTGAGTGTGTTCAAGACAATCGGTGACTTCATCAGGAATATGTTGAATGAGCGTCCCCCCAAAAACCACATTGAGAAGCTGCTCTCCCCCACAAATCCCTAAAACAGGAAGATTCTCTTCAAGAGCAGCACGCGTGATTTCGATTTCAAAATTCGTTCGTTGAGGTTTAATCAGAACCGCAGGGTGTCGCTCTTGAACACCATACAAAGCAGGGTCAACGTCGTGCTCACCTCCTGTAATCAAAAGACCGTCAATTAAGGAGAGATAATCACTCACAAGAGAGAGGTCATGGGTAAGAGGGAAGGGGATCCCCCCGGCTTTCACCACAGACGAGCAGTAATTTTCCCTAAGAGCATACCAGGGATATTGAGAATAGCCGCCCGGTCCTCGCACATCAAATGTAACACCAATAAGAGGTTTTTTTATCATGACATTCCTTTTAAACTTTGTTCATAATCAATATAACAAAAAATGTTAAAATTGCTATTTTTCTCTTGAAGGTGTGAGAGGCAACTTAAAAACAGGAGGGAGATACAATATTTGGGGAGTTATATTAAATTTTTACCACTGGAAGCCCTGCAAAAAAGAGGCGGCTCTTTCCAAGTTAGATAAACCCTTATCCAGAAAAACCATTGTTTTTCCGAGATCGGGGCTGTCATCATTAAGCCATGTTCGAAGGGTTAATAGATAAAGAGCCAAGAGGCCTTGCACACGTAACATACCCGTAAGTCCTCGGGTGTCCAAGCCAGCGGCTTCTACCATCCATGTCATGGAAGAAAATCCTTGGCAACCTAGGGCAGGGGCATCTTGCGGGGAGAGAATCCAATCTTTCCAAAAGCTTTTGATAACAGGTTTGTAGATAAGAGCTGCATCAAAGCGGGCCATTAAAATTTCGAATAAAATATCCTTGGGTAATAAACTTTCAGAGGAGAATTCTGAAGTCTTAAGAACCTTCTCATCAATTTTACGAAACAAATGAACCATCACATCCGAAGAAGTTGAGAAGTGCTTATGAAAAACAGCGAGAGGAATACCTGATTCCTGTGCAGCTTTTGCAAAAGAAAAAGATTTCCATCCCTTCCTTTCAATACTCTCAAGGCAGGCCTTAAAGGCTTTTTCTTTCATCGCCTAACTCTCTTGCTCGGTTATAACCCGCTTTTACGGCAGCTTCGATAAGATTATACAGCTTGCCCGTTTCTAAAACCTTAAGAGCTTCTGCTGTTGTTCCTTTGGGGCTTGTGACGTGTCGACGCAGCGCCTGAGGAGATTCAATTGAATCGCAAGCATACTTTGAAGCCCCTAAAAAGGTATGCAGGGAAAGATGAAGGGCCGTTTCTTTGTCAAACCCTAAAGACACTGCGGCATGAGCTAAAGATTCAATCATCAAGAAAACATAAGCCGGTCCTGAGCCAGAAATGGCAGTCATTTTGTCAAGCTCATCATCTGACTTAACCCATGTGCAAAATCCAAGGCCCTGAAAGCAGGTCTCTGCCATCATTTTGTGATTGGCTGTCACATGAGTGTTGGCCAGCAGACCTATGACACCTTGATGAATGCTGACGGGGGTGTTGGGCATGGCACGTACAAGAGAAAGGGTAAGGGGGAGATGAGACTCATAAAACCCCAGAGATTTTCCTGTGGCTACCGTAATAAAAAGCGAGTTAAAAGACTTATAGAGCGACAGAATATCTTTCAGAATAAAAGGTTTTACAGCGAAAACAATAATGTCTGGTTTGTGGGGAAGTTGGTCTGGTGATGAAATCCAGTGAACACGGTGATCTTTCAGAAAGGGGTCTACTTTTTCACGATTAGGCGCAATCACCCAAAAATCCTTAAAGCGCGATTCTAAATCAGGAAGAGTCAACCAACCCTGAAGAAGAGCAGACCCCATGGCACCGCAGCCAACAAGGGCAAGGGAAACCCCCATTAAGCTTCTCCGTGAGTATCCAACATAGCAGCCAGAAGAGCTTCTTCCGGAGTTTTCCCTCCCCATAAGACAAATTGAAGGGCGGGATAAAGACGGTCACATTCTGTAACGGCAGTACTTAAAATTTCTTCCATTTGCTCGAGAGTGGCTCCAGGATTTCCTCGCAACGTTAAGCAATAGCGATAGACGGGGGTTTCATCATCAGGCGAAATTTCAAAATGTCCCAACCAAATTTTTGGGTTGAAAGCAGAAAGAAGAATTCCGATTTGGGAATGTTTGTCTTGGGGAACTTTAATATCGATCAAAGAGCTGAGGATTAAACATTCTAAATCTTGACGCCACATGGCAAAAAGACGATAAGTACACCATCTGCCTTCAATCTCAGCAGCTATTTCGCTTTCACTGGTTCGGTCGTAATTCCATTCAAATTGAAAAAAGAGCTCTTCCAGTAAGCTAATGGGCGAAGAATAAGGAAAATAATTTTCCTGAGGGTTGGGCTGCATACTCAAAACTCATTTCTTGTTAACTTTAGAGACCATAACTCTAATAATAAAAAATTGCATCTGTTTTTATAGTTGCACTTTATCCTCTTAATCTTGCAAGCGCATACACAGAAAAAATTTTCCATTGCACTTCAGGCTTGGCTTCTTTACATATTGAGAGCGGTGTCAATGCCATTAACCTTAACATCGCGAGTATTTTCATGAAATCATCTTCTATTCAGTCTATTGAGGCTCTGATTAAAGAGCACGAGGTATCTTTTGTTGATTTTCGGTTCACGGATCTCCGAGGAGCTTGGAATCACATGACGCTTCATGTGGATGCGGTTGATAAAGAAGCTTTGAATGAAGGTATTATGTTCGACGGGTCATCTATTGCAGGATGGAAATCTATAGAAGATTCGGACATGCAGATGAAGCCTGATCTTTCCACTGCTGTGCTTGATCCTTTTGCTGCCCAGTCAACTCTTATTTTAAATTGTGATGTTCTTGAACCTCTATCGGGAAAATCTTATACCAGGGATCCTCGCGGGGTGGCCCAACGGGCGGAAGTGTATCTAAAAGACTTAGGTTTTGCGGATACAGCTTATTTTGGTCCTGAAGCTGAATTCTTTGTTTTTGATGATGTGCGATATGATGTGGCCATGCAGCATAATTTTTATTACGTGGATTCGGATGAAGGAGAGTATAATTCTGGTAAAGTCAATCCCCAAGGGAATCTTGCTCATCGGTCGGGTATTAAGGGAGGATACGTCCCTGTTAATCCCGTTGATCAGATTTTTGATATGCGTTCGGAGATGCTTTCAACATTGAAAGAAATGGGAGTTGAGGTCGAAAAACACCATCATGAAGTAGCTCCCAGTCAGCATGAACTCGGATTTAAATATAATACTCTTACGAAAACCGCAGATCATTTACAAATTTATAAGTATGTTATTAAAAATGTGGCGCGTATGTATGGGAAAACAGCCACTTTTATGCCCAAGCCCATTCATAATGACAATGGTTCCGGCATGCATGTACATCAATCTTTGTGGTACAAGGAAAAACCTTTATTCCCTGGGACTATTTACGCGAACCTTTCTGAGGAGGCCCTTTATTATATTGGAGGGATGATTAAACACGGTCAGGCCCTTAATGCCTTTACGAATCCAACAACCAATAGCTACAAACGGCTTGTTCCTGGGTACGAAGCTCCCGTAATGTTGACTTATTCTGCTCGCAATCGATCGGCAGCCATTCGTATCCCTCATACGCCCGCGATGAACGCTAAGCGTATTGAAGCGCGTTTCCCCGATGCGGCAGCTAATTCTTATCTTGCTTTTGCGGCCATGTTGATGGCCGGTCTTGATGGGATTCGAAATAAAATTCATCCCGGAGAAGCTCATGAAGGTAATCTATATGACCCTAAAGTGTCTCATGGAATTCCACGAGTAGCTGATTCTTTAAAGCAAGCGTTGGACGCGCTTGATCGTGATCGAGAGTTTTTGAAAGCTGGTAATGTTTTTAGTGATGATCTTATAAATGGATTTATTGAGCTAAAACAAGAGGAAATAAATGCTCTTGATCAGACTCCTCAGCCTATTGAATTTAAGATGTATTACGGAGTATAATAAAAACAAAATTTTACTAAAATCTCTATAGGCTTAAAAATGTGGAAGATCGTCTGTTTAATTGCTTTTATAAGTGAGGCAAAAGCCAATCTTACAAATCTTGTCACCGACGAGGAAGAGACGACGGAGTCTCTTGTGACACGGCTCGATGATCCGGAAAAAGAAGCATCAAAAGGCCTGCGGGAAGAGAAAATTGTTGAAAATCCAAATCAAGCCATAACTTCTGTTTCTGTAGAGGGAGAAAAACCGTCTTCTTCTTTTCTGGGGAGAAATGAAACTTCATCTGCTCCGGGCTCTATTCAGCGAGCATTTGATATAAAGTACTTAGATCAAAAAGTTTCTTTCCCTGTCGCTGAAGCTCCCTGGTGGGAGCGATGGTGGTTTTCTGTAAAGGAATGGTGGTCTTTAGAAGTCACTCAATAAAAGAAGCTCAATCGTTGTTTCGTGGTATAGGCCGTGGCTTACGATGTTCATCAATCGCCACAAAAGTAAAAAGGCCTTCCGTAACTTTGTGAACATCACCATTTTGAGGGCGCCGAATCCAAGTTTCGACGTTCACTTGCATTGAAGTTGTTCCCACTTTTACAATATGAGCGTAACAGCTCACTTCGTCTCCTACAAAAACTGGGCGGAGGAAAGACATCTTGTCAATGGCGGCAAGAACAACTCTCCCTTGAGAGGTGTGGATCCCCACCGTGCCCCCCGCCATATCCATAAGAGAAACCAACCAGCCTCCAAAAATATCACCACTCGGGTTTGTATCTTTTGGCATAGCAATCATTCGCAAAGTAAGCTGTTCAGCGGGCGGAAGAGTTTCAATCATGAGCGAGGTCTCCTTAAGAAGAGTATAAACTCAAAAAGATCTTGAGATCAAATTTTCCATCTATTGAGATTCAAACCGTTTTTTGAGTTAGTAATTTTTTAACATATTTAATCTACGATAGAGTAAGTAATAATTTTTTAGTTATTAATATTTATAAAAAATTTAATTTACAATATAATTAGAAGCAATTAAAAAGGAGAATATAACATGAAAAATACTAAGGATAAATTAACAGCTGGCGAGTTTTGCTGGAACGAGTTAAAGACACCAGATACGAAAAAAGCACAAACTTTTTATTCAGCACTATTGGGTTGGACAACACAAGATTATCCCATGGGAGAAATGACCTATACCACATTTATGGCGGGAGACAAGTACATTGGTGGTATGAGGCAAATTTCTAAAGAGCACAGCGACCAAGTCCTTCCTAATTGGATGAGTTATATCTGTGTTGAAGATGTGGAAAAAGTCCTTGAAAAGGCTAAGACCTTAGGAGCAGAAGTCAAGGTCCCTGTTACAAGTGTGCCCGATGGACGCTTCGGTATTATTAAAGACCCAACCGGAGCCCATATCGGCTTCTGGCAGCCAGCTTAATCTTATAGCTAAGCAGTATACATCTTCATGAGTGAACTCCCCTACGGATAAATCCAATCCTCGTTCACAATGGAAACACGGCTTTGATAATGAGCAACAGTATGTTGACGGTAGCGGCTTATTCTTTATTTTCTCTCTTTATTTGAATTTAAATAAAGAGAGAATTTTCCCCCCAGCGTTTCTGCGTAACTTCTTCTTATTCAAAAGTCTTAAGATGGCTCTTTACCAATGAGAGGTCTTAATTTAAGGTAAGAAGTAGAAAGCGGAGTTGAGATATGTCAGACTTTTTTAAAGAATTAGAAGAAGATATTCGTGAGGAACGAATCATTATTCTATGGCGTAAGTATGGGAATTATATCATTGGCCTGGCATTAGCCATAGTGATTGGGACGGCTAGTTTTACACTTTGGAAGTATTTAAAAAATAAAAATCAGCTTCAGGCCCATGTTTCGTTTTCAGAGGCGGTGGCTCTCGTGAAACAAGGTAAAAATGAATCCGCTTTAAAAGCTTTTCAAACTTTGGCACAGGAGGGCGGAGGATATGGCAAGATCGCTCAACTTTATGAAGCCGCTTTGGCTCCCCATTCTGAAGCTCTTTACAAGAAAATTTCTCAGGAAAATGCCTCAGATCCTGCTCTGGGGAATTTACCAAAAATCTTAATCGTGGCTCATACTCCCAATAATCCAGAAGCTTTAGCTTCTCTCGAGTCCTTAACATCGCCTAATAATGCTTGGGCGCCTCTTTCTCTTGAGCTTTTAGCATTTAACGATTTAAAAAAGGGGGATGAGGTAAAAGCTGCTCAGCTCTATATCAAGATTTTAAAAGAACCGTACTCTACCTCCCAGGAACAGTTGAGAGCAAGCCTTATGCTTTCTCAACTTGATGTTCCTCCTTATCTGCTGGAGGAAGAGGCTAAGCCATGAAAAAGCACTGGGGGTGGCCTCTTGTGGCATTAGCGCTTGTTGCGTGTGATGCCAAAAAAATACCTATTACGGGAACGCGCGTTCCTGTTGTGAATTATGAAAACTCTGTTCAAGTTGATGAAGAGACGAAAAACATGACTGTAGCCCTCCCGCTTTCTGAGATAGGACGGGATTGGCCTCAATATGGAGGAGGGCCGGCCCATGTCATGCCCCATTTTTCTCTTAAAGATAATCTGGAGCCCCACTGGGTCGTTTCCATTGGATCTGGAAATGGGTCAGGGCGTCTTTTATCTCCGCCCATCGTAAATGGGGGAGAAGTTTACGCCCTGGATACATCGGGAACGGTAACCGCTTTTCATGCCACATCGGGGGAGAGTTTTTGGGAAACAAATATTTCCCCGGGAGGCCGAAATGAATCCATTATTGGTGGCGGCCTTGCTTATGGAGCAGGAAAAATTTTTGTGACCTCACCCCATGCAGAAGTGCTCGCTTTAGACGCAAAAACCGGTAAAATTCTCTGGCGCCACTCAACGCAAAGTCCTGTCCGAGCAGCCCCTACTTTTTCTGACGGACGTCTTTATATCTTAGCAATCAGTAATCATCTCCAAGTTTTGGATGCAGAAAAAGGGGAGCGCCTTTGGGATCACGCAGGCATAACAGAGACGGCAGGACTTTTAGGGACAGCAAGTCCCGCAGTGTCTAAAGGCGTTGTTATTGTGACTTATTCTTCAGGAGAAATTTTTGCTCTTAAAAGTGAAAACGGTCATCAACTCTGGACGGAAACTTTAAGTTCCACTCGTCGTCCCGATTCGCTTTCTGCTCTTTCTCACATTCGAGCTCTGCCTATCATTGATGAAAATAAAGTGATTGTTATTGGACATAACCAAAAAATGGCAGTCTATGACTTGCGTCGAGGAGAAAGGCTATGGGAGCGAAATATTGGTGGGACGCGAACACCTGCCGTTATAGGAGGTTTTATCTTTATGATCAACTCCTACAATGAGCTGTTGTGCCTAACCTGTGATTATGGCCAAGTTGTGTGGGTGCGCAAACTGGATTCGGATTCTGACTCTCCTAACAAAGTTATTTGGGAAGGGCCACTCGTCGCAGGAAATAAGCTCTTTTTAGTAAGTACAACAGGAGCCCTTGTGGCTTTAGACCCTTCTGATGGGAAAACTCTTTCTGAACGTCAGCTGGACTCTTCTATTTCATTAGCACCTTTCGTCGCACAAGAAACTCTCTATATCTTGACTGATCGTGGAGACTTGATGACGTTTAGGTGAGATGCAAAAGGAAGATTTAAACTATCATAAAGTTGAAGGAGCTGGAGGATAGCCCCAGTCTTGAAAAACGTCTTAAAGCTGTAGAAAGCTCTTGGGTATCTTGAAGAGAATCCTAAGCATCCCAGCCTGCATATACATAAATATGGGTCTTTAGTAAAAGAATTTAAGATAGGGATATTTGAAGCTTATGCTGAAAAAAATACACCTCATGCCTACAGAATCTTTTGGCACTATGGACCAGAAAAAGGTATTATAACAATCATTATGATCACGGCCGACCCTTAAAATTAGGATTTTCTTTTAAGGCGCTGTTCATAATGCCAAATGAGCATCTAAACCTTACCTCTCTTGCATCTTCCCTCTCAAGCGCTTATCTTCCCTACATAATATAACACGAGTAATAATATGATTCTCTCTGAAGCTTTTTGCAGAAAGTATGGCCTAAAAATAGCAATTGTGGGTCGGCCTAATGTGGGTAAGTCGACACTTTTTAATCGACTTTGCGGTAAACGGATGGCCATCGTTCATGATATTCCCGGGGTTACGCGAGATCGAAAGGAAGCTTTTGGTCAGTTGGGGGATCTCCCTCTTAAACTTATTGATACAGCTGGGCTTGAAGAAAAAAGTGAAGATCCCTTGATGGAAGGGATGAAAGCACAAGTCATGAAGGCCCTTCAAGAAGCAGATGTCGTTTTATTTATGATTGATGGAAGGGAAGGAGTTACGCCTTTAGATGAAGCGTTTGCAACTCTTTTAAGAAAAGCAGAAAAACCCATTCTTCTTTTCGCGAATAAATGTGAGGGAAAGAAGGGAGCTCAAGGAATTGCGGAGGCCTGGCGTTTTGGATTTGGAGAACCCTTTCCCCTCTCTTCTGAACATGGATTAGGCCTTGATTCTTTGTATGAAGCTCTCCTTCCTTTTTATAAAGGCCCGCTCACTGAAGAGGAAGAAGAGGAGGGAGAGACTGCTCCCCTTCAACTTGCGATTGTAGGACGACCTAATGTAGGCAAGTCCACACTGTTAAATCAATTAATAGGGCATGAGCGCGTTTTAACGGGGCCTGAAGCCGGTGTTACCCGAGATGCCATTGCGATTGAATGGGAGTATAAAGAGCATCCCCTACGGCTCGTGGATACGGCAGGGCTTCGGAAGCGAGCAAAAGTTACAGAAAAACTGGAGTGGCTTGCGACCTCAGAAAGTCTTTCAGCCATACAATACGCTCACGTTGTTGTTTTAGTGATAGACTCAACTCAACCCTTCGAAAAGCAGGATCTTCATATTGCTTCCCAAGTGATTGAAGAAGGACGTTGTCTTGTCCTTGCCTTGAATAAATGGGATCTGATTCCAAATAAGCAAGAGCTTCTCACTCATTTAAAAGAAAGACTGACGACCGCCCTTCCCCAAGTGAGAGGGGTGCCTTTGATTCCTCTTTCTGCGTTGACGGGTAAAAATAAGGAAAAACTTTTGGATGCGGTTCTTGCGATTTATCACATTTGGAACCAACGAGTTCCAACTTCTAAGCTCAATCGTTGGCTTGCGGGACTTGTCGCCCATCATCCACCTCCTCTTGTGGCCGGACGCCGTATTAAAATCAAATATTTAACCCAGATTAAAACCCGCCCCCCCACGTTTATTCTCTTTTGCAGTAAATCAACGGAGTTGCCTGACTCTTATGTAAAATATGTTGTGAATGGAATGAGAGAGGCCTTTGGCCTTGAAGGTGTTCCTATTCGCCTTTTCGTACGATCAGGTAAAAATCCATATGCGGATGATTGAAAAATCTGATAAGATATTTACTATTCTTAAAATAATTTAGGACACCAGGCTTTCTGGCTTGCTTCGCTCCGCGGCAAACCTTTTAACATACAAGAAATAAAGGAGTAGGACCGTGTCCTATCATCTTCAAACGCGTAAAACCCTTAATGTTGATGGAAACGAGTATACCTATTATTCCCTTGAGGAGGCCTCAAATCATTTAGGGGATATCTCACGTCTTCCCTATTCCTTGAAAATCCTTCTGGAAAACATGCTCCGCTTCCAAGATGAAGTAACCGTTAAAGCCAAAGATATTGAAGCGTTGGCGGGATGGGTAAAAGAACGAACGTCAGAGCACGAAGTGGCTTTTACGCCCACACGCGTTTTGATGCAAGATTTTACAGGTGTTCCTGCGGTTGTTGATTTGGCTGCTATGCGAGCTGCCATTTCAAATATGGGGGGTAATCCAAGCATTATCAACCCCTTAGCTCCCGTAGATCTTGTTATTGATCATTCAGTCATCGTTGATCGATTCGGCACGCTTGATGCCTATAAGTTTAATGTTCAGCGTGAAGTTGAACGAAATTATGAACGGTATGCTTTTTTAAAGTGGGGACAAAAGGCTCTCAATAATTTTCAAGTGGTGCCTCCTGGAACAGGGATCTGTCATCAAGTCAATCTCGAATATCTTGGCCAGGTCGTTTGGTCAAGTAAACGTGAGGGAAGACTTGAAGCTTATCCTGACACGCTTGTCGGCACGGACAGCCATACAACCATGATAAATGGACTTGGTATCCTCGGATGGGGTGTGGGAGGAATTGAGGCTGAAGCTGCGATGCTAGGTCAACCTTTTTCCATGGTTATTCCCGATGTTATTGGATTCCGCTTGGAGGGAGAGCTGAAGGAAGGAACAACGGCAACCGATCTTGTCTTGACTGTAACGCAAATGTTGCGATCCAGGGGAGTGGTTGGGAAATTTGTGGAGTTTTATGGTCCAGGACTTTCTTATCTTACGATTGCAGATCGGGCTACCATTGGAAATATGGCCCCTGAATATGGAGCCACCTGTGGCGTTTTCCCCATTGATAATGAAACCCTTTCCTATCTCGAATTTACAGGCCGAGAGCCTCATCGCATTAAGCTGGTGGAAGCTTATGCAAAAGCTCAAGGGTTGTGGCATGGTCAGGAGCCTGTTTTCACAGAGATCGTGATCTTAAATCTAGAAGATGTAGAACCTAGTCTAGCCGGCCCAAAACGCCCACAAGATAAGGTTCTCTTGAAAAATTCTGTAACTTCTGTCCAACTCACCCTTGATCAAGAAGAGAAGGGCAGCGGGAGGATCACACGGGTTCCTGTTGAAGGTGAAGCCTATTCTTTGGGGCACGGGGACGTTGTCATCGCTGCGATTACCAGTTGTACAAACACTTCCAACCCTGCGGTGATGGTGGGAGCAGGGTTGTTGGCTCGTAAAGCGCTGGAAAGAGGGTTAAAATCTCAACCTTGGGTCAAAACATCCCTTGCACCAGGAAGTCAAGTCGTAAGCGATTATTATGAAAAATCTGGACTTCAGAAGGACTTAGATGCTTTGGGGTTTGATTTAGTTGGGTATGGTTGCACAACGTGTATTGGTAATTCTGGGCCTCTTGCTGAGGCCATTTCCAAGACAATTGATATTCATGATTTGTCGATGGCGGCTGTTCTCTCGGGTAATCGTAATTTTGAGGGGCGCATTCATCCTCAGGTTAGAATGAATTATTTAGCTTCTCCCCCCTTAGTTGTGGCTTATGCGTTAGCGGGTTCAATGCTCATTGATCTTTTTAACGATCCTTTGGGACAAGACCACGAAGGACGAGATGTGTATTTACGCGATATTTGGCCTTCAAATAAAGAGATTCGAGACGTTATTCAAACGTGCCTGAAACCTGATATGTTTAAAAAGCGATATGCAAATGTCTTTGAAGGCAACGAAGAATGGAAAGACATGAAAAGTGAAGGAGGCCTCACCTACGCCTGGCCAAAATCCAGTACCTATGTCAAACATCCGCCTTACTTTGACAACATGCCTCAAACACCGCCTGCTTTGAAGAATATTAAAGGAATGCGTCCTCTGGTGATTGTTGGTGATAGCATTACAACGGACCATATTTCTCCGGCAGGGAGCATTCAAAAAGAAAGTCCTGCAGGACTTTATCTTTTAGAGCATGATATTGAGATCACTGATTTTAACTCTTATGGGGCTCGACGAGGGAATCATGAAGTTATGATGCGGGGAACTTTTGCCAACACTCGACTTCAAAATGAAATGACCCCCGGAATTAGAGGCGGTATTACGCGCTATATGCCAGGGGGGGAAGTCCTTTCGATTTATGACGCAGCTATGCGTTATCAAGAAGAAGGAGTTCCTTTGGTGATTATTGCGGGGAAAGAATATGGGACAGGATCTTCTCGTGATTGGGCGGCTAAAGGCCCTCGCCTTTTGGGTGTAAAGGCTGTCCTCGCAGAAAGTTTTGAGCGCATCCATCGAAGCAATCTTATCGGCATGGGAATACTTCCTTTGATATTTATAGAAGGAGTTACACGCTTAACTCTAAACTTAGAGGGGTCCGAACTCATTGATATTGAGGGGCTCGAAAATCAAGAATTGCGCCCCAAGATGAAGATGCTGGCTCGTATTCGTCGTTCTGCGGGTCAAGAAGAAATAATTCCTCTTATCTGTCGTATTGATACAGAGAATGAAGTAGAGTACTACAGACATGGGGGAATCTTACATTATGTGATTCGTCAGTTGATGAAAGAATCTCGAATAGAAACTCAGAAAAGCCTATGAATACGATATATAAATTAAAATTCTTATTTCCAATTCTCTTTTTTGCCCTGGTGGGATGCGAATCCTTTAAACAGCATTCTTGCCCTTTTGCGAATGCAGGTCATAGAGCCGTTATGGGAACCTATCCGAACGACATGACCGCTCGCCCCTTTGACAGGAAAATTGTTCTTGTTGGGGGAGGGTTTGACTTTATCCATTATGGACATCTTGAGTTTTTAGAGAGGGCAAGAGCAGCAGGAAACTACCTTATTGTTGCCCTTGAGTCTGATGCCTTCATTAAAGAACATAAACAAAGAATACCCCTTCATTCACAAGAGCAACGAGCTCATCTTTTATCCCATATGGATGTGGTGGATGAAGTTGTGTTACTGCCCCCCATGCAAGGGTATGATGACTATTTGAACCTTGTAGAAATGATTCAACCGCAAATTATTGCTGTGACGGATGGAGATCCTTATTTGATTGAAAAAGAAAAGCAAGCAGCTGTTGTAGGGGCTCAAGTTGTTAGGGTTGTCGGGCGTAACTCTCGTTTTTCAACGCGTGATATTTTGATGCAAACCCATCGATAAGAAATATGTGTGTTTTTTGGAGAAAGTAAAAAATAATTAAATACGAAAAGAGGTTGTATTTTGTTCGAATAGTTTCTATTTATTAAAAAGTATGATATTAAAATTTATTGTAAGCAAAGGATGTTTATATGTTTATTGTTTTAAAAAAAGTTGTTTTAGTTCCTTCTCTCATGTTTTCTTTAGTATTAGGAAACCTATTATTTCTTGGACACGAGGCTGCAGCAGCAAGAATTTTTGAGAGAAAGAAAATTGCACGCGCTGATTTAATTAAACGGAAAGAAGCCGTTATACGTTCCCGCCCCGCGAGAAGGGGGATCCCAAGGAAAGCAAACAGTCGAGTTGCAGCGATAGGTCGCCGGAAAGCAAACCGTGTCGCAATTCAAAAAGCTCGAGTTGCAGCGATAGGTCGTCGGAAAGAAAATCATGTCGCAATTCAAAAAGCTCGAGTTGCAGCGGGACTTCGTCATAAAGTAAACCCCGCACTCGAACGAAAAGTAGCGGAAGGTCGTCGCGTAGAAGCAGAGAGACTCAGACTTGCAGACGTTGCACGCCTTGCAGCAGAAGAAGCAGAGAGAATTAGACTTGCAGACGTTGCTCGCCTTGCAGCAGAAGAAGCAGAGAGACTAAGACTTGCAGACGTTGCACGCCTTGCAGCAGAAGAAGCAGAGAGAATTAGACTTG
>JBEPVR010000003.1:0-52818 GCA_041690915.1 Alphaproteobacteria bacterium
AGATTTCTCGGTTTTTCACTTTCCTTTTTTATTTCTACTTCAGACTCTTTTTTTCTATATTCTCTTTTTAAGTTATGCGATGTCTCTCCGCTAGAAAAAGCTGTGAAAGATTCTTGTGCAACTGATACAGAACTTGTTGCTTCTCTTTCTGGGTTAATCTGAGAGAGAGCTTGATCCATCAGGAGTTCAAAAGTTTTATAAAAACTTTTCAGCTCAACACAACAATCTCGAACCTGTTCATAGGTTCTTTCTTCCCCCAAACTTATAAGTTGTGAGTACTTTGCTATAACGTGAGGAATCACACTTTCCAGTGACTCTAGCACTTGTTTTTCTGTCTCTGGCAGAGAGGAAACCATATCCCACAACAAGTTATATTTGTCACCAAAGTTATGAAAAGCTTGCGTAGCATTCGCTTTTTCTATTACAATCCCACTCTCCGACGCTTCCCGGATGAATTTCCTAGCCGCGGTAATGTAATTTATTTGCTGCTTACGAATCCTGTCCGTAAAATGGGTGGGGCGTAGAGGAAATTTCATTAGCATCTTATGCATAGAGAGAGCATAAGCGTCGCCAGCACTTTCCAGAAAACGCCTTCTAATATACACTGGAGGATTCTCAAGGCCCTGCGGATACAATGCTTGCATAAAATGCTGATAAGCGTTATCCAACTTTTGTTGTTCATTATCCAAATTGTGTTGTTCACTGTAGGCAAGGGCTAACATGAGCTGGTTACCTACGGCTACTTTTTCATCCTCACTAGAGTCAAAAAGCGCTAATAAAAATGTTTGGACCCTCTCATACCTCTTTTGCTCCCAGAGATAATCCAGCTGCTCATCAATTGAACGGTCCATTGAGGTTTCTTGAGCTCTAAAATTAAATTCGCGTTCAATCTTTTCCGTTATGAAAGTCCCATCCCTAACGGCTTTTTTAAGATTGGTGATGTCGGCATAAAAGTCCGATTCCAAAGCTGCCCTTTTTCGAGAGAGGCCCGCCTTGCTCGTTTCAAAAGTCCAAAGATATTTTCTCATCTCTTGAATAGGCTGAGTTTTAAGGAGTTTTGTTCCATGCTCTAGAGGGACCAGTCCTTTTAGAATAAAATAACGGTAGAGATAGAAAGACAAGAACAAGGCGGTGTTGAGAGTATAGCGTTGCGCTACCTGAGGGAGGGATTTGTTGCGCTCCAATTCCTCACACTCGTGCTTCAATTCCTCAATATACTCCTTAGACTTAGAGGGTAAAGATACAATCTTATCCCTTACATCATCCTTCATTTGCGCTTTGATGAAAGCATCTGCCTCTTGTTGATTTGAGGCGTTCCTTCGAGGAGCCGAATTGTCAGAGGAACCTTCCTCCATGGCCCATAGGGAAGTACTGCCGCATAAAAAAACTTAAAGCAAAACCAATGACGTTCTTTTTAAACCAAAAATATTCATAACAACCTCATAAAAAAAATAAAAACCAGTAGTAATTATAGCATATAGGCAATAATTTAAATTTTTCTAGCTCGCTACCCCATAATTTTTTGAGTGAAGAAAGAAGAGTTTGAAAAGATTCATAAAATTCTAGATCTTTAGTTTGATGAAAAACAGATTTTTCAGAAATCGTTCCACATAATTGTAACGTGCTTCAGCACTTTCCGTTGGCCTATCTAAAACATTTGAGAGTTCCATTAAGTTTGGCGTTTGACACACCAACATTCCTCCCCCTAATTCACTCAGCTTACGTCTTTGTGTTGCCCTTTGTTTGGGGAGCCGTTTCTTTAAATACTCTCGCAATGGCTCCCACAACCCCTTTAAATCCTGACATCTTTCCTCACTTCTTAGGAGTTGATTCAGGATTCCCTCATCATATTTTCCTCTCTCTAGCAAAACTGATGGGTGTTAAGCCATTTAAACAAAAGTCTTTATTTTCCCTTCTCTTTTCTGTCATACTGCATAAAATGAGGGTAAGCTACTCACCCCTCTTGTCATTCTCGCGAAGGCGCCTTCGCGAGAATGACAACAGCGGGATTGGAGAGGGTGGAGGTGAGTCGTTACAAATGAGGGAGCAAAGGATAAACGGTGTTTTCAGCTTTTGAAAGATTTGTGGCTTTTCGGTATTTAAGAGCACGGCGACAGGAAGGCTTTATTTCTGTTACGGCTTGGTTTTCTTTCCTGGGGATTGCCTTAGGGGTGGCCGCTCTTATTATCGTCATGTCCGTTATGAACGGTTTTCGTCATGAACTTCTGAACCGTATCATTGGAATGAATGGTCATCTGGCTATATATAGTAATACGGGCTCACTCCCAAACTTTGAAGCCTTAACGGAAGACGTGAAAAAACTTCCTGGCATTACGGGAGCCAACCCTATCGTGGAAAACCAAGCCATGGCAACGGCCCATGGAAATGCAACCGGCGTTTTAGTACACGGAATGCGTTCCTCCGACCTTGAAGCTCGTAAAACCATTTCAGATAATCTCGTTATGGGTCACTTAAAGCTTTTTGAAAGACCCAATGCCGCTATTATAGGCAAACGCCTTGCAGAAAAGCTGGGCCTCATTTTGGGAGATAAAATTACACTTGTTGCTCCGGAAGGGAATGCAACAGCTTTTGGGACAATGCCTCGCACACGTACCTTTGAGATCGCAGCCGTTTTTGATGCAGGTATGGTTCAATATGACTCAGGACTTGTTTTTATTCCTCTCGAATCCGCTCAAAAGTTTTTCCAGCTGGGGGATGGGGTAACAGGGCTTGAGATTTTTACGGAAAACCCAGAAAAAATAGAGCCGTATAAAGGCGAAATTCTTTCCTTGGTGCAGGGGAAAAATGTGCGTATTTTTGACTGGCAGCAAGCCAACAAAGAATTTTTTAGCACCATTAAGGTTGAACGAAATGTGATGTTTATCATCCTTACTCTCATCATTCTCGTGGCTTCTTTTAATGTCATTTCAACCCTGATTATGTTGGTCAAAGACAAAGGGCGCGATATCGCGATTTTGCGCACGATGGGGGCAACACAAGGCATGATAATGCGTGTCTTTTTTATTGCAGGATCCTCCATTGGGGCTCTTGGCGCTTTTGTAGGAACGGCGTTTGGCCTTTTGTTTTCGTGGAACATTGATTCTATTCGTAAAGTCATTGAATCTCTGTCAGGCGCAGAACTTTTTAGCGCGGAAATTTATTTTCTTTCCAAACTTCCTGCACGAGTTGATCTGAATGAGGTCACTTTGGTTGTGACCCTTGCTCTTCTTTTAACTTTTTTGGCTTCTTTATATCCGTCTTGGCGGGCCTCTCGTCTGGATCCTGTGGAGGCTTTACGTTATGAATAACCCCGTTCTCACTCTTAAAGCTTTAAGACGCACTTTCCATCAAGGCTCAGAATCTCTTCATGTCTTGCGAAGTGTGGATCTTAATCTTTATCCAGGAGAAATTGTCGCCCTGGTGGGACCTTCTGGGTCGGGGAAATCAACTCTTCTTCAAACAGCAGGACTTCTAGAAAAAGCAGATGGGGGAGAAGTCATCATTGATAAGAAAAAATGCGCTCATCTCAATGATACGGGCCGCACTCAAATACGTCGGGATGTCATCGGATTTGTCTATCAATTTCACCACCTTTTGCCTGAATTTGATGCAGAAGAAAATATCATTTTGCCTCAAATGATTTCCGGAAAATCTTATTCTGATGCTCAAAAGAGAGCTCAAGACTTGCTCAAAACAGTTGGACTTTTAGAGCGCGCCTCCCATCGTCCAGCTCGTCTTTCAGGAGGAGAGCAACAGCGGGTTGCCATCGTCAGAGCCTTAGCCAATCGTCCTAAAGTCCTTCTTGCGGACGAGCCTACAGGAAATTTAGATGAGCACACGGCCGCATCTGTATTTGAAAAGCTTATCCAGCTTGTTCGCGAAGAAAACCTCGCAGCCCTCATTGCAACCCATAATATGGACCTTGCTAAACGTATGGATCGAACCTTTACCCTTCATGAGGGACATCTTCAGGAGACCCAAAAATAAAGTTTAAACTTTAGGAACGACAAGCCTATGTCTCTTTTTCTTTTCTTATCAAATTCTTTACTTTTTCTCATTTTAATAGGTCTTAGCCTAAAGGACTTTAAGGAAGGGATTATCCCCGATATTTTTTTGGGAGGGCTGGCTATTCTTGGCTTCCTTCGATTTGGGGCAACTCACTTCAAGAGCGTTCTCATATTGGGAATACTATCTTATGGTCTTTATAAAATTTATCCTTTGCTCAGAGGAAAAGAAGGACTAGGGCTAGGAGATGTGAAGATGATGACCGTTGTGGGCCTTTGGATTTCGCCTTTTCAAATCCCTTTATTCCTCATGATGACGGGAGGGATTGGTATTGGAATTGCTCTTTTGTGGCGTATAACCAAAAAAAATCTTCAATTTCCTTTAGGACCTGCTCTTGCACTTGCGCTTGGAATTTGTATTGTGGGGAATGATGGATTGTCAAAAGGAGATAATAAAATGACGACAACTTTTTCAGGACCCAGTTTGCCTCCCGCCTCAGGAGGCAAGCCAGACTCTCTCGTTGTTCTTATCCATGGCTATGGAGCTGATGGAGAAGACTTGCTGTCTCTGGGGAAGACATGGTCTTCAATTCTCCCCCATACTCTCTTTGTGGCTCCTCACGGACCCGTTGTTTGTGAGATGAATCCTTCGGGAAACCAATGGTTTAGTTTGAAAGATTGGAATCCTGCTCGGATCCTTAAAGAGCTTCAAACATTAACTCCTTCTTTTAACAGCTATTTAGATGGACTTTTAAAAACCCATGGTTTACCTCCTGAAAAGTTAGCTCTTGTTGGTTTTTCTCAAGGAGCTATTCTGGCCCTTCATATCGCTCTTCATCGCCCCAAATGTGCAGGTGTTGTTGCTTATTCAGGAGCTTTTGTGGATGATCCTACAGAATTGAAAGTGGCCAATCCTCCAATTCTTCTGATTCATGGAATGGAAGATCAAGTGCTCCTCGCTTCCTTCTCCCAAAAGGCAGAAGAACGTTTAAAAAGTCTCTCTGTCCCCGTAACTCTTTCCCTTCTCCCGAGTCTCGAACATGGAATTGATGGGCGAGGCCTTGGAATGGGGGGAGCCTTTTTAAAAGAACATTTATATAAGAACGTCTCCGCCGACTTGTGGGAAAAGTCAAAAGAGAGTACTAATTGATCAAACAAAAAAAGAGGGGAAAGCTACCATGGCACGGCCAAAAATCGCCCTTGTAGGAGCAGGGAACATTGGGGGAACGTTGGCGTACCTTGTGGGCCTTAAAGAGCTCGGAGACATGGTTCTCATTGACGTTATGGAAGGCATACCCGAAGGTAAAGCCCTTGATATCGCCGAAGCCTCTCCCATTGAAAAGTTTGATGGAATCTTCAAAGGCAGCAATAACTATAAAGATCTTATAGGGGCGAATTTGGTGATTGTTACCGCTGGTATTCCGCGAAAACCAGGGATGAGTCGAGATGACTTGCTAGAAACAAATGTCAGAATTATTCGTCAGGTGGGAGAGGAAATTCGTCATCATTGCCCAGAAGCTTTCGTTATTGTCATTACCAATCCTTTAGATGTGATGGTAGGAATTATGCGAGAGGCAACTGGGAGTCCCCACAAACAGGTTATCGGTATGGCGGGAGTTTTGGATAGTGCTCGATTTCGTTATTTTCTAGCGCAGGAATTTGATGTTTCCGTTGAAGATGTGTATGCCTCGGTTTTGGGGGGGCATGGAGATAGCATGGTGCCTCTCATTCGGTATTCGACGGTCGCAGGAATACCTCTTCCTGATTTGATTGAAATGGGATGGACAACGAAGGAGCGTGTTGATGCTATTATTCAACGCACTCGTCAGGGAGGGGGAGAAATTGTTAATTTCCTGAAAACAGGATCGGCGTTTTATGCTCCTGCGTCATCTGCCATTGCGATGGCGGAATCTTATTTAAAAGACAAAAAACGCATTTTTCCTTGTGCTGCTTGGCTCAATGGAGAATACGGAGTTAAAAATCTTTATGTGGGTGTTCCTGTTGTTCTAGGCGCCAAAGGCGTTGAAAAGATTATTGAAATTCAATTGAATACAGAAGAGAAAACCCTATTTGATCATTCTGTAAATACGGTACGGGAATTGGTGAATGCTGTTGAGACGTTAGATAAAAAAAGGGGGATGCTTCCTCAATGAACATTCATGAATATCAAGGGAAAGCTTTATTACGATCATTTGGCGTTCCTGTTCCGCAAGGGGGAGTGGCTTTTACTCCGCAGGAAGCCCAAGAAATTGCTGAAACCTTGAAGAGTTCCGTGTGGGTTATTAAAGCTCAAATCCATGCAGGTGGGCGGGGAAAGGGGGGGGGTGTAAAGCTTGCAAAATCACTTAAAGAGGTTAGCACGTGTGTTGATCAGATTTTAGGAATGACTCTCATCACGCCTCAAACAGGGCCAGAAGGACGGCTTGTTAGACAAGTTTATGTGGAGGAAGGATGTTCCATTGCTCGCGAGTTTTATTTAAGCCTTTTAATTGATAGAGCAACCTCTCGACTCACCTTCCTCGTTTCAACGGAAGGCGGTATGGAAATTGAGGAGGTCGCTAAAACTCACCCTGAAAAAATTATCAAAGCCTCCTTAGATCCTATTGCAGGATTTCAACCCTTTCATGGTCGAAAGCTTGCCCACGGGTTAGGGCTCAAAGGTAATCAAGCAAAGGAATTGACGCGTTTTGCCAACGGCATTTATGAAGCTTTTATCAAGCTGGATGCAAGTCTGATTGAAATTAATCCCCTCGTTCTTACGAATGAAGGAAAAATTCTCGCTCTTGATGCTAAGATGAGTTTTGATGATAACGCTCTTTATCGTCATCCAGAAATAGAAGCTTTGCGAGACCTTGATGAAGAAGATCCCATCGAACGTCGCGCAGCTCAAAACGAGTTGAGCTATATAAAACTCGATGGAAATATTGGCTGCATGGTGAATGGTGCCGGCCTTGCCATGGCAACGATGGATATCATTAAACTTTATGGAGGAGCCCCTGCCAATTTTTTGGATGTAGGGGGAGGAGCCCCTCGAGAGAGAGTTACAGAAGCCTTTAAAATCATTCTTTCGGATCCTCATGTGAAAGGCATCCTTGTCAATATTTTTGGGGGCATTATGCGATGTGATATTATCGCCGAAGGCATAGTAGAGGCTGTAAAACAAACCCACCTCTTTATTCCCTTAGTCGTGCGCCTTGAAGGGACGAATGTGGCACTTGGAAAAGAAATTTTTGCGAAATCAGGGCTTTCCATTATTGCCCTAGATGATCTTTCGGAAGCCGCTCAACGAATCGTTGAAGAAGTTAGGGAGGCTGCTTAATGTCCATTCTTGTCAATGCAGCCACAAAGGTCATTTGCCAAGGGTTTACAGGGGCTCAAGGGACTTTCCATTCGGAGCAAGCCCTTGCTTATGGAACAAAGATGGTGGGAGGAGTCACGCCTGGTAAAGGGGGAACTCAGCACTTAGGTCTTCCTGTTTTTGATACGGTCCAAGAAGCGATTCAAAAAACAGGAGCAACTGCCTCTGTCCTTTATGTGCCGGCTCCTTTTGCAGAGGATGCAATTTTAGAAGCGATTGATGCTCAAGTACCTTTGATTGTGTGTATTACAGAAGGGATACCCATCTTAGATATGATACGAGTCAAGCGTGCTCTTTCTGCTTCATCAAGTCGACTTATTGGCCCCAATTGTCCAGGCATTATCACACCTGGTGAATGTAAAATTGGAATTATGCCCGGTTATATTCATAAACCCGGTCGGGTGGGGATTGTTTCGCGTTCAGGAACTCTCACCTATGAAGCGGTTGCCCAGACAACAGCTGTGGGATTGGGTCAATCAACTTGTGTTGGCATTGGAGGGGACCCCATCCATGGAATAAACTTTGTGGATTGTCTTGAACTTTTTCATCAAGATTCTCAAACAAATTCCATTGTTCTTATCGGAGAAATTGGGGGAACAGCGGAGGAAGAAGCGGCGGCTTTTTTAAAGTCCTGTAAAAACCCCAAGCCTGTTGTTAGCTTTATTGCAGGTATAACAGCCCCTCCCGGTCGACGGATGGGCCATGCGGGAGCTGTCATTTCTGGATCTCAAGGCAGCGCACAAGATAAAATAGAAGCGTTGAAAAGCGCTGGAGCTGTGGTCGCCGACTCTCCTGCAAAGATTGGCCAAACCCTTTATGAGGTTTTGAAAAAAAGAGGCGATTTTTAAGAGGAACAGAAGTTGAAAAATGATGGAATGTAAAGGCTATGCTGGCCATGGGCCTTTTGATGATGAGGCAGATATTTTCCATGGCGAGGTTTTTAAAAGAGAGGTAAAGAAGTATGAAGAAAAGAAAGAAACCTGTTTTTAATTTAGACGAAGAAGAACAGAATTTATCAGATTCTTTTGATCGCGGGAAATGGAAGAGTATCGAGAATTGGGAGGAAGAAAAAGTCATAGCTCGTAAGGCTGCTTCGAATCACTTTCGCAAAGATGTGCGTAGGAATGTGCGTATTTCATCCAGCGATCTAGAGCACCTTAAACAACGTGCGGCCTATGAAGGTCTACCTTATCAAGCGCTCATTGCCAGTATTTTACATAAATACTCGGCAGAACATCTTAATATATAATGTAAGGGCAAATTTGATTTGATGAAGCCCTCAGCCCCCTCAACATGGTCAGACGAAAGCCGATCCTTTTTGACGGGAGAGAATGCCCTTTATCTTGCACGCGTTTATGCAACCTACCTCGAAAATCCAGCCTCTGTGAGTCCTGAGTGGCATGAGTATTTTATGTCTTTAGGAAAAGAAGAAACAGCGGCGTTAAAAGATTTTCTGGGTCCGAGCTGGGCCAAACAATCTTTTGTTCAAAAGGAGGCGCTTTCTCCTCTGCTTCCTTCTACAACAGAAGGAGTTCCTGAGAATGTTAAGGGAGCCATTTTAGATTCGATCCGGGCTCTTATGATCATCAAAGCTTATCGAGCACGAGGTCATAATACCGCAAATCTTGATCCCTTAGATCTTGCCAAGAAGAACCACTATCCTGAACTTGATCCCCAAACTTATGGATTTTCCGAAAAAGAGTATGATCGTCCCATTTTCATTAATGACGTTTTAGGCCTTTCCTCTGCAACACTACGTGAAATTCTGGAGCGTTTGCGGAAAACTTATTGTGGTACCATAGGGGTTGAATTTCTTCATATTCAGGACCCTGAGAAAAAGCTGTGGCTTCAAAAGCGAATTGAAGGAGAAGGAGAGCTAGGGCTTGCAGAGCCTATCCAGGATGTAAAGTGGAAAAAACGCATTTTAAAGGAACTTACGGCTGCCGAAGCTTTTGAACAATTTTTACATGTGAAATATCCAGCAGCAAAAAGGTTTGGCCTTGATGGCGGAGAAAGTCTGATTCCGGGGCTTGAGGAAATGCTCCATCGGTCTTCTGAGCTAGGAGTTGAAGATGTTGTTTTAGGGATGGCTCATCGAGGACGCCTTAATGTCCTTGCTAATGTCATGGGAAAACCTTATCGAGCTATTTTTTCCGAATTTCAAGGGCAAAATCCTCAACCAGATCAGGTTCAAGGATCGGGAGATGTGAAATACCATCTTGGCACATCAACAGATCGGGTTTTTGAGGGGAGGAAAATGCATCTTTCCTTAACGGCTAATCCTTCCCATCTCGAGGCTGTAGATCCTGTTGTGATGGGTAAAGTTCGGGCAAAGCAATCCCAATTTAAGGATAGGGAAAGATCAAAAGTCATGGGGCTTTTGCTTCATGGAGACGCAGCCTTTGCAGGTCAAGGACTTGTCGCAGAGACATTTCTGCTCTCCCAACTGCATGGCTACCAGACGGGAGGAACCTTCCACGTCATTATTAACAACCAGATTGGGTTTACGACAGCTCCGGCTTTTGCTCGCTCATCGGCACACTGCTCCGATTTGGCGATGATTGTCCAAGCTCCCATCTTCCATGTCAATGGAGATGATCCTGAGGCAGTTGTTAAGGTTATGCGCCTTGCAGCTGAATACCGTCAAACCTTCAAAGCTGATGTGGTGGTGGATCTTGTGTGCTATCGTCGTTTTGGCCATAATGAGGCAGATGAGCCTGCGTTCACCCAACCCCTTATGTACAAGGCCATCAGAGAACATCCGACCACTCGAGAAGTCTATAGTCAAAGCTTGCTTCAAGAAGGTTCGTTAAAGCAAGATGAAATCAATGAAGTTGAACGAACCATTGAACATGATCTTCAAAAGAACTTTCAAGAGTCAATCACTTATAAACCTTCTGAGGCGGATTGGCTTGCGGGAAAATGGGAAGGATTTTCACCCAAAACGGGCATAGAAACAACGTCTCTTACGGGGGTCAAAAAAAAAGAGCTTGTTTCTATTGGAATGGCCCTTGCCCAAGTTCCTTCAGATTTTCATCTTCACCCCAAACTTAAGCGGTTTCTCTTAACCCGTGAGCAAATGATTAGGGGGGAGCACCCGATTGATTGGTCTATGGCAGAAGCCCTTGCCTTTGGCACTCTTTTGGTGGAAGGATATTTCGTTCGTTTGAGTGGACAAGATAGCGGAAGAGGGACTTTTAGTCAGCGCCATGCGGTGTTGGCTGATCAAGAAACGGAAGATAAGTATATTTCCTTAAACCATCTTTCTTCGGCCCAAGCTCAATTTGAGGTGTGGGATAGTCCCTTGGCGGAAGCCTCCGTTTTAGGATTTGAATTGGGATATAGTCTTGCAGAACCCAAAGCTCTTGTTATGTGGGAAGCTCAATTTGGTGATTTTGCCAACGGGGCCCAAGTAATTATTGACCAATTTATTTCTGCGGGAGAATCAAAGTGGCTTAGAATGTCAGGCCTTGTGATGTTATTGCCCCATGGATATGAGGGGCAAGGTCCTGAACATTCTTCAGCACGTCTTGAGCGGTATCTCCAATTATGTGGTGAAGACAACATGCAAGTTGTAAATTGCACAACCCCTGCCAATTACTTTCATGTCTTGAGGCGCCAGCTTCATCGCAAATACCGTAAGCCCTTGATTGTCATGACACCCAAAGCGCTGCTGCGCTATAAATTTGCCGTTTCGACTCTCCCTGAGTTTGAATCGGGCACGTACTTTCAAGAGGTCATCCTTGATTCCTTAAAACCATCCTCAGACTTTCATCGTGTCATTATGTGTTCAGGGAAAGTCTATTACGACTTGTTGAAAAAACGAGAGGAAGAAAAAATAAAGGACATCGCTATTATACGTCTTGAACAAATATACCCGTTCCCTCATAAAATGCTGGTAGACATTCTCAAACCTTATAAAAACGCAGATTTGGTGTGGTGTCAGGAAGAACCTATGAATATGGGGGGCTGGTCCTTTTTAGATCGACGTCTTGAAGGGGTTTTGAGTGAAGCCCATATTAAAGCCACCCGGCCTCTTTATGTAGGGCGGCCAGAAGCGGCTTCTCCTGCTACGGGTCTTGTCAGCCGTCACCTCTTCGAACAAGATCTTCTCGTTAGTCAAGCCCTTAACCTTGTGAAGTGAGGAAAAAATGAATAAGAAACCTTCCCCCCCAACACAAAAAGAGATCAAAGTTCCTTCCATGGGGGAATCTATTACGGAAGCTACAATTTCCCGTTGGCTCAAAAATCAAGGAGAGGCGGTCACATTAGATGAGCCTCTCGTCGAAGTTGAAACAGACAAGGTGACTCTTGAAATAGGATCGCCAGCAGCAGGCATTCTTACGGA
The DNA here is from genome assembly GCA_041690915.1 of Alphaproteobacteria bacterium. Taxonomy (GTDB): domain Bacteria; phylum Pseudomonadota; class Alphaproteobacteria; order UBA9655; family UBA9655; genus UBA9655. Next base: position 11,711 of record JBEPVR010000003.1, read on the forward strand.
CATTTTTGTCAAGCAAGGTAAAATCGTTGAAGTGGGGGCTGTTCTTGGGAAAGTGACAGAAGGCGATACGAGCTCTTCTCAAACAGAAACGTTTCATGAGAAACATTTAGCCTCACAATCTTCTCCTTTTCATTTTGAAGAAGTCTCGCTTTCTCCTGCTGTGCGAAAACTTGTTGCAGAAAATCAAATTGACCCTCGCCAAATCCAAGGTCAGGGGAAAGGAGGGCGTTTGAAAAAAGAGGACGTCCTCACTTTTCTGGATAAACAAAAAGATGAGCTCATTCCATCTGCTTCTCAGCCTTTGCCTCAACGAGACAAAGGAGCTCGCGTTGAAAGAGTTCCCATGAGTAGGCTCCGGCAGCGGATTGCTGAGCGCCTAAAAGAGGCCCAAAATACAGCGGCGATCCTGACGACTTTCAATGAAGTAGACATGACAAATATCATCGCTCTTAGGACTCATCTTAAGGAGCTTTTTGAAAAAAAGAATGGGGTTAAGCTCGGCTTCATGTCATTTTTTGTTAAGGCTTGTCTTGTAGGTCTTAAAGAATTCCCTGCGGTTAATGCAGAAATTGACGGGGATGAACTTATTTATAAAAACTATTACGATATTGGTATTGCTGTAGGATCGGCCCAAGGGCTCGTTGTTCCTGTTATCCGAGATGCAGATCAAAAAAGCTTTGCCCAAATTGAAAAAGATATTGCGAATTTTGGTCAAAAGGCTCGCGATGGAAAGCTCGCTCTTGAAGATCTTCAAGGGGGAACATTTACCATATCCAATGGCGGTATTTATGGCTCCTTAATGTCAACCCCCATTCTGAATCCGCCTCAGTCAGGTATTTTAGGAATGCATAAAATTCAAGAGCGGCCCGTCGTGATCGATGGAAAAATTGAAATCCGTTCTATGATGTACTTAGCTCTTTCTTATGATCATCGTATCATTGATGGGAGAGAAGCCGTTACGTTTCTTGTCCGTGTCAAGGAATGCATAGAAGATCCGGAAAGGATTTTGTTGGGTATATAACAATGGAAAAAAATAAAGTTGATCTTATCGTTATTGGAGCGGGCCCTGGTGGATATATTGCAGCTATAAGAGCTGCTCAACTGGGAATGAGAGTTCTTTGTGTTGAAAAGAAAAAGACACTTGGGGGGACATGTTTGAATGTAGGCTGTATTCCCTCAAAAGCTCTTCTTTATTCTTCTCACAAGTATGAGGAGGCTGAGCATCATTTAGCAGATCACGGTGTAAAGGTGGGGAAACTTTCCCTTGATCTTGAGAAAATGATGGAGCGAAAAAGTAGAGTCGTTGAACAACTCACAGATGGAATTGATTACTTGTTCAAGAAAAATAAAATTACACGGGTTGTTGGAGAGGCCCACTTTCTTTCGGGGCAAGAAGTAACGGTTGGGACGGATGTCTGGCAGGCACGCTATATCCTTATCGCAACCGGATCTGAAAGCGCTTCTCTCCCTGGAGTTACTGTGGATGAGAAGAAAATTGTCTCTTCAACCGGAGCTCTAACTCTTCAAAAAGTTCCTCAACAAATGATTGTTGTTGGAGGAGGCTACATTGGCCTTGAGATGGGATCCGTATGGAAGCGTTTGGGCTCAAAAGTTACCGTCATTGAATTTATGGATCGGCTTGTTCCCCAGATGGACACTGAATTAGGCACGGCATTGCGGAAGTCTCTTATGAAACAAGGTCTGGAATTTAAGCTTTCGACCAAGGTTCGGGGAATAACGGAAAAGAAGGATAGACTGTCAGTGGACGTGGAGGATTTGTCCGGAAAAAATGAAGGTCTCGAAGCCGATGTGGTCCTCATAGCCACAGGACGAAAACCTTTCACGCAAGGTCTTGGGCTTGAAAAAATAGGAGTCACTCTTAATGAAAAAGGCTTTGTTGTGGTTAATGAGAGGTATGAAACTTCGGTTTCTGGAGTGTATGCGATTGGGGATGTCATTCCGGGGCCCATGCTTGCTCATAAGGCGGAAGAAGAAGGAATCGCTGCCGTTGAATATATGGCGGGTCAAAGCGGTCATGTGAACTATGAGGTTATTCCATCGGTTATTTATACATACCCTGAAGTGGCGTCTGTTGGGAAAACGGAAGAAGAGCTTAAAGCTGTCGAACACGCCTATAAGGTGGGAAAATTCCCTTTTTTGGCCAATAGCCGCGCTAAAACCATGGGAGAGACAGAAGGCTTTGTGAAAATCCTAGCTGATCCTCTTACGGATGCTGTCCTTGGTGTTCACATCATAGGACCTGAAGCAGGCACATTAATTGCTGAAGTTGCAGTTGCCATGGAGTTTTCAGCTTCTTCGGAAGATATCGCGCGTACCTGTCACGCTCACCCCACCTTGAATGAAGCCGTGAAAGAAGCAGCATTGGCTGTAGAGCAGCGCGCCCTTCATATATGAACAACAAAAAGAAACGACCTTTTTCAGTCTATCGTTACATCCTAGGCTATTCTTTTCTATTTTTTGGCATAGTTGCAGGACTTATTCCTATCCTTCAAGGTTGGATTTTTATCGTACTTGGTCTGGTTCTTCTTAAGGACGAACGATGGGCTCGCAAGGCACGCGTATGGTTGCAGCGGCGCTATCCTGCAACAGGGCCCATTTTTCAAAAAGTTTATATAAAGCTTGACGCTTGGCTTGGAAAATGGTGGGGAGTTTAAAGATCTTCCCCAACTGGATGAAACATTAGCTTTAGCTCAATATAAAGAATGGAATAAAGTTAGTTAGCAAAAACAACTTCCTACAAAAACCCTGAAAAAAAGCTGCGCACTTGAAAAAGAGTGTGCTAAATAGTAAAACAATTTTTAATGAATGATATGGAGTCGCACGCAATGTTTTCAAAACTACTTGGCGCACTTTCTTCAGATATGGCCATTGATTTAGGGACCGCCAATACCCTTGTATATGTTAAGGGACAAGGCATTGTGCTGAATGAACCTTCAGTCGTTGCCATTACGACCTTTCGCGATAAACAACATGTCCTGGCCGTAGGAGAGGAAGCAAAACTTATGGTGGGGCGCACCCCTGGAAACATCAAAGTCATTCGGCCATTGAGGGAAGGTGTTATTGCGGATTTTGAAGTTGCAGAACAGATGATTAAGTACTTCATGCGAAAAGCCCAGAAACCTCGCAGCTTTATGAGTCCTCGTGTTATTATTTGTGTCCCTTCCGGGTCAACGGCTGTTGAAAGACGAGCTATTCAAGAATCAGCAGAAAGCGCTGGGGCGCGCAGTGTATATTTAATTGAAGAACCCATGGCTGCGGCTATTGGAGCAGGTTTGCCAGTAACAGAGCCCACAGGGTCCATGGTTGTAGATATTGGGGGCGGAACAACAGAAGTTGCTGTCTTAGCTCTTGGAGGGATTGTATATGCCCGTTCGGTTCGCGTGGGAGGTGATAAAATGGATGAATCCATTATTAGTTATATTCGTCGCCAACGTAATCTTTTGATTGGAGAAGGGAGTGCCGAGCGTCTTAAAAAGGGTATTGGTTCTGCCTCCCCCCCTAAAGAGGGAGAGGGGCGCACGATGGAAATTAAAGGCAGGGATCTCGTGAATGGGGTTCCTAAAGAAATTGTAATGACAGAAAGACAAATTGCAGAAAGTCTTAGCGAACCTGTTGCTGCTATTGTGGAAGGGGTAAGATTGGCTCTCGAAAATACGGCCCCTGAGCTTGCTGCAGATATTGTAGACCGTGGTATTGTGTTGACGGGTGGAGGCTCTCTCTTAACAAACCTTGATATCGTTCTCCGACAAGAGACAGGCCTGCCTGTATTTGTCGCCGAAGATCCTTTGTCCTGTGTTGCCTTAGGAACGGGACAAGCTCTCGATATGATGAATCATCACAAAAACGTTTTAATTAGTGTGTAGAAGGTGTGCCCCTTTTTGTTCGTCATAAAAAACCAGGTCCATTAAAACCAACTGCAAACCCTTACCCTTCTCGTTTTCAAAGATGGCGCCATAGTCTTGGAGGAACTTTTATTCTACTGGTAATTTTGGGAGGTAGCCTTCGACTTTACACGCCTTTTTATGACGCCTTACAACAGGGGCTTTTTGAGGCTACAGCTTTGGTCCAGGGAACTTTCATTCATCCTTTTTATGAAACCCATACTCTTCTTAAAGAAACTCACACGTTTATGCATCTTAATCAAGAATATGCACGCCTTAAAAAGGAGAATGAAGCTTTAAAATGGCGACTCCAAATTCTATCTCCCCTGCAACATGAAAATGTTGTTTTAAAAAAAAACCTAAAGGTTCCGATTTTTGAAAAATATGGTCACCTGACCGCTCGCATTCTTTCAAGCCCTTATGATGGCCTCCACCATTTTTTCTTAATTGCGGCAGGTCAAAGAGAAGGCCTTGAAAAAGATCAAGCTGTAATCGTGACTGAAGGGGTTGTGGGGCGCCTGGAAAAGGTTGGAAGATATGTGTCTCGGGTTTTGCTTCTGAATGATACGAACTCTCGCATTCCTGTAATGACATCTGCTTCCAAGCAAAAAGCTATTTTAGCAGGAGATGGGAGTTTCTTACCTACTCTTGTATATGTTGGCGATACTCGAAAGGTTCAACGTGGGGAAAATGTGGTGACTTCCGGCCTTGGAGGGATGTTTCCCCCCGGCCTTCCTGTAGGACGGGTAGAGGAGATTATCAATGGGAAGATTAGAATTAGGCCCTATGTCCCTTTTCAAAGTCTTGAGTGGGTTCATGTTGTGCGAATTCATTCAGATGAATTTCTTGAAGAAGTCCACTCGTTGTTGGAGGGGGAATGAGGCCTCTTTATGGTTTTCTTAAAGTTCTCCCTTCTTTAAGCATCCTTTTTATGATAATGGGATGTTGCAACTTGGGCATAGGAAACTATTCTTTTTTGCCAGCTCTTTTTCTCGCCCCTATTTATTATTGGCTTGTTTTTCGTCCGGATTGCCTTCCTTTATGGAGCCTTTTTATAATTGGTCTCTTCTATGACGCCTTTATGGGGTACGATCTCGGTTTTTCTTGCCTTCTTCTTATGGGAAGCGCTTTTGTGGGACAATATATTCGTCCCCTCTTAAACCCTGATCGGTTTCTCTTGATCTGGGGCGGGTTTAGCATTTATAGCTTGGGTTATATAATTCTTTATGGTTTTTTTACCTCGGGAGGCCTGCCTCTTTTTGTTTCATGGATTTATGGGGTTATCTTGTACCCTTTTGTAGCTTGGGCTCTTAGTCATCTTCACTTACGACTTCAATCTTATGTTTGAAAAGGAAAGTACTCAATTTCTTCGTCGGATTCTTTTTTTAGGAATCCTTCAGCTTATGCTCCTCATTCTTCTTGTAGGGCGCATGTCTTATCTTCAGATTTTTGAAGGGTCATATTATCATCTCTTAGCAGAAGGAAATCGCATAGCAACCCGGCCTCTTCTCCCTTTGAGAGGTCAAATTTATGATCGCAGAGGCGTTCCGCTCGCCCATAATGAAACGAGCTTTCGGGTAGTTTTATTGACAGATAAAAAAGACGAGATCGAGGAAACTCTGGAAATACTTTCAGGATTAATCACGTTGTTACCGGAAGAAAAAGAAGAAACGCTAAAAATGGTTCGAAAAAAACGAGGTTTGGACTCCATAATTATCAAGGATAATTTGACGTGGAATGAAGTTTCTGCCATTGAACTTCATGCAGGAGATTTACCTGGCATTTCAATTGAGGTGGGGTCTGTACGTAAATATCCTGAACTTATTCGTGGGGCTCATCTTCTAGGTTATGTCGCCTCTCCTTCTGAAAAGGAGCAGGAAAAAGATCCCTTGCTCTCCATCCCCGGTCTTCAAATAGGAAAGGTGGGGCTTGAAAAATATTTTGATAGCCGTCTCCGCGGAATTCCCGGCCACAGTGCCTTTGAAGTCAACGCAAAACGCAAAGTGGTTCGCGAGCTTCATCAAATTGCGAGTATTGCCGGAGAAGATATTCATTTAACCATTGATGGTCAACTTCAGTCCTATACTCAAGATCTTCTCTCCCTTCATGAAAGTGCTTCTGCGGTTGTGATCGATATTCACAATGGGGATATTCTAGCACTGGTCTCTAGTCCTTCTTTTAATCCTAATCTTTTTCCCCAAGGGATTAGCCATAAAGACTGGCATGAGCTTCGGGATAACCCTTATGTGCCGCTTACCAATAAAGCTGTCTCTGGCCTTTTTCCACCAGGATCCACCGTCAAACTTTTTGTCGTCCTTGCTGCCCTTCAATCGGGCCTCATTGATAAAGAATCAACAGTTTATTGCCCAGGCTATGTTTACGTGGGAACTCACAAGTTTCATTGTTGGCGCAAAGAAGGACATGGAACTGTAAATGTTTCTCGTGCCCTTTCTGAATCCTGCGACGTCTTTTTTTATGAAATTGCAAAAAAAGCGGGGGTTGAACGTCTTGCCGCTCTATACCATGACGTTGGGCTGGGAGAAGGGGGTTTAGAGAGCTTTCCTTATAGCAAAAAAGGTCTTGTCCCTGATAGGACATGGAAGAAGAACATCAAGAATGCGAAGTGGACTGTAAGTGATACCATCCAAATGAGTATTGGGCAGGGTTATATGCTTACAACCCCTTTAGAATTAGCAGTTGCCATTTCGCGTCTTGCGGGAGGAGGGAAAAGACTTATTCCTCGACTTGAAGGTCAAGGTCCACTCTCCTTTCCCGACATGGGATATGATGGTAAACACGTTGAGATGATTCGTGATATCATGAATAATACCTGTAATACACCTGAAGGGACGGCCTTTCGGTGGCGAATACCGATCGCAGGAATGGAAATGGGAGGCAAAACAGGGACAAGTCAGGTGCGCCGCATTACGATGGAGCAACGAAAAGCAGGGCAAACAAAAACCACTCACTTGCCATGGAAGTACAGAGAACATGGCTTTTTTGTGGGATATGCCCCCGTACACGCTCCACGTTATGCGATAGCAGTTATCGTTGAGCATGCCGGTGGGGCAGGGCCTGCCGTTCAAGCCGCACGAAATATTTTGCTGAAAGCTCAATTTCTTGAAAGAGAACATACCCGATGACAACCGACATTATCCCCTCACTTCTTCAAAAATTTTCTCGCTTGAACTGGGGGATTTTTTTTCTAATTCTCCTCATTTCTGCTATCGGATGGGGACTCTTGATCTCTGCAGCAGGGGGGGATATTCATCTTTGGGCTCTTAAACAAATTATTCGTTTTAGCGTTGGCGTACTCATCATGCTCTTTATCGCCCTGATAGATCTGAGGTGGTGGCTCCATTTTTCTTATCTCTTTTACGGGCTTTCTTTGGCTCTTTTGTGTGGTGTTGAATTTCTGGGGTTTATAGGTAAGGGAGCCGAACGTTGGATTGACCTCTATGTTATTCAGCTTCAGCCCTCTGAACTCATGAAAATTGCCTTGGTGATGGCCCTTGCGCGATACTTTCATAGCCAGTCTTTTCCTCTTCCCTTTCACAAGCTATTCGTCCCTTTTCTCTTAATTTTTATTCCCATGATTTTGGTTCTACGACAACCCGATTTGGGTACAGCAATGATTTTATTGATGGTAGGGGGAACACTTTTCTTCTTGGCAGGCGTATCTTTATGGGTCTTTGGAGCAACCTTGGTCGGAATAGGCGCGAGTATCCCCCTCCTATGGAGTTTCCTTCATGAGTATCAAAGAGATCGGATTTTTATGTTTTTTGATCCGAGCAAAGACTCTCTCGGAAAAGGCTATCATATCATTCAATCCAAAATCGCGCTTGGATCAGGCGGCCTTTGGGGAAAAGGATATATGCAAGGAACCCAAGCGTCCTTGAACTTTTTACCCGAAAAGCAAACGGATTTTATTTTTACGCTTTTATGTGAGGAATGGGGCTTTATGGGAGGAATTTTTCTGCTTTTTCTCTATGTCTTTTTGATGGTGATGTGCTTTCGCATTATTCTGACGACTCAAAATGACTTTGGGCGTTTTGTCGCTGCAGGAATGACCATAAGCTTTTTCTTTTACATCTTTATTAATGTCGCCATGGTCATGGGCCTTGTGCCTGTTGTTGGGATCCCTCTCCCCTTGGTATCTTATGGCGGAACAGCCATGCTAACCCTTTTAATGGGTTTTGGCTTTCTTTTAAATGTGGGCCTTCACCGTAATCTTAAGATTCCTTGTCTTTCAATGGGTTTTTTTTAAGAAGGGTCTTGTCATCAGGCCATATTTTTCTTATTCTGTATAAGTTTCAAGGGAGTAAAATATGCACCTTATCTTTAGAAGTTTGATTTTATTGATCGCGATGATTGCTTATGGGCATGGGGATAAAGCAATACCTGCTCGTAAATCTTTACCTGAAATGGGGATGGGAAGTCCAAAAGCACCCGTTACTATTATTAATTATTCTTCTTTGACCTGTAGTCACTGTGCTCACTTTCATACAACCGTTCTTCCAAAAATTGAAGAAAAATATATTAAGCCTGGCTATGTGCGTATTATCTTCCGCGATTACCCTGGAGATAAAGTAAGTATTAGCGCTCACCAGCTCGCTTGGTGTAAGGGAGAGATAAAGTATTTAGATTTTGTGAAACTTCTTTACTCAACCCAAGAAAAGTGGTTGTTAGCGCCTGACCCTGTCGCAGCTCTTAAGTCGATTGCCCTTCAAAATGGAGTCACAGCTAAGCAGTTTGAGGCCTGTCTCAAAGATCAAGAGCTGTTGGATAAAATCATTCAACTGCGCCTTGAAGGGCAAAAAAAATATAATATTAAAGCGACCCCAACTATAGTCATAAATGCTAAAATCTATGATCGAGCTCTCACTTTTGAACAGTTTGAAGAAATCGTCAGGCCTCTCCTCGCTCCTAGCTTAGAAAAAGATAAGAAAACAGTAAAAGTAACGCAAAAGAAAAACGAAAAAGACGAAGTCAAGATAACAGAAGAAAAAAAAGAAGAAGAAAAGGAAAAAAAGGATAAGACTTGATTCTCTTTCTCCCTCCTCCTATATCAATAGGAAGGAAGGATTAATCAATGGCTATGTCTGCAGATCAAATTAAAGCGTTTCTTCTTAAGGCTTTTCCTGATGCTCTTATCGACCTTAAAGATTTAGCCGGAGATAATGATCATTTTGAAGCGACCATTACTACACGGGCTTTTCAGGGTAAAACACGGATACAGCAACATCAAATGGTGTATGAAGCTCTGCAAGGCCACATGGGCACAAAGCTTCATGCCCTCTCTCTTAAAACTAAAATCCCTATGGAGTAACTATGTCACAGACTTTTGATCAAATCAAAAATGATATCGCTTCTTATGATGTCGTTCTTTATATGAAGGGAAATGAAAAATTCCCCATGTGTGGCTTTTCTGCAACAATTGTTCAAATCTTAAAAACTCTTGGTGTCGAATTTAAAGCTATCGATGTCATGCAAAATGCCAATCTTCGGGAAGATATCAAAGCTTTTACAAACTGGCCAACGATCCCTCAACTTTATATAAAGGGTGAGTTTATAGGAGGATGTGATATCGTCCGAGAAATGTATCAAGCGGGGGAGCTTCAAACTCTTCTTGCTGACAAAGGGATTGCTTATACGGCTTAAAAGGCCACCTTCAAATGGCCAATTTTTGAAATTTGCAAGCAGTGTGTTTATCTGGTAAAATAAAAAAATCTAGTATAGCTTCTTCTCTAAAAAGAAACGTTTGGATTATGGCACAACTGAATCTTCCCGATGAACGACTTATTCGCTTTGCAACCTATGCGTCTGTATTTGTTGCTGGTGTGCTTATTCTTCTTAAATTTTTTGCCTGGTGGGTCACTCATTCCGTTAGTCTTCAAGCCTCTCTTATTGATTCACTTTTAGACGGCTTTGCCTCCTTCATCAATATGATCGCAGTGCATTTGGCTTTAAAACCGCCTGATGCGGAGCACCGCTTTGGCCATGGAAAAATAGAATCTTTAGCGGCCCTGGGTCAGTCTCTTTTTATTGGAGGATCGGCTATATGGCTCTTGTATGAGGCCCGTGAACGATTTGCATCACATCAACCCGCCGAGTCCACTGGGCTAGGGATTGCAGTCATGGGAGTAGCTATCCTCATCACTCTCGCTCTCATCACCTATCAACAATATGTTGTTAAAAAAACACAATCCCCCGCTATTGCTGCGGATATGCTTCATTATAAATCAGATTTTTTTATTAACTCTGCTGTCATTCTTTCTTTACTAAGCGCTAGTTTCTTTCATATCGAATCACTCGACCCTCTCTGTGGGCTCCTCATTGGATTATATATCTTGTGGACTGCAGGTCGAATCAGTGCACAGGCCTTTAATATTTTAATAGATCGAGAACTTGATGATAAGGATCGAGAGAAAATTCTTACCATTATCAAATCCCATCCTGAAGTAGTTGATGTCAGGGATTTAAAAACGCGGAGCTCTGGAGTGCAGCAATTCTTCCAATTAAATCTTATCATGCACCCAGACCTTACCCTTCGTAAAGCCGATCAAATCGCTGACGATGTTGAAGCAGAAGTAACCAAAGCCTATCCCAAAAGCCAAGTTATGATCCGGCTTGTCCCTGAAATTCCGGGAAGTACAAAGCATAAAGCTCCCTTATATTCGTAGATGTTCTTTAGTCAAGTTTCTCCATCTGAAGGTAAGAGATCCCTACGAGAGCGGCTGTTTCTGCTCGTAATATATGCGGATTTAAGGTCACACCTTGCGCTAATGAGAAGGATTTGAGGAGGGAGAATTCTTGTAAAGTTAATCCCCCTTCAGGACCTACAAGAAACGCACACGGTGTTTGGAAATCGAAGTCCACAGTTCCCAGAGAAGGTGAGCTCAAAGATTCATCCCCAAAAAGAAGACGCCTGTCTTGAGGCCAGTTTTTAAGCAGACTCGCAAGAGGAGTTAGGGGTTTAATCTCTGGAAGGGTGAGCCGCTCACACTGCTCTGCGGCTTCTATGACGTGGCTGTGCATTTTTTCAAGATTCACTTTAGGCATCGAGGCGCGTTCAAAATGAACAGGCCAAAGGCAGGATACCCCTAATTCGGTGGCTTTTTCTATAAGGAATTCTTGCCGCTTGGGCTTTAAAGGCGAGAAAAGCAGCCACACTCCTTCTTCCTTTTTCTGAGCTCGCATTTGAGAAAGAAGAATAAGTTTTGTGGACTTTTTAAGACCACCTATAATTTGAGCCTTCCACTCCCCCTCGCTCCCATTAAAAAGAAGGATATCGTCGCCTTCCTTAAGCCTCATCACTTTTTGAACATAATGACTTTGGTTGTCTGTGAGAATAACCTCTTGATTTTCAGAGAGAGAATTTTTGACATAAAGACGAATCATTTTCAATTCCTTCACTCCTTTTAATATTCTTCTCTTTCTACGTTCCTTTTGCCCTCATTCTTTTAATAATTTAATAAAGAAGACCCCGGGGTCCCTTTTCAGAAGAAAGTAAGAGTGAGTGGGCCAGGATACCAGCACCTTGCTTTCATCTTGAGTGCACATCTCTGACCTTAAGAAAAAAATCTAGGAATATAGCTAGCTTTAGATCTTTTCCACAGATTTTAGGCTTCCTTAAAGCGCGATCTGTACACCCGATACTTCTGAAAACTCTTTCCCCGCCCTTCAGGGCCGTAGGGTTCATTCCCAAAATTATCTACTCCGATAGTCTCATAAAGGTATTTAGAAAAGCAAGAAATTCGATAAGATGGCCAATTTTACACGGATGACTTTAACACATTTTCACCAGGTACGATCGTTCCTGTCAAACTATTGGCAAAGGCTTTTTCGATTTTAACGTCAACGCATTCTCCAAAAAGTTGAAGAGGGGCATTGAGATAAACGGATTGTAGGCTGGGTGTTTTTCCTAATAATTGTTCATCGTGCTTGCCCTTACGATCCAATAAAACAGATAGAGTTTGCCCTATACTTGCTTCGTTAAAAGCTTTCTGTTGTGCATTCAAAAGCTCTTGAAGTTGAGCAAGACGTTCAGTTTTTACTTCTTCAGGGATTTGATTTTCCATCAAAGCGCTCGGGGTGCCGATACGGGGGCTGTATTTAAAAGAATAGGATTGGGCGTAACCGACTTCCCGGACCAAGCTCAGTGTATCTTCAAAATCCTGATCCGATTCTCCAGGAAAACCAACAATAAAGTCGGATGAAAGAGCTATATCCGGCCGGTAAAGACGTAATTTTTCCATGATGTCTAAATAATGTTGTCGCGTATGTTTACGGTTCATGGCTTCCAAAATGCGGTCCGATCCTGATTGAACAGGGAGATGGAGAAAAGGCATGACTTGGGGAATATCCCTGTGTGCTATCATAAGCTCTTCATCCATATCCCGGGGATGAGAGGTCATATAGCGAAGGCGTTTAAGCTCCTTTAAGGAGGCGAGATATTCCATAAGTTGCCCAAGACCCCATTCTTGCCCTTGGGGAGATTGTCCATGATAAGCATTCACATTCTGTCCTAAGAGAGTAATTTCTTTCGCTCCCCGGGCAATAAGCTTGGTCGCTTCCTCAAAAAGGGTTTGAACAGGACGGGAATATTCAGCTCCTCGCGTGTAGGGCACCACACAAAAGGTGCAAAACTTATCACACCCTTCTTGAATAGCAAGAAAGGCAGAAGGCCCCACCTCTGTATGGTCTTGAGGGAGATGATCAAACTTTGATTCAATGGGAAATTCCACATCCAAGATGCCTCGACCTGGCCCCTCTTGTTTGTCTCGAGATCTTTCAGCACGCGCAATCATTTCGGGAAGGCGATGATAGGTTTGAGGGCCTAAGACAATATCTACATAAGGAGCCCGACGCATGATTTCTGCTCCTTCCGCTTGTCCTACACATCCCGCCACCGCAAGGATCATTTTGTCGTCCTTGTGAGGACGAATTCGCCCTAAGTCGGAATAGACCTTTTCTTCAGCTTTTTCTCGAATATGACATGTGTTTAAAATCACAAGATCAGCCCCTTCAGGGCTCTCCACCAACGTATATCCGAGCGGTTTTAAAATATCAGCCATGCGTCCTGAATCATATACATTCATTTGGCAGCCATAGGTTTTAATATAAAGATTTTTTTGGACCATAGCTCTAACTATTCACCACTCGTCATTTTTGATAGGATATTGAAAAGTAAGGAGAAAGAGTTTGTATTTTAAGTCATTTTATTGCAAAAAAGGACTTAAAAATAATGAAAATAAATCTCCTTACTTGGAAAACATCAAAGCATTTTTCAATTCACCCATCAAGGCAAAAAACACTGGAAACTATGATTTTTGATGTTTTATCCACCAAAAATGTTCAACATCAAAGTCTTGCACGCGAGGGGGACAGCCTCAATCCTAAGGCTGCTTGGCGGAAAGTTGAGCGTTTTTTTGTGAAGAATTTTTGGCCCTCCAAGATTATGCAAAATCTATTTGTGAATTTAAAAAAAGTTTTTATTTTTTTCTATAATCTATAATAAATCGCTTGAATATTTTATTATTCGTCCTTATCTTTAAATGGGCTAGTTTTATTATATGGAGTTTTTGTTATGAAGTTTTTTAAACCGAAATCTTACCTCTTATTTTCATCTTTTGTTGCTCTTTGCTTAACTGCCCCTGCAGTGGTTGCTATGGAGGATAATGATGAAGCTCTCCACCGTAAAGGGGCTGTCTTTATAAAGACCTTGAGAGAAAACTTGAATGCCCTTGTAGATTGTGGGAATTACACACAAACATTAAAACAAATGGAACGGCTAGGCCTACCAGATATAGCTTTAGATGGGTTGTCACCTGACGGACATTATGATCATCCCTACATTTATGATATTACTTACAATTACATGCATTCTTGTATGGAATTAGCGGAAAGCCAACAGTCAACGGATGTAAAAACCTCCTCTGATTACTATAAAAGAGCTATTACTTCGGGACAGAAGTACATGGGTTATTATAAGGATAGAGATGAAGATGAAGATTTAAGGTCTGGTGTCATTACCATTCTTGAGAAACTTGTTATGGCACATTATTTATTAAGCGCTCTTTTTCCAATAGAAAATGAATTGATGGCTCAAAATGCACGCAACTTACTTGATTATGATAGAATGTTGATTGGAAAAGTTCAATCCCACGGCACACCCCAGAAGCTTCTAATAAAAAGATGCAACTATCTAAATCATATGTTTTCTTATTTTCCAGTTATTAAAGATGAGGCAGAAAGAATATTTTATCTAGAAGAGATAGATAGGATTATGCCCTTAACGGAAGCAAACCCTACGTTTTATAAAGGCGCAATAGGACAAAGAAAAATTATAGATGAACGTCTTAAAGAGAAAACAGTAAAGACAACTCGCCCTTTACTATCCAAAAAGGGAAGAACGCGTCTTGCGCAGATAAAAGCCCAACGTGAAGTTGAAAGATGCACCACCCACGTTGAAACGAATCGGGAGGCTTTGCCACCTTCTGGTCTCCTCATGAATTGTATTTACGAAATTGTAGAAATGGAAAAAGCTAGTGACTTGCATTATCTGGCTTCTAAGAGAAAGGCTACGGCTGAATTCAGTGACTCGAAAAAAAAACTCGCTACAAAGATAAGTGACGTCGAACACACAATATTTAAGTTCGTTTCCCCTGGATCTGAATATAAGGTCACTAAAGAAAACCTGATTCTTATTTATCAGAAAGGGTCAGAAATTATGGATATTCCCTGGCGCCAGAGATTATCGCTAAATATAATTTGCTTTATGAATGCCCAAGACTTTGAAAATGCCGTGCTGAGATCTCAAGTTAGTGAATCAATTAAAGGTAATCTTTCAAAAGAAGAAAAAATAGTTCTAGCTTTATGTAAGTTTATGCTTGGTGACCCTAAAGATTGGGATCAACTCATGCAAGAAAGAAAACAAAAAAACAATAAGAGAAACCTTGCAAGACGTAAGCGAGTAGCAGAAAGTATCAAAAGCAATTTGGATGATAGCCAGAGAGGAGAAAAAGAGAAGGAACAAGTTGAGATAGAACTAGCAGAAAATGAAAAGGGTACAAAAAAAGTAGAAAAAGAAGGAGAAAAAGAAGGAGGAAATTTTGAACCATCCTCTATCGATGGGAGCGCTGTACAAAGCCCACCAATTTTAAACGCACCTCGAGCAGAAAAAGTAAAAACAAAAAAGACAAAGCATTGGTCTGACTATGAGATGCGTTATGTGCGCAACCCATCAGTCTCACAGGCTGTCGAAAAAGAGAAGATCAAGGGTGAGGAAGAAGAGAGCGAACGGGTTCGGTTTATCCTTTCAAACTCCCCGTTTAACTTATATATGTCATTGTATAGTCGGGCGCCTAGATTCACGTCAGAGGGGGCAGGTCAGCTTTTAGAGGCGTTTGGCATGAAGGTTGAGAACGGTAAAGGAAGCCATAAAAAATATACGTTTAGAGATTCCTTAGATGGCCAGCGTATCGTAGATGAAGAACAGAAAGAAATATTCCAATTTCCTGATTTTGTTGGTGGTTCCTACGCACAGGGCTCTATGATGGTGATTCCGAGATGGAATAGAGATAACCCTCCCCATTATATAATTGGTGCCTTAAGATATATTCTTGAAAAACGAGGTGCAAAGCAAGAAAATGTCTTTAAAGAATCCCAGGTCTGATTATTGATGGACTTAAGGTTTTTTTGAGCTATTCTGTGCCCGACTCTCACAAAAGGGGTCGGGCAATGGTTCACTCTTTAACTCATGATGATTCAATTAAAATTTATCAGTTCCGCATATGGATTAAAGGCATTAGCCCAATGATTTGGAGACGATCTCATATGTTTGAAATAGGTTTTGAAAAAGCGTTCACGAGTCCTTCTTGAACGGCTAGAAAACTAGCGAGAGAAAGCTCTTTTCGAGAGGAAAAGTCAGAGGCGTTCAGAGGAGGATGAAGGGTGACAATGACCTGAACGGTTCCCAATTGAGCGATGAACCAGAGGTGGCTTAACAAGTCAATGTCTGGACTAAACCATCCACAAATTTTGCGCATAAAACGAGGCATAGGAAGACGATCCCATCCCGCATAAGTAATCGTAATGGGTTGCACGACTACATTCTTTTTAATAGCCACATCAAAAAAAGAACTCCCAAAAGGAAGAATGCGACACCCATCAGATGTTGTCCCTTCAGGAAAGAGGATAAGGCTTTCCCCTTTATCAATAAACTCCATAAGCTTATCCGTCCCTTCCGAAATAGCATTTCGCGATCTATCGATATAAATCGTCCCCTGATGGGTGGCAAGCCACCCCATAATGGGCCATTTGGCAACTTCAAGCTTTGCGACAAATCGAGCAGGAATAAAGGTTCCTAAGACAAGAATATCCACATAACTGCAATGATTCGAGACAAAAAGAGTTTGCTTGGCTTTGGAGAGCGTTCCCTTAATAATAAGTTGATGACCAATACATTTGCGCCACGAAGAAAGATAAAAGCGACCAAATCGAAACCCCCAAGGCTGCTTAATTTTAAGCAACAGCCAATAGAGAGGAGTATATGTTAAAAGCACGAGAATAATTAAAGTAAAACGCCAGACGGCTAATCCATAAGCCCGAGGCATTACGCTTCCTCATCAGCAAGGGTCGTATACCGCTGAGAATACCGCTCCGTTACAGTTTCTCTTTTAACAATGATACAAACATCGATAGAGTTAAAGTTAGGATCAATAAAGGCTCCTTCTCCGACGAACCCTCCAACACGCAGGTATCCTTTAATCAGAGGGGGCAACTCTCGCATGGCCTCTTTTTTATCAATTTCCATTTTAGGAATAAGATTCATTTCTTGATAACTAAGAGAAAGCGCTTGCGTCCTCAGTTCAGGGGGAGCCAAATGATAATGGTAAAGGTAAGCCAAAGCTTGACGATATTTGGACACATCTGTTCCTATAAAACTTGCACACCCAAAGCACAAAGCGACTTGATTGAGCTGAATATAAGCACCAATACCGCGCCACAACAGCTGCATGGTTGCTTTGGTTCGGTAATCTTTGTGTACGCAGGAACGTCCCAATTCCATGATTTGTCCGGGATGGGCGATTAACTTGCTGATTTCAAATTCAGTAGATGTGTAATAGCTACCATAGTGGTGAGCTGCTTCCCGCAGCATAAACCGATAGGTCCCAACGATTTTATTGTGGGTATGATCAATGACAAGAAGAACATCACAATAATCATCAATACGCGCCACATCTCGCTTTGAAATCCCCATTATTTCATCAGGTTGGGCACCACACTCTTCGTAAAAAACCTCAAAACGCAATAACTGTGCCGCTTTCACGTCTTCTTCCGATTGAGCCAGTCGCACTTCTAAAGCGCCCAACTTTAATAAAGGAAGGGTTTTTGAAAAGCGATTAAACGGGGAAAGCGCGATACTAGACATCATAACGTTTTGGTTTTCTCTTTATCCGTTTTAAAGGGACCTCATACAATGCAAGAGGGTAGTTGACAAGATGATATCTCAAGCTCTTTGCAATTTCCTTCTAGAGGACTTCAATATGTTCATCCTAAAATTTAATAATCTAATTTGTATGAGTATCAATTAAATGGGGGTGATGTCTATAAGACGTTCGCTCATACACAGTAAACGCATCAAAAATTGAGATATAGAACGACTCACAAGGATGAAACCACACCAAGGTTTGTCAATAAAATAACTTATAAACCGCCTCCATCAGAGTGATTCTAAGATCACGATAACACCCCGTGGTTGCGGTAGTCTCAGTTTCTTTTCTTCGCAAAGTTACAGGTAAAAAGAGTCATAAGTGCCTTTAATAAAAAAGCGCCGATGCTGTCCAACAACATCGGCGCTTACACTATTATTTCTTACTTAAGCTGCAATATCGCGACGACGTTCACGACGTGTACCGAGCCCAATATCCTTGGCAAGGTTACTGCGACGTTTCGCATAGTTTGGTGCAACCATAGGGTAGCTAGAGTCTAAACCCCATCTCTCTCGATATTGATCAGGAGTCATATTATAAGCTGTCTTTAAATGACGCTTGAGCATCTTTAATCGACGTCCGTCTTCTAAGCAAACAATATAATCTGGCTGGATAGATTCTTCAATGGAAACTACTGGATCTGGCCGGTCGTGAAGCAAAAATGATTTATCGGAACCAATGCTGCAGAGACTGCGATGGACTTGCTGAATGAAGGAAGGAAGTTCGGCAACTTCCATCTCATTGTTTGACACATAAGAAGCCACAATTTCAGCCACCAATGCCATAATCTCTAAAGACTCATCTCTATCTAACATTTTTATACCTTTCTCTATAATAAACTTTCACTCTTCTATATTACATTTAAAAAATGAAATCAACACTTTTTTTATATTTTTAAAAAACATTAAAATTACCTAAATACTCATTTTTCTTTTTGCTTCATACATGACAAGAGAGAATGAACCCTTCCTCAACCACATATGAGGAGGCTTCTCATACAAGTTTTTTAAGAAGAGTAAATGCAGGAATAAGAGGGCCTGCTTGCCTTGGATAATAATGAGGTCGTGTGTTTAACAAATGAAAAGTATGCTTGGCGTAAAAAGCTTGAGCGCCCTCATTGTCTTCGGCAACCTCTAGAAAAAGATTCCGGATTTTTTTTTGCATCAAAATTTCAGTGAGGGCGGTTAAAAGAAGGCTTCCTCTCCCTTTTCTCTGGTAAGACGCGGCTACAACAAGAGTTAAAATTTCAGCTTCGTCCCCTACTTCTCGCCATAAGATGAAGCCAGAGAGCTCATGATTTTCTTCTGTTTTTAATCCATAAATGAGAGGATTTTCTAGAAATTCTTGACAATCTTTTTCTTCCCACCCCTTAAAAAATGCGGCTTGATGAAGATGAGCTGCTTGTTGACAGTCTTCAAGATTTAAAAGGGTGGGGCGCATAACTCTCGAGAGGGTGTAACATCAGCTTCTCTGATATAAAAAGGTAAAGGTTCGGTAGCAAGAGTTGGATCTTTAAAAAAAGTATAAGCTAAACTTTGCGCCCCTCTCAAGGGAGAAGCCGCCTCTTTGTAAGATAATCCTTCCAGAAAAGAATGAACGCCATTTCCCGCGACAAGAAGGGGAGGGGATGTGGAGAAGATGTTTTGGAGGTCTTCTCGCGTTAAGCTTTGAGGAACTTCAGGAACCCCATTCAGAAATCGTTTCCCAAAAACATCTTGGCGTCGAGCTTCGATCAAGATCAAGAGATTACTTGGCGATTCAAGACTTACATAGGTGGCTGTAAAGCTATCTATACCTTTTAAAGAAATATTCCATCCCATGGCGAGCCCTTTAGCGAATGCAAGCCCCACACGAATGCCTGTAAAAGACCCTGGTCCAACGTTTACAATAAGTTGATCAACAGTGTGTTGCCCTATAACTTCTTTTACGAATTGAGGTAAAAATGCTGCTTGATCTCGTTCAGAATCTTGTTCTTGAAAAGCGAGTTCGTGCCCCCCTTCCCAAAGAGCTACCGAACATTTCCATGCCGTTGTATCAATAGCTAAAATTTTCATGCATCGTTCCATCGGCGATGAAGCCAGAGCCACTGTCCAGGCCGTTCTGCCACCCATTGACCGAGCATGGTGTTGATATGAAGAAGTAAATCATAGGTGTCTTGTTTGTGATCACCTGTCCTTGCAAAGTCAATAGGAGGGTAAAAAGTGACGCGAAAATGAGAACCGTGAAGGCGTTCAGAACGAGCAGGTAAAAGAGGACACTGTTGATTAAGATACATCTTTGCAACGCCCGTAGCTGTCATAGCCTCGCGTCCTAAAAAAGGCACCGCAATCCCTTCTCCCATCTTTTGATCGACTAACAGAAGAGCATGATCTCCTCTCTTAATAAGAGAAAGAAAGTCTTTCGGTCCTCTCTTTCCTTTCGTAATGACATTTTTAACTGTAAATTTTTGACATTTTAGCATAAGGGCATCTACCCACGGGTTATTAGGAGGCCTGTACATTTGAGTTAAATCAAAGCCAATCGATTGCGCGGCTAATGTAATCATTTGCCAGTTGCCGAGATGGGCTGTAAAAATAATCCCGGGCTTCCCATCTTCTTGAAAACGTTTTAAATTCTCAATCCCTACAATTTCAATATTGTGTAAAGTTTTTCCATTCCAAAACACATGCGCCTTCACATACTCAGCCATAAGGCGCCCATAATTATCCCACATCTCAATAATGATTTTTTGAGTTTCAAGGGCTGAAATGCCAGGAAAACATTTTTTTAAGTTAGATCGCGCTCGGTTGCTTAAACGCAGCCGAGGCCCTACTGTACGAGAAAGCCATCCCCCAAAAGCCACGCACACTTTAAAAGGCAAGATGTAATGAAAAAGAACAAACGCCATTCCAACAAAGACACCTTCGAGTAAATGACGTATTTTTTTTAAAAAACTAACTTTCAAGATCTCTCCTTATAGAAGGGATTTTCTGAAGAATAAAATCATAAATCTCTTCAGAATTTTCAAATTGGATGTTTATGTCTAAAACATGAAGATGCCCTTGCCAAGAGGGAGGAATTTTTACGAAATCTTTTCGAGTTGTGACTAAAACGGCTTGATGATCTTTAGTTAGTTTGTGAAGCTGAATCAAATCTTCTTCTTTATACCTATAATGATCGGGAAAGTCTACCGCAGCAACAATGTCAACTTCTAAATCTCGTAATGTCTTATAAAACTTCTGAGGAAAACCAATTCCACAAAAAGCCACGACACGATTTGAAGGAAGGGCGAGAGGACTTGGAAGACTTCGCGCTTTAAAGAAAATTTGTGAGGAAGATATACCCCTCACATTTGAGAATCCAGGGATCTTCGGGTATATTTCCCCTTCTCCAATACCAATGAGAGCCTCTGCTCGTTCCAGACCCTCTGCAAGACTTTCCCGCAAGGGTCCAGCTGGCATCACACATCCATTGCCAAATCCTTGTAAAAAATCCACCACCACAAAAGAAAGATCCTTATAAAGACGAGTTGTCTGATGACCATCATCCAGAATGATAAGATGGGCCCCCTTTTCGATAGCTTTTTGAACCCCATGGGACCTTTCTTTTGCAACCCATGTGGGTGCGTGTTTTGCAAGAAGCAAAGGTTCATCTCCTACATCCGACGAGGTATGAGATGAAAGATCTACCTTTAAAGGTCCTTTTTTTAGTCCACCGTAACCACGTGTCACAAAATGAACATTCACACCTCGCCTTTGTAAGAGGTGGGCAAGAGCAATTGCCGTTGGCGTTTTGCCTGCTCCTCCACACACAATATTTCCCACACTCAGGAGGGGAACAGGAAAACGTGTTTGTTTTCTAAGGGTGCGCAGGATTTTCCCCCCTTTTCCATAAATCCAGCCTAATGGCCAAAGAAGAGCTGAAAGAAAGCCGTAAGGTTGATACCAAAAAAAGGGGGTCTTCATTCCTTTTCTTTCCTCAAAGTTTTCAGATGAGGCGCTAGAAATTTAAGTAAATTTTTTAAGCCTTCTTCTCGGTATGCCTTGAGAACAGGAGGTTCGTCATAGTTTTCTTTTTGTTTTTTTAGCCAAGGGCGGACAAAATGAGAGAGCTGATGTTCCTCTTGAATACCTTGGCTAAAGCCTAAGGAAGCAAGAGAGTCATACAATTGAGGGTTCTTAAAAACATGGGGACCATGAAGAACAAACGCTCCCAATTGAGCAGCTTCAATAGGGTTGTGCCCTCCCTTTGATACAAGGGTCGCTCCCATAAGAACAACGGGCGCGAGCGCATAAAAAAGCCCCATCTCTCCGAGAGTATTACCAATATAAAGTTCGACCCCCTCAAAAGAAGTCGTTTCTGTTCGAAGGGCCACAGAAATTTCCTCTTTCCTGGCAAGGCGTTGAAGAAAAGGGGCTCTTTCAATATGACGAGGAACCAGAATCGTAAGCAGACCAGGGTGTTCTTTTCGAAGAGTTTTATGGGCAGCGAGGATAATTTCATCCTCTCCTGGGTGAATACTTGCGGCAAGCCAGAGAGGCCTATCTCCAACGGCTTTGCTGAGGTTATGATATTTTTTAGAATCCACCTCTAAAGGCGTCATCATTAGCTTGACATTTCCCATGATAAAAACTTTTTTAGCTCCTAAGGCCTGAAAGAAAGAAGCTTGCTCTTTCGATTGAACGGCACAAAGATTAAGACGAGAAAGAAGGGGTGCAATCATTCCTCGAAGCTTTTGCCAGTTAGAAAAACTCTTCAAGGACATTCGTCCATTTAAAAGAATCGTTGGAATCCCTCTTTCTTGAGTTTGGTGAAGAAGGTTAGGCCAAAGCTCTGACTCGACCCAAATGGCAAGGTCGGGTTGCCAGTGCTTTAAAAACCGCCGCACAGCTTGAGGCGTATCCACCGGAGAAAATTGGTGTGTGGTGTTTTTAGGGAGTCTCTTTTTAACAATCTCTGCAGAAGAAACGGTGGTCGTTGTCAATAAAACATGAATCTCTGGGTATTTTTTTAAAATTGCTTGGATAATGGTAAGGCCTGCCACAGCTTCCCCCACACTGACGGCATTTACCCATAAAAGAGCTTTTTCAGGTCGAGAACGGGTTGCTTTTCCTAGACGCTCACCGAGTCGGTTTTTATCTTCCAATCCCTTGTAGGTTCTCCACTTTAAATAGCCTGAAACAACAGGAGCTCCTAACCAAGAAAAGCAAGAATACCCACTGCGTAAGAAGCTCATGCTGCTTCTCCAAGCGGCGTCTTTTCAATCTCATGGCCGCAATAAAGATCGGCTTTGTGGGTGAGTTCTTTTAAGGATTTTTCAAGGTCTTGACGCAACTCCTCATCCGTTTTTGTAGATCCCTCAACTTCAATAAGAGGGCCATAAATAATAACGCCTCTCCCAAAGGGAAGGGGAAGGAAAAAGTGATCCCAACTTTTCATAAGAATTCTGCGGGTTGAAGAATAAGACATGGGCATGATGGCAGCCCCCCCCAGGCGTGCCATCTGAATGACTCCAAGACTCGCATGATAACGAGGACCACGGGGTCCATCGGGCGTAATCCCGGCGGATTCTCCATTTTTCAAAGTTTTAATGATATTTAAAAGGGCCTTCCGCCCCCCTCTCGTAGAAGAGCCTGCTATCCATCCATAGCCAAAATTCTGTGTTGTTCGTGCAATAATTTCACCATCAGGGTGGCTTGAAATAAGCATATGCAATTTGTGACGTCCAAACCACGCCTTAAACATCATCAGGAGGCGGCCATGCCAGAAACAAGCAATGACCGGTTTGTTTTGTCGCCAATAGGAATCGGGATACTCTTTCCCAATGTACTCCCATTTTCCAACTAACCAAACGAGTTTCACATACTGTGCAATAAACAAACCAGCAAGGCGCCGGATAACAGAGGAGCTTCGAACTTTCTTTAAGAGGCTCATAAATCTTCTCCCCTAAGAGGCCATTGGCAGTGGAGTTGTGACAAATTGTTGTTCTACAAGACGGGCGTAGGTCTTATTATCCGCCAGAAGTTCATGGTGGGTTCCCTTTTCCGCTGCTTCCCCATCTTCAATCACATAAATTATATCTGCGTCCACAACCGTAGACAGTCGGTGGGCGACCACAACCGTTGTTCGCCCTTCCATTAATCGATCCAGAGCAGCTTGAACTTGTCGCTCGGACTCTGTATCCAAAGAAGAGGTAGCTTCATCTAATAAAAGGATTGGTGCGTTTTTAAGCATGGCGCGTGCAATGGAAAGACGTTGGCGTTGTCCGCCTGAAAGCCGGACGCCTTGCTCTCCTACCAGGGTATTGTATCCTTGAGGAAGTTGCATAATAAAATCGTGAGCTGCGGCGGCTTTCGCTGCCTGAATAATCTCTTCTTCAGAGGCGCCCCACCGTCCATAAGCAATGTTAGCCTTGACTGTATCATCAAACAAAATCACTTCTTGGCTCACAAGAGCAATTTGCGACCGTAGAGACTTTAAGGCTACCTTTCGAGTATCAATACCATCAATCAAAATAGCGCCCGAGGTCACATCATAAAAACGAGGGATAAGATTTAGAAGAGTTGATTTTCCAGATCCACTGGGACCGACAAGAGCGGTACGTCGGCCCGCCGGGATGAGAAGGGAAACATTCTTAAGAGCTTTTTTCCCATTCGGATAGGAAAAGCAAACCGCATTCAAATCAATTTGTCCTTTTTTGGCATCGAGGACAAGAGCTGGAGGAGTATCCACAATGGTTGGTTCTAAATCAATTGCTGTAAAAATTCGCCAAGCTGCTGCCAAACCTTCTTGTAAGTTTGCATTAAGGTTGGCAAGGCGCTTCATGGGTTCGTACGCTAATAAAAGGGCGGTGATAAAGGAAATGAAAGTTCCTGTGGTTCTATTTCCCGCAATGACTTGCGCTCCTCCATAAAGGATGACAACCACGATTGCAATACCTCCCAATGTTTCCATAATAGGATGGGAAGCTGATCGCACGCGTCCTCCCTTGATATTTAATCGACTGAGGTTGTCAATAAGACGATGAGCTCGTTTTTCCTCATAGCTTTCCATAGCATAGGATTTGACAATCCGCATGCCTTGAAAGACTTGATGAAGAAGAATTGTAAAGGCTCCCATTTCTTCTTGAGTATTCAGAGAAACCTTCCGCATCTTTTGGCCAATCTTAACAATAGGAAGGAAGGCTAAGGGAAAGACAAAAAAAGCTAAAGAAGCTAAAAGCCAATCCTGATAAAACATAAGCCCAATGAGAAATAGAAGAGAGAGTGTATCCTTTCCCATCCCGGTCAAGGCGGTTGTGACCGCATTGCGCATAAGGTTTACATCATTGGTGACCCTTGAAACCAACTCTCCGCTCGAGCGTGCGTGAAAATAAGCTAAATCAGCTGTGATAAAGTGATCAAAAAGGCGCCTTTGAATATCCCCAATAATTTTTTGCCCCACGTAAATCATGCTCACAGCTTCTCCAAAACTCGAAATTCCTTTGAGCACAAATATTCCAAATACGATGAAAGCAACTTGAATGAGCATCGCTTCATTTCGAGCTACAAACACATCATCAAAGAGAGGTTGAAGCATTTTTGCAAGAGCGGCCGTTGTTAAGGCAGCACTGGCCATACATAAAAGCCCTCCACACACATACCACCGATAGGGCCTGATATGCTCACGCCATAAGCGATGGATCAGAGAAAGGCTTGCTTTGTCAGAAAAAAGGTTTAAAAACTTCATCGAATAACTCAATTCATTTATGTTTTTTTAATCGATTAGACGAGAAATTACAATGGAAAGAAACAAGAGAGTTCCAATAGTTGTATTTGATTGAAATCGTTTAAGGCAATTACTCGGCACATCTTCCTTTAAAGAAAGGATTTGCCAAGCTAAATGAAGAGCTATTAAACCCAAAAGAAACCAGTAAATCCCTCCTAAATGAGCTTCTCTCCCTCCCATTCCCCACAGGATAAGAGCCCCTCCATAAAACAAGCTTAGAAAAAGTTTAGGAGTTGAAGATATAGCAATGGCTGAAGATTTTACGCCTGCGAAAAGGTCATCTTCAAGGTCTTGAAAGGCGTAAATCGTATCATATCCGAGTGTCCATAGAATCGCCCCTCCATAAAAAAGAAAAGGGGTTAAGGAAAGGACAGGGTCAAGACTCAGCCACCCCATAAAAATCCCAATATTAAAGGTGAGTCCTAAAAAAAGCTGCGGCCAATAGGTGATCCGCTTCATCAAAGGATAGAGAAACACAAGGCCGAGAGCAAGAAAGCCGGTTACAATAACAGGGGCAGGAAGACTGAACAGAATGAGAGCGCTCCCCCCAAGAAGGACACACAGAACGAAGAGGGCTTCTTTTGAGGAAACTTCCCCCGATGCAAGAGGACGAGAGGCCGTTCTCCTGACTTTAGCATCAAAATCCTTATCAACCATATCGTTATAAACGCAGCCTGCACTCCGCATGAGAAGAGCGCCACAGGCAAAAAGGAAAAGAAGAAAAGGGGGCGGCCACAGGGGGCTCGCAAGCGCAATGCCCCACCAAGCAGGAAGGAGTAAAAGCCAGATCCCCACAGGGCGATGAAGACGGGTGAGTCTAAAATAGGCTTTAAGATTTATAATTTAATACCTTCTTTTTAAGTAAAAAAATTTTCCTTATCTTCATATAACCTTGATGGAAGCGTTGCAAACTGAAAATTACTGACCCTTAATACGTGGCAAATTTAAGGAAAGCTCAGGGTTTAGGGATTTCAGTTAGAGAAAGAGCCGGATGTGAGATGCTCACAACACTTTACTTTTTATGGTAACGCACTTTTCTAACAAGCGGATGCCACAGCTTTTTTTATTTAAATAGGTTGGCCAAGGATTCTATTTTGACAACAAAGAGTTTTGCTTCAATTCCTAAAAACCATTTGTATGAAAGTCTATTTTTTTCATTTATTTCAAATATAGGTTGTCCTTCCTCATTTTTAACAATCAGTCGTCGACCCTTTTCTTTTAATTCACATATCTCTCTACGGGACAAATTTTCTCCTATTATTTTTCCTTCTATTTCTTCAATCCAACTCATGCTTCCTTCCTGTTGGTCTTGATAAGAATCAGCAGATAAATTGCGCCTTAAAATCATTCTCATCGAACTCAAAGGCTTAATTATAGCATATCTTAATGACGTATCATTCACCTCTTGCTTCATATTGTTAGCAATGAAAGAATGTAAGCTTACGGATAAGTTAGGATGCAGCTCTCCTTTATAAAAAGGATTTCGAAAAATTCCATTGGGCACATAAAATGGAACATTGAGATCGGAACTGCAAGCAACCGCTACACACATTTCTACATGCTCTTCCCACTCAGAGCCCTCAGTTGCGTAATATAATTTTTTTACTTTCTCATGTCTTATATTTGAAACATACGCTACCCAAGCACGCGTTCCCGTAGATGCGCTGTTTATGTGTTTTTGAAATTGTTGAAGAGCGTCTACCGTATTACGATTCTTGGAAGTGTACGCATCCTCTTTTAGAGTTTCAATTTGATGATCTGCAAACGCTCCCCATGCCAGTACACCCGAAATATCAAGAGGTTCCATAATAAAGTGTAAATCCCCTCTTTGGGTTTGATAGACATGCTTATTGGATTCTTCGGGCTCCATTGCCTTGCATACAGACGTACAAAGCATTAAATATAAAACAAAAAATATTCTCATTAAACCATCCTAATTATTTATAAGTTAACAATATTATTTATTTAATCTACATAATATATTAAATCAAGAAAAAAATGATTTTCACTAGATATCTAGTACCCGGTTGTGAAGGGGAGGATTAAAAGGGCGTCTTCAAATAAGATTTTATGATAAATGTTTCCGATGCAAGTGCTTAAGATAAAAGTAAAAAAGGAGCGAGCAGATGGGAAGAAGAGAAAGATATTTAGATGATTTAACGGACCAAGAATGGAGGTGTAGGGGTTTGAAGTCTAATAGTAGAAAACGTACACTAAGGACATTTGAGTGTTATTTGAAGTTTGGTTTGATACACTTAATGTTTAGTAGAATACTTTTTAGGGATTATTTTTTTACTGTTGGTTTGCGTCCCAAAACTGCATTTTTATTTTTAGAAGGGGGAGGAGAAAGTGGCAAAGAGGAAGAGGCGGAGAGAGCAGGAGGAATATTGCAGTTGCCATCTTTGCAACAAAAAGGACCTTCAGGTGTATCTTGTCCAGAAGTCCCAGCCGGGCAACAATAATTTAAATTATATCGTCCATGATGACACTTTGTTCCTTTAGGGCAACACACTGCCCCCCCACAACAATGGGTTCCCTTGAGACAACAAGTATGTTCTCTTTTCTCATCCCGGTTTTTGCAACAATAAAATCCATTTTTACAATAGCTATCGTCACAACAATCACTTCCTTGGGGTACGCAAAAATTCTTGTGACTGTGTGTATGTCGACAACAAACATTATTGGGAAGGGTACAAATTGTTAGGTTATCAGAACAGCATTGAGTATAATGCGGAAAGCAAAAACTATTGATCTGTTGATTATTAAAGCAAACCACGGAATGGTAACTAGGACAGCAAACATACTCTCCTACACCCCCAGAATTGGGGGTAATACACCATGTATAAGGAGGGCTATCACAACTAGGATTTCTATTGTCGGGGTCGTCACCACTGTTACAGACGTGGCCTAAGGCAATCCCTTGCAATATTAAAAAGAGTATAAAGCCTAAATAAATTGCTTTCATTTCCAAGATCAAATCATTAAAGTTACAGATGAAAAACTATTTCCTGAGAAGGAAAGTATATTTAAGTTCGAAAAAAAAATCAAGCGTTTCTGTACAGGACTTTCCATCTTGTCAGATTGCAACAGTCCCTTAATATAAAAAATCTCATAGGGAGAAGAATAAATGGGTCATTTCATTTTTCCCCCTGACATTCTTGCTTAACTTTGGCACAATAGTTTTCATATATAACAAGAGAGTGAAAGGCAGTTAGGGTGTCAGAAATTAATACAAAAGTTTTGATTGTTGGGAGTGGTCCTGCAGGCTATACAGCAGCCATTTATGCGGCACGGGCAAACCTTGATCCTGTTCTTGTTTCTGGGCTTGAGCCCGGAGGGCAGCTCATGATTACCACGGATGTCGAGAACTATCCGGGTTTTGCAGATGTGATTCAAGGACCCTGGCTTATGGAACAAATGCGCCTTCAAGCGGAGCATGTGGGCACCAAAATTATTCAAGATCAGGTTATTTATGTCGATTTTTCAAAACGTCCATTTGTTTGTCATGGGGAGGGGGGGACGCTTTACAAGGCTGAAACTCTCATTATCTGCACAGGCGCTCAAGCAAAATGGTTGGGTATAGAAAGCGAGATGAAATTCCGCGGCTTTGGCGTTTCAGGTTGTGCAACTTGTGATGGCTTTTTCTTTCGGGGTAAAGAAGTCGCGGTTATAGGAGGAGGCAATACGGCCGTTGAGGAAGCCCTTTATATGACCAATCATGCATCAAAAGTAACCCTCATCCATCGTCGGGATCAATTAAGAGCTGAAAAAATTCTACAGGCCCGTCTTCTCAAAAATCCAAAAATCCACATCCTATGGAATCATGTGGTGGATGAAGTTTTAGGCAAAGAGGATCCTCTGGCTGTAACGGGTGTGCGCCTTAAGGACACCCATACAGGTGCCACACAAGTGCTCCCCATCGAAGGACTTTTTGTAGCGATCGGCCATGTACCCAATACAAAGATCTTTAAAGGCAAACTTAAACTGGATGCAGAGGGGTATGTTATAGGATCCCCTGTATCAACTGAAACTTCTGTTAAAGGCGTTTTTGCCGCGGGAGATGTGCGTGATAAAGTTTATCGACAGGCTGTCACAGCAGCAGGAATGGGATGTATGAGCGCCCTTGATGCGACAAATTTTTTACAAGACGAGGGGATAACTTAAGACACTATGGATTGGGACAAGCTTAGAATTTTTTATAACGTTGCAGAATCAGGGAGTTTTACGAAAGCGGCTTCTCGTTTGGAAGTCAGCCAATCAGCCATCAGTAGGCAGATTAGCACCCTTGAAGAACGCTTGGACACGTCTCTTTTTCACCGCCACCCTCGAGGGCTTATTTTAACAGAACAAGGAGAACTTCTTTTTCGAACGACGCGGGAGGTTTTTTCTGAGCTTGCGATGGTTCAAGCTAGAATTACAGAAAACAGTAAAGTTTCTCAAGGAATCTTAAAGATTGTGGCACCGGTGGGATTTGGAACGACTTGGATCGCTCCGCGCCTTCATAAATTTCTCACTCAGTATCCGGAAACCCGGCTCACGTTGAGATTAAGTGATGATCCGGTTGATTTAACCGTTCATGAATCGGATGTAGCCATCAGCTCATCTGTAACAGAAGATAAAAATCTTATTTATCAGGAACTTTTGTGCCGACACTTATACATTTATTCTAGTCGCAAATATCTTTTAAATTTTGGGGTCCCCTTAACATTTGAAGACCTGGATCATCATCGTCTTGTTATATTTAGCGGCAAAACTATGCTTCCTTTTGATGATGCAAACTGGCTTTTAACCTGTGGCACACCTCCAGGAGTGAAAAGAGAACCTTATCTTGCAATTAATAATTTATATGGAATTGCGCGGGCCGTTGAAGCAGGAAGTGGGATTGCATGTCTCCCCATCTATATTGCAAAAAATTGTAAAAACCTCGTTCAAATCCTTCCAGAAATTGAAACTCCTTATGTACGTTTTTATTTTGCGTATCCCCGTCACTTAAAAGATTCCAAAAGGATCAAGCAATTTTGGACATTTTTAAGTGAAGAATCCCGGGAAGAAGAAAAACAGATGAAGGAGTCCTGCGAGTGACTTATGAAGTCGTTCTTTTTGAAAAAATAGGGAAAGTAGGAATTATCACTCTTAATCGTCCAGAAGCGTTGAATGCTCTTTCTGAAACCCTTATCCGAGATTTGGGGAACGCATTAGATATTTGTGAAACTGATCCTGCGATTCATTGTATGGTTTTGATAGGTTCTGAGAGAGCTTTTGCAGCGGGGGCCGATATTAAAGAAATCCAAAGTAAGACGTATATGGATGCATATTTGGGTGATTTTATCACCAACGGTTGGGAAAAAATTAGTACATGTCGCAAACCTATTATTGCTGCCGTTTCTGGCTATGCTTTAGGGGGAGGGTGCGAGATCGCTATGATGTGTGATTTTATTATAGCCTCTGACTCCGCAAAATTTGGTCAACCAGAAGTCACCATTGGCACGATTCCCGGCGCGGGGGGAACACAGCGATGGACTCGCTCTGTAGGAAAATCTAAGGCGATGGATCTTTGCTTGACGGGTCGTATGATCGACGCTGCTGAGGCTGAAAGAGCTGGTCTTGTAAGTCGTGTTGTGCCAAATACTCAATTAAAAGAAGAGACCTTAGCAGTGGCTCAAAAAATTGCGTCCTATTCTTTACCGATTGTGATGATGATTAAAGAAGCTGTAAAGCATGCGTTTGAAGCCCCCCTTTCCGAAGGTCTGAAATTCGAACGCCGACTTTTCCAGTCTACCTTTGCTCTTGAAGATCAAAAAGAAGGAATGAAGGCCTTTCTTGAAAAAAGGCAACCCGTTTTTAAGAATAAATAGTTTTTTTGGAGCTCGTCTCCGCTATAACATTAAAATGACTTAAGATAGATTCAAATGATCTCGAAAAAGTCAAAGGAGGGGCGTCAAAAGATGGAAATATTCATAAAGCAAAATTTCTGGTATATAGAGTTCTATTCTTTTTTAAAAGTATTTCTTGCCTTAATTGCTGGCGGAGCCATTGGTTGGGAAAGGGAAAATGTTGGTAAAGAAGCTGGTATTCGAACTTTTGGTTTTATTTGTGCAGGAGCATGCGCCTATTCGGTTCTATCTTCTCTTTTTTCTTCTGATTCCGCTTCACGAATTGTAGCGAATATCGTTGTTGGCATTGGGTTTCTTGCAGGAGGCCTCATTTTTCGCTCGGATAAAATTGACCGAGCAGCTCAGGGTCTTACCACGGCCTCTTCTCTTTGGGTGACAGCAACGATTGGTATTATGATTGGCTTTGAGATGTATATCCTAGCGATTGGTGTAACGGCTTTAACTTTGATGACTTTACATTTACCTTCCTCAAAACTTTGGATTTATTTATCTAAAAAACATTTGAAGCCGTGAATGGAGGGTGTCTCAAAACTGGATGGGATGTAGGCTTATTCTAAAAACTGTTCCCTCAAAATCCGTTCATCCAAGTTATGATCGTGATCAAAAAGGAGGCTCACGTGATGAGTCTTTGATTGACACACGGAGACCGAGGTCACATCACGAATTTCTGTAAAATCTGCAACGGCACTCACAGGTCTTTTTTGAGGCTCAAGAATGGTAAATGTAACGTGAGCATTGTCAGGCAGTAGAGCCCCTTTCCATCGGCGGGGTCGAAAAGCACTAATGGGGGTCAAAGCTAATAAGGGAGCTCCCAACGGAATGATTGGCCCATGGGCTGAAAGATTATAAGCTGTGCTACCTGCAGGAGTTGAGACAAGAACGCCATCACAGATAAGTTCTTGAAGGCGAATAACCTCATCAACGGTAATTTGAATTTTGGCGGCTTGTCGCGTTTCTCGCAACAAGGAAACCTCGTTAAAGGCAAGAGATTCTTTTGTATTTCCACTGTTTTGATGGACGGTCATTTCAAGAGGGTAAAAAGGAGTGGATTTGGCATTATGAAGGCGATTCAAGAAATCCTGTGGTGAAAAGTCATTCATCAAAAAACCTATGCTTCCACAATGAATCCCATAAATGGAAATATGTGAATCCAAATAGGTATGCATGGTTTCAAGCATGAATCCATCTCCACCCAACGCGACGAGGACTTCAGCTTCTGACGGATGAACAGAAGGGTGTAAAGCTTCAAGCGTACCCTTAGCCCGAAGGGCTTCAGGGGAAGAGGAAGAAAGAAAAGCTATTTTAGGCATAATATCTCATTGATCCTTTAGATCAGTGTGGAAGTCTTTGGAAAAAGGGTCAAGAGGATTTTAAGGGGCTTCACTGCTTAAGATAATCCTACTAATTCCGCAATCATTTCTCGGAGGGGCTCTAGGCCCTCCTTCTCATGGGAACTCGTGAGAAGAGGTGTGGGAAAAGCTGCGGGGTGTTTTTTAAGAGTTTTTGTGAGAGATGTTATCAGCTCTGTAAGATGCGCAGGCGTTGATTTATCCGCTTTTGTCAGTACAATTTGGTAAGAAACAGCAGCCTTGTCCAACTCTTCCATCACGGCTTCATCCGTAACTTTGAACCCATGACGGCTATCGATCAATAAAAAAACGCGCTTTAAAGGAACGCGTCCTTTCAAGTAATCCTGAATCAATCGAGACCAGACTTTGATTTTTGCTTTTGAAACAGCTGCATAGCCATAGCCCGGCATGTCCACAATATAAAACCGCTTTCCTAAGAGGAAAAAGTTCAGCTGTTGGGTTCGTCCAGGTGTATGAGACACGCGTGCGAGGCTCTTTCGTCCCAAAAGAGCATTGATAAGACTAGACTTTCCTACATTCGAACGACCGGCAAACGCAATTTCTGGTAACGTCGGAGGAGGAAGAATTTCCATCTTATCCGCTCCGGCTATAAAGGTGCACTCTTGTGCAAAAAGCCAGCGAGAAAAATCGTGGATATTAGGCGACTTCTCGCTTGCCATGCTTCACCTTCTTTCTTTCCGAGCGGCTCATAATGACCCACTGTTGAGTAATTGAAAGGGCATTGTTCCAGGCCCAGTAAATGACAAGACCTGCGGGAAATTGAGAGAGGAGGTAGGTAAAGAAGATCGGCATCAAAAGAAACATTTTGGCTTGAATAGGATCGGCCGGGGGGGGGCTCAATTTTTGTTGGAGGAACATGGTCCCGCCCATAATAATTGGCCAGGCTCCAATCATGAGAAAGGAAGGAGGATCCCAAGGAATTAATCCAAAAAGATTAAAGATGGTCGTAGGATCAGGTGCGGATAGGTCGTGAATCCACCCATAGAAAGGGGCATGACGCATCTCAATGGAGACAAAAAGAACCTTATATAAAGCAAAAAACACAGGAATTTGAATGACCATCGGTAAGCAACCCGCCAGAGGATTTACCTTGTCCTTTTTGTAAAGCTCCATGACTTTTTCATTCATTTTCATGCGATCATCCGCATATCGTTCGCGAATTTTTTCAATCTCGGGTTGTAAAGATTTCATTCTTCCCATGGATTCATAAGATTTATTAGCAAGAGGGAAGAAAAGAAGTTTAATCAAAACGGTGAGCGCTAAGATCGCAAGACCAAAATTTCCTAAAAAGCCTTTTAGAAACTCAAGAGCATAAAATATGGGCTTGGTAAGAAAATAAAACCACCCAAAATCAACCGCTAAATCGAAGTGGTTAATGCCAAGGGTTTCTTCATACCCATCCAGTAAGTTTAAGACTTTTGCCCCCGCAAAAAAGTGATCTGTCACTTCAATGCTTTTCCCAGGTTCAAGGGTCAGCGGATCTCGTTGGTATTGGGCAGAGATTAATGTGGCTTCTCCTGTGCCTTGACGGGTGTAGGAAGAGGTAATCGCTGCTTTGGGATCGGGAACAAGCGCTCCAAGCCAGTATTTATCTGTAAGGCCAAACCAACCAGGGGCTTTAGGATTTTGCAGAGTGCCGGTTTTCGTAAGATCGTCATAACTCGGATCATTAAGTTTTCCATCAAAAACACCTACGGGGCCTTCATGGAGAATGAAAAAACCTGCCGTTTGGGGCTCGCCCTGGCGGGCTAGAGATCCTTGAGGCGTCAGAGAAATAGGAGTAGTCCCTGTATTTGTCACTTTTTGAGTGATCGTAAACATATAATGGTCATCAAGGGAAATAAGTTGGTGGAAAGTAAGCCCTTGGCCATTATCCCATGTCAATATAACGGGTGTTTGCGGGGTTAAAGTGAGCCCATTCGTTTGCCAAAGAGTTTTTTCATTTGGCAATGTTCCTTGCGTCCCTGCCCATCCAAAATGAGCCATATAAGCATGAGGAGAATTTTGAGGAGAGAGAAGGACAATTTCCGAGCTTTGAGGATTCACTGTTTCATGATATTTTACAAGAGTGAGGTCATCAAAGAGGGCGCCTTCCAGATTAAGGGATCCTTTTACACTTCCGCTTTGAATGGGAAGACGATGGGGGACAGACTTTAAAGCCTCCTCCCGCGTCAATATTTGAGGAGCGACGGGTTGGGCTACAGCGATTTGTTGGGCGACCGGCTGAAGTTCGGTTTTCTTCGGCGTGTGAGGCATGAAATATTGAAACGCGAATAAAACAGCTATTGAAAGAAAAATAGCAATAAAAAAATTTTTCTGGTCTTTCATTTATTCATCTTCCTTTACCGGATCAAAACCGTGTCCACCCCACGGATGACAACGGCATAGCCTCTTTAAGGCTAAAATACTGCCCTTATAAGGCCCATAATGCCGCAGGGCGTCAAGGGCATATTCGGAACATGTGGGTAAATATCGGCAGCGGGGGCGAAACCAGGGAGAGATAGCGTAGCGATAAAAGGAGATGAGAAGTTTGAGGATGTACCTAAGGTAATTTTCCATCATCATTCGTTAACCTTCTCATGCAATTTCATAAGCGCTTTCTCTAATTCTTGCTCCATCAGAGCAAAATTGCGCCTTAAAACTTCTTCGCGTGCAATGACAACATAATCAAACCCTGGATGCCCCTTTTGTGACAAGGTTTGATTTAGAAGAGCTCGGATGCGTCTTTTTGCGCGGTTGCGCTTGACAGCACCTCCTACTTTTCGGCTGGCTGTAATACCATAACGAAAAGGAGCTTCTGGGTCTCTTCGAACCATTTGAATAATAAAAGCAGGAGTCACATACCGTTCCCCTGCCTTTGCCACATTTACAAACTCTGACCGCTTCCGAAGGCGTTCCAAGGTTAATTAAGCACTCAAGCGTGCACGACCCTTGGCGCGACGGCGGGCAATAACCTTGCGGCCTCCAACGGTAGCCATACGAGCCCGGAAGCCATGGCGACGTTTACGAACAAGATTGCTGGGTTGAAAAGTGCGCTTCACGTTCCTATCTCCTAACGAATGTACATGTTAAGCTGATGTATAAGCTACTTTAGAAAGAAAAGTCAATTCCAAGAACAAATGAGAGGATAAACTCTTTTCATTCGTGAAGGTTTTGAGTAACGTAAGGCAAATTTTTTGGAGAGACCAGTTATGAAAGAATTTGGGTTAATTATAAAACTAGCTGTTGCCATTGTTTTGATCATGTTTTTTGGGGAGTGGGTTCCCTTAGGGGTTCAGCGGGCCTTCTTTACAGCAAGTATCTTTATGAAAGATACTCTTAGTTTTGCCATGCCCTTTATTGTGTTTTCTTTTATTTTTGCATGCCTTTCGGCATTTCAAAAAAAAGCGCCGCTTTTGATTCTAATGATTCTGGCGTTCGTCGTGGTGTCAAACTTTGTCTTTGTTCAAATTGGCTATTTTGCGGGAGATATTTTCTTGCCCCATTTAGGTTATCAGGCTGCCAATGCCGTAGAGAAAGCAACTTCCACCCTCTTTCCATTGGAGCCTTTTTTTACAATTCCCTATCCCCATCTCATTAGTATAGATAAAGCTCTTCTCCTTGGCACACTTGTAGGTCTTTATGGCGCTTTTTGGGGAAATGAAAAACTTGTCACTTGGGGAGCTCGTTTAAGAGATATCATTCAAGCGGGGTTAACAAAGGTTTTTATTCCCTTGGTACCTCTTTATGTCATCGGGTTTTTGTTTAAAATTCAACATGATGAATCACTCCTAGAGACATTCTCTGGCTATGGTCCCATGATTGGTTTGATCGTGATTGTTCAAATTTTTGCCATGATGTTCTTTTTCTTCAAAGCAAATTTAGGAAATTTTAAAGATATAAAAACTTCTTTGACGAACGTATTCCCGTCAGGCCTTGTGGCTCTTTCCACCATGTCGAGTATGGCAACTCTTCCCTTGACTTTAGAAGCTGCTGAAGAAAACACAAAAAACAAGGCCCTCGCCCAAATTATGATTCCAGCAACCGTTAATATCCACCATGTAGGGGATTCGATAGCTATACCGATATTGATGGCTGTAACCTTAGCCATGAATGGCATAGAGCCTATGGGCTATGGAACTTTCCTTCTTTTTTCCATGTATTATATGGTGGCTAAATTTGGTGTTCCTTCCGTTCCTGGGGGTGAGCTAGTTGTTTTATTCCCTGTATTGTTGGGAGGGGAGTTCGGGTTTACGGATTCGATGAGCGGACTTTTAATGACGCTTTATATTTTGATGGATCCTTTCATTACAGTGACAAACGTACTTTCGAATGGAGCGCTTGCCATTTTCATGGATAAAATCTGTGGGCGGATGAAGGCGTTTCAAACTAGGGAAGAAGCTTTGAGTTAATGTTTTGTCTATAGGTTTCTTTTTATCTAAAGTTGAGGTATCCTTAAAAATATAAAAACAAAGGGAAATTTCATGAAAAATACTTTTGGCTGGATGCAATTGGGAACGTCTGACTCTAAAAAAGCGAAGGACTTTTATGGCAAACTTTTTGACTGGTCGTTGACGGAAAAAGCGATGAAGGGAAAAGTGGACGCTTACCTCGAAATCGATGCGGGTGAAGGTCCTTGCGCGGGGATCAGTCAAAGTGAGAATCAGCCTCACTGGACCGCTTTTGTGAATGTGAGCGACATTCATGAATACACTGATAAAGCAGAAAAACTAGGGGCTAAAATCATGGTTCCCATCACGGATCTTGGGGGTGGAGAAGGTTTTTTTAGCGTTTTTATGGACCCTACCGGCGCTGTTTTAGGACTTTATGCACCGAAGTAGTCAGGACTCAGGACGTTAGCTCCTGTGTGAAGGTTTGCTTGCCATAATCTTTTTCTTCTGGTAGGGAGAAGCAGTAGATGAAAAGGAGTTTGCCATGAGCTGGTTTACCACTTTCGTGCGACCAAAGATTAATGCTTTAATCCGAAAAAAAGAAATTCCTGATAACCTTTGGCATCAATGTTCTCAGTGTGAGCAAATGGTGTTTCATAAGGATTTAGTGTCTCTCCAGTATGTGTGTCGCCATTGTAACTTTCATATGCGCATCCCTGTCAAAATGCGTCTTGAAACGCTTTTTGATCACGGAAATTATGAGAGAGTCTCCCTTCCCCCCGTTCCGCTGGATCCTCTCAAATTTAAGGATTCGAAAAAATACCCCGATCGTCTCAAAGCAGCTCGTGCGAGCACAGGCGAAGAGGATGCCATCCTTGTGGCTGAGGGCACGATTGGAGGTTACCCTGTCGTCATTGCTGCTTTTGACTTTTCCTTTATTGGAGGGTCCATGGGAATGGCTGTGGGAGAAGGACTGGTAAGAGGGGCCGAAAGGGCCACAGAGCTTAAAGCGGCTTATATTACAATTCCTTCCTCAGGAGGAGCACGTATGCAAGAAGGCATCCTTTCCCTCATGCAAATGCCCCGCTCCATCATTGCGGTTGAGCAAGTTAAAGAAGCTGGGCTTCCTTACATTCCTATTCTAACAAACCCAACAACGGGGGGCGTTGCAGCTTCCTTTGCCATGTTAGGAGATATTGCAATTGCAGAGCCGGGAGCCATTATTGGGTTTACGGGAGCTCGCGTTCTCCAAGAAACAATCCGCCAGGCCCTTCCTCCTGGTTTTCAAAGTGCTGAATTTCAGTTTGACCATGGGATGGTGGACATGGTCACTCCGCGTCAAGAGATTCGCCAAAAATTAATAGATATTTTAGGGGTATTGATAGGGAAGGGACTTTAAATTTCTGCCCAGGTATTTCCCACAGTCGCCTCAACAACCAGAGGAACAGACAAAGACACTATTCCTTGCATCGTATTAATAATAAGAGGCTCTGCTTTGTGGAGATCTTGCTCTCCAATTTCAAAGATGAGCTCGTCGTGAACTTGAAGAAGCATATGGGCGTTAAGGCACTTTTCTTTAAAAAGGCGATTAAGCTTAATCATAGCCTTTTTAATAATGTCCGCATTTCCGCCTTGGAGCGGTGCATTGATAGCTTGCCGCTCGGCAAAACTCCTCCGATTAGGATCCCGACTGTGAATATCTTGAATAAAACAATGGCGACCTAAAAGCGTTGTTACATAACCCTTCTCGCGAGCTTCCTGTTTCATCCGTTCCATATAAGCTTGAATGCCTGGATAACACTCAAAATAAGTCTGGATATAGTGAGCCGCACTGTCCCTACTGATTCCGAGCTGGCGAGCAAGTCCAAAGGGGCTGATGCCATAAATAATGCCAAAATTAATTGCTTTAGCGCGGTATCTTAGCTCCGGGGTAATTTCCGGTAGAGAAACTCCAAAAACAAGAGAGGCCGTTTCAGCATGAATATCTTTACCTTCCTTAAAAGCTTTTTGAAGTTCAGGAAGGTTAGCCATATGCGCCAAGAGACGAAGCTCGATTTGGGAATAATCGACGGATAGAAGCTTCATTTTAGCCCCTGCGAGGAAAGCGGAGCGAATCTTTTTGCCTTCCTCGGTTCGGGTAGGAATATTTTGAAGATTGGGATCGGAGGACGCAAGCCGTCCTGTTGAGGTTGCTGCCATGGCATAAGAGGTATGCACTCGGCCCGTTTTAGGATTGATTTGATGAGGGAGAGAATCGGTATAAGTACTTTTGAGTTTTGCAAGTTGGCGCCATTCGAGAAGTTTGTCAGCAATTTTAAATCCTTGTTCTGAAAGGCTTTCTAGAACGTCAGCCGCTGTTCCATAAGCTCCCGTCTTTCCTTTTTTTCCTCCTGGGAGTTTAAGCTTTTCAAACAGGATTTCGCCTAATTGCTTTGGAGAAGCAACGTTAAAGGGATGGTCGACTTCTTCTTGAATATGTTTTTCAATTTCTTCAAGACGCTTTCCAAACTCTCCACTCAGCTTTTTTAAAACGAGTGGATCCACCTTAATCCCTCGCCATTCCATATCGACAAGAACAGGGATGAGAGGACGTTCTAAGGTTTCATAAATAGCGCATTGATGTTCTTTAAGAAGCCGAGGTTTTAAAAGAGTATAAAGCTGATAGGTCACATCCGCATCTTCCGCCGCATAGGTCAGGGCTTTATCAAGAGACACTTTATCAAAGGTCACCTGACTTCGACCAGAGCCCACCACATCTTTGTACTTAATAGTCTCATAACCCAGATGAAGTTTGGCGAGCTCATCCATTCCATGACCATGTTGGGCACCTTCAAGAACGTAGGAAATGACCATGGTGTCATCTACGGGAGTGATATCAACCCCATATTTTTTTAAAACCAGAGCATCATATTTAATATTCTGGCCTATTTTTAAAACGGCCGGACTTTCCAAAAGAGGTTTAAGAAGGTCGAGAGCTTCCTTTAAAGGAATCTGTTGGGGGGTTGTCCCTGGATTTAAGAGGTCTCGCTCTTCCCCCTTGTGAGCCAAAGGGATATAGCAAGCTCCCGAGATGTCAGTGGCGAGAGAAATACCGACGAGTTGGGCTTCAATTGCATCTAAAGAAGTTGTTTCCGTATCAAATGCCATAAGCCCCAGGGTATGAATTCCCTCAATCCATCTTTTCAAAGATTGAATGTCTTGAATGAGTTCGTAATTTGCTTTTTCTTGGGGAACGGTAGGCCCCTCTTTTTCAAGGCGATGGATAAGAGCATTGAAGTTCTGCTCCCTTAAAAAGGCAAATGCTTTTTCGGGGTGAAAGGGCTTTACAGCGAATGCTTCAAGAGGTTGTGCATCAGGAACATCATCTTTTAGCTTCACAAGTTCTTTGGAAATGCGAGCCTTTTCCCCATGTTCAAGAAGGGCTTCTCGCCGTTTAGGTTGCTTGATTTCTTGAGCATGCTCTAAAAGATTTTCTAAAGAGCCATATGTTTGAATAAGTTCAGCTGCTGTTTTAATTCCAATTCCAGGCACTCCAGGGACATTATCTGTCGGGTCTCCCGCAAGGGCTTGGACATCCACGACTTTTTCAGGGGGAACCCCAAATTTCTCGATCACTTCCTCAACGCCAATCATGCGATTCTTAATAGGATCCAACATTCGCACTGATCCCCCTACCAATTGCATGAGATCCTTATCGGAAGAAACGATAGTCACATCCCCCGGCTGAGAGTGGGCATAAGTTGCAATTAGATCATCAGCTTCATATCCTTCCTTTTCCACATAGGGCACATCAAAGGCCTCGCAGGCTTGACGAATCAAGGAGAACTGGGGGATTAGTTCAGGAGGCGTTTCTTGACGATTAGCTTTATAGGCAGGGTAAATTTTATTACGATAGTTTTCGCGCGCTGCATCAAAGACAACCACTAAATAATCGGGGTTTCTCTCTTTTAAGAGCTTGATCAGCATGTTGGTAAAACCCAGCACGGCTCCTATAGGCGTTCCATCTGGACGAGTGAGAGAGGGCAACGCATGAAAGGCTCTGAAGATATAGCCAGATCCATCTACAAGATAGATCTGGGGGAGGGTATGAGACATATGCGCGGTTCCTTTGGGCGATATACTCTTCATCCTTGAAAGTGTCTTGTTTCTGAATCGCCAAACCCCCTTCGAGGTTTTGCAATGAGGACGGAGGGAACCCTCATTGCGAGGAGCGTGCGCTCCGACGCAACCCAGACATCTTCAAGTTGAGGAGATTAGGATACAGGAAGGGGTTTATTCTTCACCCTTACCATTATTAAGACGTTCACGAAGACCTTTCCCAGCTTTAAAG
>JBEPVR010000004.1:0-41142 GCA_041690915.1 Alphaproteobacteria bacterium
TAGTAATTATGATGAAAATGAGATTATTAAAAAATCAAAACTAAAAAATATTCTTCCTCATGTTAAATGTAAGGAACTCAAAGAATATTTTATCTACCCCAATTATCTCAAAAATGATAAAGAAATTATGGACCTGAAAAAATACTTACAAAAAATGCTTCCTTAATTTTTCTAT
This sequence comes from Alphaproteobacteria bacterium, assembly GCA_041690915.1. Taxonomy (GTDB): domain Bacteria; phylum Pseudomonadota; class Alphaproteobacteria; order UBA9655; family UBA9655; genus UBA9655. The sequence goes on from JBEPVR010000004.1 coordinate 176, forward strand.
AAGAATATATCAAAAAATACCCTTAAGGCTTTTCGCCCTATTCAAATGCCTTAGCAAAATTCATTTCCATACAATCAACAAAATTTAAAGTTAATTCAAATAGCCCCAAGATCAATCCCGCATGTGAATAGGTTTGAGGAGTAAGATAGGAAGCGAGACGGAGCGGCATATCACAATGGCGATGCTCTTGATTAATTTTATAATGGAGGTCATAGCCTTGAGCCGCATAGGGTTTGGAGGAAAGTTTTATGACACGAGAAATGGGATCTTGCCCTTCATAATAAGCAGCTTCAAAGAGATTTATCATGGCTGAAAAAGCAAAAGGAGAGCTAATGGCTGTTTTTTCATAAGCCATTAATAGCCATTGAGTTGCAGTTCCCACAGGAAAGGCATCTTTATCCAAATTAATATCTTTAAAAACTTGTTCCAAAAATTTATAATGCCCGGCTTCTTCACACTTAAAATGATGAATTTCTCTTTTGGCTTTTTCAAAATAAGTAAGGGCGGGTTCCATTGCTTGGCAGAATCCTTTTGTCACATGCCAAGATTGTTTGGATACCCATCCCATCGCTTGAAAAAACTTTTTTTCATCGCATTCAAGGAGACGTTCTAAAAATTTTCCAAATCCATCTTGACCCGACCATGTGGTATTCTCCCACTCGAGACGGTAGCAAATGAGATAAGAAATAAAACTAACGGGATCATAGAGATCCGTTCCTGGAATTTGCGCTTTGCTTAATATTTTGTTCCAGTCCCATGTCCAAGCTGAAGGAATATCTTTTTCAAGCTCATCACTTATGTCACAGCCAAAGGTGGAAATCAGGGCGGCAGGAGTGGAAGTATCTACAGCTATCTCCAAGCAAGGTTGAAGATCTTTTCCTTTAAACTCTTCTAAGCTTCTTGGTTGATAATAGAAAATAGGGTACTCTTTCAACTCCGAAATGAATCGTTGGACATTTTGGTTGAGAGCAGAGGTATGAAGATTTGTGGCGGCATCCTTAATCCAGCCCGAATCTTCCTCTGTGACATCCACTTCCAGGGACACCCAAGGAAGGGAAAGGACGAAGCTTTTATCATGAAGGGACCAATTAATACCAAGTTTTTCATGGGGGATGTAAATCATACTGTCTCTATTTGTTGTCATCTTTCATATTTAGAATACATAGTGTAAATTTTCAATCATTTTTGCTATAAAGCAAACGCTTAAGAAAATAATATCGAAATAGGGCTAATGGCAAAGGAAAAAAGAGTGGCTTATCTTTTTAGAAAATACCCCCCTGGGTTTGGCAGCTTATGTTTTACACAAACCTTTTATAATTTCAGCTTTTATGGTCTCAAATCTATTTTTATCCTTTATATCATTTCCCAGCTTTCCCTTTCAGAAAGTAAAGCGATTAGTCTTTTCGCTACTTTAATGGCTTTATCCTATGCAACTTCTCTTATAGGGGGGTGGATTGCAGACCATAGCTTAGGCACGAAAGCAACCATTATCCTTGGAGGATTGTTTCAGGCGATGGGCATCTTCTTTTTGATGTTTCCTTCAGAGAATCTTGTTTTTTTCGCTTTAGCTTTAATTAGTTTAGGATCAGGTTTTTTTAAGCCTACCCTCTCAACCTCTGTCGGAATGCTTTTTGAAAATCCTCAAGATCCAGGAAAAGACAAAGTTTATTCCACTTTTTATATGGTCATGAATCTTGGCAGCTTTGTAGGCCCACTTCTCTGTGGGTTTGTGAGTACAACTTATGGAAGATATTACGCAATCTTACTCCTGATCGCTGTAACTTTGATGGGAAGCCTTTATTTATTTTATCAAAAACTTCATTTTAAACAAGAAAAGGATTCTGCGATTTTTCAACGTGCACGATTTTCTCCTCTTCTTTCTCTTGGGCTAGGTATTACGGCCCTTTTGTTCTGCTTAACCTTACTCTTTAAATACCATGATTCTTTTTCTCACCTCATGGGGGCTATTGCCTTTGGAAGTTTGATTTATCTAGGGAAAGTTTTCTACCGCTCTACCCCCCAAGAAAGACAGGGAATTCTCAGCATTAGTCTTTATGTCCTACTTTTTACCTTCTTTTGTTCTCTCTTTGAACAAGCGGGCAGCTCGCTCATGTTGTTTTTTGACAAGAACGTTGATCGGAATATCATGGGAATTGAAATTCCTTCTTCTGCACTTCTTTCATTAGGCCCCATATTTGTATTGATATGTACTCCCTTTCTAGGTTTATTTTCAGAAAAAGTAATTGAGAAAAATAGAAGTGTAGATGGGCTAATAAAAATAGGCGTAGGCTTTCTTTTAACCGGAGTTAGTTTCTTGATTTTAGCTCTCAGCTGTCATCAAGAAAATATTCTTGTCTCTCCTTTTTGGATTGTCGTTGCCATTTTCGTTCAAACCTTAGGGGAGCTGTGGATTGTTCCCATAGGTTTTTCGAATGTTTCCAAGCTTTCACCACTTCGTTTCCGTTCCTTCATGATGAGTTTTTGGCTGATGGCCATTGCCTATGGCAATTATTTAGGGGGATTCATTGCACAGTTTTCTTTAAGTGATTCAGAGGTAACAAAAAGTTCATTAGACCATTACCAAACTTTTTTCTTCAATCTTGCCCTCATACCCTGTATTATAGCTTTTTTCCTCTTTCTTTATTTTTATATAAAACAAGCGAAAGGCGGTTTTTTAAGAAACAAAGAGGCTGTGTAAACAGGGCTTCGGTTCACAATTTTATCATCAAATTTCTATTCCTACCGAATCTATTATTTATTTCCCCAAATTATTTTTTATCTCTTTTTTAAAAACCCCTTTAAATATGTTTAAAAAAGGCATATATTTAAGATGTCAAGGGAACTTGACTATAGTGATAAACGTCCTATGGAATAGGCGTTACGGACCCGGGGGCGGAACCCGGCACCTCCACCAGATAGATTATGGGGGTGAATCAGGATCGACGTGCGTAGTAAAGATTAGATTTTCACTCGGTATGGTACCACCGTTATCGGGCTAAACATAGAAATGCAAAAAATGTAAATGCATTCGATCGTATGGCTGCTAACTTAAACGCTAGCAACTCTAATAATGGGGCACAAGAAGCTGTAAAAGCTGCTTAATCCTGTTAACGATCGCGGTTGGAGGGGCACCGGGCAACAGAAGCCCCTCACTGATTTTAAAGAAATAAGGAAGCGACTGTGGACGGGTTTAATTACGAAGAGATGGTGCAAGAAGGCTTGCGGAACGTTATTCGCGATGCGCTGCAGTCAGCAGCTACTGACGGTCTTCCCGGAGCCCATCATTTTTATATTGCCTTTAAGACCGACTATCCTGGTGTTCAACTGGCAGACTATCTTAGAGAACGCCACCCTGAAGAAATGACCATTGTCATTCAGCATCAATATTGGGGCCTGGAAGTCGATGAGGATGGTTTTTACATTACATTGAGCTTCAGCGAGTCTCAAGAGCGCATTTATATCCCCTTTCACGCTTTGGTAAGCTTTATGGACCCTTACGCCAAGTTTGGTCTCCAATTCACTCCTCCGCCCTTTATAGAGGGGGAAGAGGTTCTCAGTGTAGAATCCCCTCTCACAGAGAATGGTGACAATATCATTACACTGGATAAATTTCGGAAGAAATAATCACCCCTCAACCTCTGGATTCTCAAGGCTAAGCATTTCTGTTTGGTTATTATAAGCAAAAAGCTCCGCATAACGTCCCCAATCGATGATAATGGACAGATTTTTATGAGCTTCGTCAGAAGGCATACGATCTTCCAATTCCCTTAAGAACTTCTCTTTTGCAATACGGTTTCGAGGATTTTCTTGGAGCACATGATAAATATATTTTGCAAGGGGTATGTTGCGCATTAAGTGATAAGCAAAAACTTTTTTTCGCTCCAATATGTCCGCCTTACAAAAAGCCTTTCCTGAGTTGGTCAACTCAATATCCCCTTGTGAAGTTTGAGCAAGCCCTAAAAGCTCAAGTGTTTCAAAGAGAGGGAAAGAATCTGTTATGGAAAGATTCTCTGATTCAGCCAGAGCAAAAATATCAGCCTTGCCGTGATAAGGAGGCTCCATCAATGCATCTGTTAATCCTTGAAGTTGTTGAATCGAAATGTCTGGGAGACGATAATCCATTCCAATGGCTACTTTTATTTTTTCTCCTTTCTTAAGGACTGCAAGAGGTTCCGTTGTTTTCATCAATGTTGTATAGACAGTATCTACGAGTTCTTGGAAAAGGTGACCCGCATCATCGCGAGGATAGATGAGAGAGACATCAATTTCCTTTAGGATTCGACCTGGATCATGATTCAGAATGACAAGACGACTCGCCAGCTCTACCGCTTCAATCACGTTGTGTGAAACCATAATGATGGCTTTGGTGGGCATGCGTTTTTCTATCCAAAGCTCCATGAGGTCATTTCGAATATTATCAGCTGTAAGAACATCTAAAGCAGAGAAAGGCTCATCAAGAAGCAAAATGTCAGGGCTTACCACAAGGGCACGGGCAAAGCCAACGCGCTGCCGCATACCGCCTGAGAGTTCTTTCGGATAGGCGGATTCATACCCATCAAGACCAATTAAGTCGATGGCCTCAAGGGCGCGTCGACGTCGCTGAGAAGGGGGTAGGTCCAACGCTTCAAGGCCTAACTCCACATTTTCTAAAACATTGAGCCAAGGGAAAAGAGCATGAGATTGAAAAACCATGGCTAAACGGGGTAAGGTGGTCGTGAACTTTTTTCCTTGATAAAGAACCTCTCCTTCATTGGGATTAATCAGCCCCGCAATAATTCGTAAAAGGGTGGATTTGCCACAGCCCGATTTCCCTAAAATAATAATAAAATCATTTTCTTTAACACTCAGTTGGATATGATCAAGAACAAGTGCCGGCTTTTGAGAATCCCCATACCATTTCGAAATATTGTTGAGAGTTAATAGCTCTTTTTCCATGGATCTTCTCCCTAATCCAAACGATAACGCGTTGTTACAAATAGATAAAGAGGATGCCATAAAAGGCGATTTAACAGGATGACAAAACCTGCAAGAATCATAACCCCTAACAAAATTCGGGGATGATCACCTGCGGCTGTATTTGCCGCGATATAAGCCCCTATCCCCTTTGCTTCCAGGGTTTTATTACCCCAACTTACGTATTCAGCCACAATGCTTGCATTCCATGAGCCCCCCGCAGCCGTAATAAGCCCTGTTACGTAAGCAGGAGCAATACCAGGCAAATAAAGTTTTTTCCATTGCAGCCATCCTTTGACATGGAAATTCTTTGTGAGCTCTTGAAAATCATAAGGAATAGAGGCCGCTCCGCCTATCACGTTAAATAAAATATACCATTGGGTGCCTAAAATCATTAAAGGGCTGAGCCATATATCAGTGGAGAGTCGATACTTGACAATGATGACAACGACAATCGGAAAAAAAAGGTTTGCGGGAAAGGCCGCCATAAACTGCACCCAGGGTTGCAAAATATGCATCAGGCGTCCGTTCAGTCCAATCATGACCCCAATGGGAACCCAAACAAGCGAGGCAAGAGCACATAAAATCACAACTCTTAAGAGAGTGAAAGACCCTAAAATGGTAACATGCAACGTTTCCTTAAGGGAAATGTTTGAAAAGATATAAGAGTAAGCTTTAAAGCCATAAAATATAAAAATAAAGAAGAAGAAAAGAAAAAAGAAAAAAATCACAGTCTTACCCATGAGTAGATATATGTTTTTGTGATCTTTTTCTAAGTCAGAAACCTTAAGACTGAGAGGTTGGAAAATGTGATCTAAAGCCTCTAAGAGACCAAACCAAAGTTTGTTAAAAAACTGAAAGAGCCTTGCTCTTCTTATCATTGTTAAAACCCAAGAGGAAGGAAGTTGACCATTTGCCGTGAGTTCTGCTTTAAACTTGTCACACCAAGCGAGAAGAGGTCTGAAAAGAAGTTGGTCATATAAAAGAATCACGATCAACATCGTCAGAATGGCATATAAAATAGACTCGATCGATTGTGCTCTGGAAGCCACAGCAATATAAGATCCAATGCCAGGAAGAAGGATTGTATTACCTGATACCGTAATGGCTTCAGACGCCACCACAAAAAACCATCCTCCCGAAACGGACATCATGATGTTCCATAAAAGCGAAGGAACAGCATAAGGAACCTCGAGGCGCCAATATCGTCTCCAGGTCGAAAGGCGGTAAAGAGTTGCAACTTCCGTTAACTCTTTCGGAACACTCATGAAGGATTGATAAAGACTAAAAGTCATATTCCAAGCTTGTGATGTAAAAATCGCAAAAATAGAAGCGCATTCCACACCGAGAAGGCTTCCGGGAAAAAGAGCTATAAATCCTGTTACCGTAATCGATAAAAAACCTAAAATAGGGACCGATTGAAGAATATCAAGAAGAGGAATTAAGATGAGCTCTGCCTTTTTACTTTTAGCCGCAAAGCTTGCATACGCAAAGCTAAAGATAAGAGATAAAATAAGGGCATAAAACATTCGTAAAATTGTTTGCAAAGCATAATAGGGAAGATTAAGCGGATTTAAAGATAACGGCACAGTCTCCGTCACTGTAAAGGGGATCGTCATCTGGTGACTTCCCCAGACGAGAAGTGTAATGGCTGTTATAACAACAAAAAACGCAACTCCGTCCCATAGGGAAGGACGTAAGCGTAAAGAAGGAAAGAAATGACTGAACTTTCTTTGAAGGATGGTATTCCTCCCTTGTTTTTGTTTCTAAAAGAATATATCACATTATGAATAAATATTCTCATCTTGAATAAGGGTATTGGGGTAAGAAACGATTACCGAGTACTTTTATGTGTTTTATTTTTATGTTAATAACGCCTGTTCTCCTAACTATTAATTAAAAAAATAACTACAGGGATATTTCATTTGAGAAGTTTTGTTTTGACACTATGTTTAAGCTTATTGCTGACCAGCTGCACGGTAGGGCCTGATTTTGAATCCCCCCTTGCGCCTCAAACACAATCTTATACAGAATCGGAACTCCCTGAAAAAACAGTTGAGACGAAAGGTTCCGGAGGAGATGCTCAACACTTTATTAATGGGAAAGACATCCCTGCATGCTGGTGGCATCTTTTTCATTCGAAACCTTTAAATAGATTAATCGAAATAGCCCTTAAAAATAGTCCCACTCTTCAAGAGGCCCTCGCCGCATTTCGTCAAGCTGAGGCCAATTTACAAGTTTCTTTGTCTGCTATTTATCCTTTTATCAACGTACAAGCTACGCCTGAAAGACAAAGATTTAACCCCGCTATATTTGACGTACAAGCAGCCCCCGTCACCTTTAATCTTTATAATGTCGCGGTGAATGTCTCTTATACTCTCGATATATTCGGGGGGATTAGACGTCAGATTGAGACATCAGAGGCGCAACTTGACTTCCAGAAATTCCAAATTGAGGCTGCCTATTTAACCTTAACCACAAATATTGTGACAGCAACTATCACAGAAGCCTCCCTGCGAGCGCAGATTCAAGCAACCTTAGACTTGATTGCATCGCAAAAAAAAGTGCTTGATATCACAAAAAAGAAATTCGACTTGGGGGGAGCCTCCCGTTTAGATATTCTCGCGCAAGAGACTCAATTAGCCCAAACCCAATCCTCTCTCCCCCCCCTTGAATTCAACTTGGCCAAAATCCGTCATGGTCTTGCTGTCCTGGTGGGAGAATTTCCAAGTGAAAGCTGTCTTCCTTCCTTCTTCTTAAACGATTTACGCTTACCCACCGAACTTCCCGTCAGTCTTCCTTCATCTCTTGTTTGCCAACGTCCTGATATTAGAGCATCGGAGGCCCTTTTACATGCAGCAACGGCTCAAATTGGTGTAGCCACCGCAAATCTCCTTCCTCAAATCACTCTTACAGGAAGCTATGGGTGGACATCAGATCGCTTGGAAACGCTTTTTGACCACCGTTCGAATGTTTGGACAATTATTGGAAACATTTTACAGCCGGTATTTCAAGGAGGCGCCCTTCTTGCAAAACGGAGAGGGACTCTTGCGGCTTTTGACCAGGCTTTTGCTCAGTATCGCCAGACCGTTTTGCAAGCGTTTCAAAATGTAGCGGATACTTTACGAGCCCTTGAAATTGATGCACATCAACTTCAAATCCAAACAACAGCAGAAGAAGCTGCTTTAAAAACGTTGACCTTAACAGAGACTCAATACAAATTAGGAGCCGTGAGCTACTTGAGTCTTTTAGATGCGGATCGACAATATCATCAAGCTCGCATTGGCCGTATTCAAGCCCAAGCGGCCCGTTATGCAGATACGGCTGCTCTATTCCAAGCTTTAGGAGGAGGGTGGTGGAATCGGGGACCTCTCTGTAAGGTTACAAAAAAAAATGAATAGAGAAAAGACAATTGTCATCAAACGGGGACCTCACATATCCAAATCCATGGTGATTATGCTTATTCTTATAGGGGTCCTTTTTGGGGGCATTTTCGCCTATAAGCTTTTTCAAGGTCATATGGTAAAAAAGTACATGAGTAGCACGGTGATGGCTCCTCTTACTGTGTCAGCCATGACAATTACTGCTGTTCCTTGGGATTCCAAACTTACAGCCACGGGAAGCTTGCGAGCTATTAATGGTGTGGATGTGACGACTGAAATTGCCGGCCTCGTCAAGAAGATTCAGTTTACACCGGGTCAGGAGATTCAAGAAGGAGAGGTAATCCTTGAATTAAATGCGGATACGGAGAGGGCTCAGCTTGAATCCCTCGAAGCTCAAGCCGCCCTCTCTCAAACAAACTATGATCGTGATAAGAAACAATTTAAAGTCCAAGGGGTCAGTCAAGCCACTCTCGATGCAGATGAAGCTGATCTTAAAAGTAAAAAAGCACAAGTTGTTGAACAAACAGCCACTCTTTCAAAAAAAACGATCCACGCTCCTTTTAAGGGCCGCCTTGGTATTTCAACTGTCAACCTTGGGCAATACTTAAATCCAGGAGATAAAATTGTTACGCTCCAATCCATTGACCCGATCTATGTGGATTTTTATCTTCCCCAACAAAACTTGCCCCGCATTGCCATAAACCAATCCATTATCCTTATAACAGATACCTATCCTCAGGTTTCTTTTAAGGGAAAGATTACGACTATAAACCCAAAGGTTGACCCTGCCACACGCAATGTAGAAATTGAGGCCACCCTTTCCAATCCAAACCATCAATTGTTTCCTGGTATGTATGGTGTGGTTGAGATTACCACAGGTGCTCCTAAGGAATATCTTACTCTCCCCCAAACAGCCCTGAGTTATAATCCCTATGGTGACCTTGTTTATATTTTGAAAGAAAAAAAGAAAGATAAAGACGGGAAACCTATTTTTGTTGCCAACCAAAAATTTGTCACAGTGGGTGAAACCCGGGGAGATCAAGTGCAGATCTTAAAAGGACTTGAAAAAGGGAATATGGTTGTTACAGCGGGTCAACTCAAGCTTAAAAATGGTAGCCTTGTCACAATCAATAATACGGTCGTTCCGAAGAACGCCCCTACGTCACACCCAAAAAATGACTAGAGTTGGGAACGTCTAATGAAGTTCACGGACTTATATATTCATCGGCCCGTTCTCGCCACAGTCGTGAGTTTAATGATCCTTGTTTTGGGGCTACGCTCTTTGGATCTTCTCCCCATCCGACAATTTCCGTTTACTCAGAATGCTGTTGTAACAGTTACAACAGTCTACACAGGTGCAGATCCCGAGCTTGTAGCAGGCTTCATCACAACGCCTCTTGAACAATCTATCGCTCAAGCGAATGGAATCGATTACTTAACGTCGAGCAGCAATCAGAGTGTCAGTACGATTCAAGCTAATCTGCGACTTAATTATGATTCGCAAAAAGCACTGGCTGACATTAACACCAAAGTCAATGCTGTTTTAAATCAACTCCCCAAAGATGCTCAAGTTCCTATCATTACGGTTGTCATTGGGGATGTCATTGATGCCATGTATATCGGTTTTTATAGCGATATTCTTCCCAGTAACAAGATTACAGATTACTTAATCCGCGTTGTTCAACCCAAGCTTCAAGCGATACCGGATGTTCAAGTCGCTGAACTTCTGGGAGGGCGTCAGTTTGCTATGCGGGCATGGCTTGATTCCGTCAAAATGTCTGCCTTGGGAGTGACAGCCTCCGACGTTTCCAACGCCCTCACCTCAAACAACTTTATTTCCGCTGTCGGCCGAACAGAGGGTCAAATGGTGACGGTCAATTTGACGACAACGACGGGATTAGAGTCAGAAGAGGCTTTTCGTAACCTGATCGTAAAAGCGGAAAATAACGCCATCGTCCGCCTAAAAGATGTTTCTACCATATCTTTAGGAGCAGAAAACTATGATACGGCTGTTAAATTTGATGGAAAGGAAGCCGTTTATATTGGAATCAAAGTTACCCCGTCGGCAAATCTTCTCACTGTCGTTGAAAACGTGCGCGCTATTTTGCCCTCTATTCAAGCGCAATTGCCGGAAGGGTTGAATGGAAAAATTGTTTATGATTCGACCAAGTACGTCAATGCCTCCATTTATGAAGTTATACAATCCTTAATAGAAGCCATTGCTATTGTGATTGTCGTTATCTTTTTATTTTTAGCATCCCTACGGATCATCATCATTCCTATTGTGGCCATCCCTCTTTCACTTGTCGGCGCCTTTTTTATTATGTTGCTCTTGGGATATTCAATTAACCTACTGACTCTTTTGGCCTTAGTGCTTTCTATTGGTCTTGTCGTTGATGATGCGATTATTGTTGTAGAGAATATTCATCGTCATATCGAAGGGGGAATGAAACCTCTTGATGCCTCTCTCCTGGGCGCTCGAGAGCTTGCCAACCCGATCATTGCCATTACGGTTGTCCTCATCGCTGTCTACGTTCCGATTGGTTTTATGGGGGGGCTTACAGGCGCTCTTTTCACAGAGTTTGCTTTCACCTTAGCAGGAGCCGTAGCAATTTCAGCTGTAATTGCCCTCACCCTTTCCCCGATGATGTGCTCAAAATTCTTAAAACAAACAAGTCCGGGCCGTTTTACGGTGTTTGTAGATCGTCAATTTAAGAGGCTTGAAAAGGGATATGAGAAGGCTTTGGATCGATCTCTCAATTCTCTTCCCCTGGTAGGTGTTTTTTCTTTCATTGTTTTTTTTAGCCTTTATTTTCTTTATGTTGGCTCTAAAACAGAACTTGCTCCTCAAGAAGATCAAGGTGTTCTTCTGAATCAGTTAACAGCAGCTCCCAATGCAACTTTAGAGCAAACCCAGCTTTATTCGCGTCAAGTTTATGAGGTTTATGCCAGCTTTCCTGAAACAGATCATGTCTTTCAACTCGATGGTGCAGATGGCCTCAACTTAAGTTTTGGAGGGATGGTTCTTAAGCCTTGGAATGAACGAAAACTGACAGCAACCCACCTCCAGCCAAAAGTTCAAGAGTTTTTCTCTCAAATTTCAGGTGCAAAAATAGCTGTTTTCCAACCTGCCTCTCTTCCTGGCGCAGGGCAAGGCCTCCCTATGCAATTTGTTATTGAAACAAGTGAGCCCTATGGACCCTTGAATGATATCGCCCAAACTATGATGAGCAAAGCCTACGCAAGCGGTATGTTTGCTTATCTGGATTCTGATCTTAAGATTGATAAGGTCCAAACGACTCTTGAACTTGATCGAGATAAGGCCGCTTTACTCGGTCTTGATATGAAAGCTTTAGGGGGCCTTCTTCAATCTGCCTTAAGTGAAGGATATGTTAATTTCTTTAACTTCTACGGACGCTCTTATAAAGTTATTCCGCAAGTTATGCGCTCTGAACGTATCAATTATGATCAACCTTTAAATTATTACTTAACGACGCTTTCGGGCGCAACCGTCCCTCTTTCTACCGTAACAAAAGTTAAGACAAAGGTTGTTCCCGAATCCCTCCATCACTTCCAGCAACTTAACTCTGCAACCCTTTCAGGCGTGCCTGCTCCCGGTATCACCCTCGGAGAAACTCTTGAGACAATGAAAAAAATTGCAAAAGAAGTCCTCCCACAGGGCTATTCTGTGGATTACGGTGGAGAATCAAGACAATATGAGCAAGAAGGAAGCTCTCTTCTCGTCACATTCTTTTTTGCGATAATCATCATTTTTCTTGCTCTGGCGGCTCTCTTTGAAAGTTTTCGTGATCCCTTCATTGTTCTTATAAGTGTGCCCATGTCTATTTGTGGAGCTATGATTTTTATTTGTCTTGGTATAGGAGGAGCAAGCCTTAATATTTATACGGAAGTTGGACTTGTTACGTTGATAGGCCTTATTAGTAAACATGGGATTCTTATCGTCCAATTTGCCAATGATCTTCAAAAAGAAGGTAAAAGCAAAAGAGAAGCCATAGCCATGGCAGCGTCCATTCGTCTCCGTCCCATTTTAATGACATCCGCAGCTATGGTGTTAGGTGTGGTGCCTTTGATCCTCGCAACAGGTGCGGGAGCTGTCAGTCGTTATAGTATTGGACTTGTGATTGCTTCCGGGATTTCGATTGGGACATTCTTTACCTTATTTGTGGTCCCCGCTATGTATATGTTCTTAGCTGAAGAAATAAAAAAAAATAGATAACCCTTACAAGCTGGTAGAGGATTCAGCCGCCTGATTTCCTCTACCAGCTTGTAAGGGTTATCCAAAACGCAGAACCTATTGAAAAGAAGGGGAGTGCGTCCCCTCCTTTTCTTTGGCTCAAAAGTTCTCAAATTTACTTTTCAGAAGCTTTTTTCTTAGCCGCTGATTCCTTGACTTTTTTGGGCTTTTCTTCAGAAGACTCACCTTTTTCCACAGTTTCTTCTTTAGCCTTTTTTGGCTTTGCTACAGGAGCGGAAGAGTCGGTCGTCTCTTTTTTCGTGGTTTTTTTAGGCGCAGCTTTCGCAGAAGATTCTTCAACAGCATTTGCCTTTTCCTTCACTTGATCGAGCGCAGCTCCTAAGATGTCACCCAGACTTGCACCACTATCCGTAGATCCATATTCCACCATGGCTTGACGTTCTTCTTCTGTCTCGCGAGCTTTAATAGAAAGTGTGATCTTCCGATTGGCTCTATCAATTTGAGTAATCTTCGCATCCACTTTTTCTCCTACGGCAAAGCGATCTGAACGTTGCTCGGCACGATCCCGAGAGAGTTCATTCTTTCGGATAAAACCCGCAAGACCCCCTGCAAGGCTAACTTCAATGCCGGTTTCAAGAACAGCGGTAACTTCACACGTCACAATAGAGCTTTTTTTAAGACCTGAGATACTTTCGTCGAAAGGATCTCCCGTAAGCTGTTTAATGCCAAGACTTACCCGCTCTTTTTCCGGATCAATATCCAAAATTTTGGCACGAACCTTCATTCCTTTTTTATAAGCTAAAATAGCATCTTCGCCCGTCTTATCCCATGAAATATCTGACATATGAACCATACCATCGATATCATCCGTAAGCCCTACGAAAAGTCCAAACTCTGTAATATTTTTAACTTCTCCTTCAATTTCTGAACCAATCGTGTACTTTTCTTGGAGAGCTGCCCAAGGATTGGGGATACATTGCTTCATCCCCAGGCTGATTCTACGCTTGGATGCGTCCACATCCAAAACCAACACTTCAACCTCTTGACTGGTCGAAACAATCTTACCTGGAGGCATATTTTTCTTTGTCCAGCTCATCTCTGTTACATGGACAAGCCCTTCCACTCCAGGCTCCAGCTCAATAAAGGCTCCATAATCTGTAATATTTGTCACTCGACCCATCACCTTTGCACCTAAGGGGTATTTAACTTCAGCACCAGCCCACGGGTCGTTTTCAAGTTGTTTCATTCCCAAAGAAATCCGTTGATTTTCAGAATTAAAACGGATGATTTGAACGCGTATGGGTTGTCCTACGGTAAGTACTTCGGATGGATGATTGACGCGATGCCAAGCAATATCAGTCACATGGAGAAGGCCATCAACGCCCCCTAAATCAATAAAAGCACCATAATCTGTAATATTCTTAACGATTCCTTCAAGGACTTGCCCCTCTTCAAGGCGAGAAACAAGCTCACTTCGAGCCTCGGCCCGTGTTTCTTCAAGAACAGCCCGGCGAGAAACAACGATGTTTCCCCGACTGCGGTCCATTTTTAAAATTTGGAAAGGTTGGGGGACACCTATCAAAGGAGACACATCTCGCACAGGACGTATATCGACTTGACTTCCCGGTAAAAAGGCAATGGCGCCTTTAAGATCAACAGTAAAGCCACCCTTAACACGGCCAAAAATTACGCCTTCAACATGTTCATTGTTTTCATGGGATTTTTCGAGTTGTTTCCAAGCGGCCTCACGACGAGCTTTCTCATAAGAAAGAACCGTTTCTCCATTTTTATCTTCTAAACGTTCTAAATAGACTTCAACCGTATCCCCTAAATTTAATTCAGGTTCGGTGCCGGAGGCTGAAAATTCTTTTAAGGGAATACGCCCCTCTGATTTTAACCCCACATCAATAATGACGACGTCATTTTCGAGGGCAATCACTTTTCCTTTAATAACACGGCCTTCAAGGCTCTGCGCTTTGCCAAATGATTCTTCTAAAAGAGCTGCGAAATTTTCTGTGTCAAGAGAAGAAACTCCTCCAGATGAAGAGGTCTGTTCTGTCATGAATCTGTTTCCTTAAAATATCTTCTTTATGTTCGGCCCATAAAGAATAATGGGTTAGAGTGTTATCCTTGAATAGAAATGCCGATACTTTCTATTCAGACGGCGAATATAACGTCTTATGAGCCTCTGGATATTTTGAGTCCACAAAAAAGCAAGCTTTTTCAACAACGTCGCTTATTCCAAGCTCTGAGGTATCAATAATAAAAGCATCTTTTGCGGGACGCAATGGAGAGACCTTTCTTCTCCGATCACGTGTGTCCCGAGCTTTAATATCCTCAAGAGTCGCTTCATATATACTGTCAATTCCTTTTTCTTGCAACTCTTTGAGTCGACGTTGTGCTCTCACCTTAGGACAAGCTGTGACATAAATCTTACACAAAGCGTCTGGTAATACCACAAGGCCAATATCACGGCCATCTAAAATGACCCCTTGTTTCCCAGGCGAAGCGCGTTTTGCAAAATCACGTTGAAAATTTAAGAGAATAGTTCTGACCTCAGAGATAGAAGCGATTTCTGAGGCTAAATTTCCGATGGCTTCATCTCTTAAAGAAGAGCTTTTAAGAGCGGATGCTTTTAGAGATGAAGCGGCTCTAATGGCGGCCTCTTTGTCTGCAAAATCTTCCGCCCCTTCTACTATTTTTAAGGCCACTGCACGATATAAAAGGCCTGTGTCGAGATGACTTAAATGATAAATATGAGCCAAATAACGCGCAAGTGTTCCTTTCCCAGCGCCTGCAGGTCCATCTATGGCAATCATCACGAAAGACATCTTCTCTCCGGTTGTTCAAGGTGGTAATGGCATAGTTTTAATAAAAAATCGACAAAAAATGAATTCAAGTGATTGACAGACGGGCTAACTCATGACAAAGCCCTATCCAGAAGGTTTCTTTCGCGAAAGGAGAATACAATCGATGTCTAAACCAGAATGGGGATCAAAGCGAATTTGTCCCACTTGTAATGCGCGCTTTTATGATATGTGTCGTCAACCCATCACTTGTCCTAAATGTACAAATACGTTTGATCCTGATTCTTTTGTAAAAAAACGTAGAGGGCGCCCCCCTTCATTGGAAACTAAACCTCTCCCTCTTCCCCCGGAATTAGATGAGACCATAGATCTCGAGCTTGCAGAAGAACTTATTCCCCTTGAAGATACGGATGGTATTCTTGAAGATACCTCTGATTTCGGAACAGACGAGGATGTTGTAGGGATTGAAACACCCACTGACGACGATTGAAAAACCATCCTAACCCCTTCTCTCTAAGCATGTCCTGGAGAAGGGATGGATGACTATTAACCTTGAAGGAAAATAGAGATTGAATTATGAGCTTCAGTTGCTGGAAATCAAGGGATAATTGCTTGAAAAAATCTGACAATAAGGGCGATTGAATACATATAATCACATATTAAATTTTAATACATTTTCTATTTTCATGGTTCTTTCAACGCGTATTCTTCTTATAGAGTGATAAGGTCCTTATTTAACAAACAACCCCTTGGATTTTCATGAGATAATCAAAACCTACCTTAAGACAGGACCGAGGAAAGAATGAAAAAAATAATCTCCCACTTCATCTTTTCTTTTTTAATTTTAACACATGTTAATGCTGAAAA
Source organism: Alphaproteobacteria bacterium (assembly GCA_041690915.1). Taxonomy (GTDB): domain Bacteria; phylum Pseudomonadota; class Alphaproteobacteria; order UBA9655; family UBA9655; genus UBA9655. The sequence goes on from JBEPVR010000004.1 coordinate 16,402, forward strand.
AGAAAATGCATCCGTTCTCGATACGACCCAACTCGAAAATTTAACGGGAGCTAAAGGAGAATTAGACAGTGAATCCCACGTATTTAAAGTTTCCCTTCCCCAACCCGATCTTAAAGCAAGTGCAGCGGGTGTTAAATTAACCCCTGCTTTAGGGCTCAGGTCTTGGGCTGCTTTTAAGTCTCTTTCATCAGAAGGCGAAGTTAGAGGAGATATTATTTTATTTGAGGATCAAATTAATCTGGTCCTGAAAGAAGCTTTGGAGAATGGTCTCAATATTACGGGCCTTCATAATCACTACTTATGGGATAGCCCAAGAATTATGTTTATGCGCGTTGAAGGAAGAGGGCCTCTTAAAGATCTCGCCATGGCGGTTGGAAAAACATTTGAAATGATAAAAATATCCAGCAAAGGAACGATCTGGATGAGGCCCCCTGCTATTATTAACCCTGAGAGGTCCACTCTTAACTCAAAAAATATTGAAGATCTGCTCGAAAAGAAAGGTACTTTAAAGGATGGCGTTTATAAATTGACTTGGGAAAGAAACCCACCAATGCAGGATGACTGGGGAAGCTCTAGGGGAGCTAATACGTGGGCAGCATTTGCAGGAACAGATAAAGAAGCCATCATGTTAGGAGATGTTGCAATGAAGAAAGAGGACGTTCAAAACGTCCTCAAAATTCTTCTTAAGCACAATATTTTTATTACTTCTCTCCACCAACATATAATGGAAGAAGACCCTAGAATTATGTTTGTTCATTATATGGGAAGAGGACCCGCATTTGAATTAGCAAAAGCTTTGAAGGAAGTTTTGGAAGAAACAAACTTGCTTTCAACAAAAAAGCTACAAGACAACTTTTAAGTAAAGGGTGATTTGATGGTTTATTGAAAGGATGCGTCTCTCCTTTGTTTTGTAAGTAATTGATAATAAATAAAAAAATTTCTCTTGCCAAATCTATTTTTTCCTTTCATATTCAGAGCGCCTCACTTAGAGGTACTTTTATTTATGGAGAAAAATACTATGAAGTCATTAGCTTATACCTTGCTCGTTCTTTTCGGTGCATTGACTGTTGCTCAAGCAAATGAGAAAGACGCTGCTGCTGCTCCTGCTGCTTATGAAGAAGTAGCTGTTGTTGCGGAAGAAGTTCCTGGAGCTTCTGAAGAAGCAAAAGAACCAAAAGAACCAAAAGCTAACTAAGCGCATCAACATTTTTGTTGAACGTTATGAAGAGGGAAATGTTTAGCATTTCCCTTTTTCTTGACCCTTTAAAAGAACTCGTGTACTTCCTCAGGTATGGTTTTTTCAAGCTCTAAAAATTTAGCAACTTCTTTTCTTCGCAGTCGGCTTTATGAGCTTACGGGCCTCAGTTTTTTGGTCTTTTCTCTCGGCCTAAGTGCGGCTCTTTTAACCCATACCCCTACAGATCCTTCCTGGAATCTAGCAGCCAACAGTGAAATTCAAAATCTTCTGGGATCTTTTGGTGCTGTTATCAGCGATCTTTTTTTACAATTTTTTGGGCCCTTAAGCTATGTTCTGGCTCTTTTTTTTCTTGTAATGGGGTTTTTCCTTTTTACGCACCCCAAACGATTTTCACTTTTTCTTCGTAGCATCCTTTTTTTATGTGGTTTTTGCCTTCTTCTATCAAGTATTTCTTTTTGGGGGAAAGGGGGCGCTCTGGGGTATATTCTTTTTAAAAGCCTAAGCCAAATTCCTTTATCTCCTTTGCAACTTTCTCTTGCTCTTTTGGCTTTAAGCCTTCCTCTTCTTCTTATTACCACCGGTCTTAAGCTTTCTCATTGTAGAATCTTTTTTTCTTTCTTACAAAAAAGGCCTCAAAAATCTAAACCGATAAGAAAGACGTCCTCTTCTCCTTTGGTTGAAGACAAGCCTACGGACGTTAAAGAAGTCCCCAAGAATACTGGCCTTCGATTAAAGGAGTATATAAAGTCACAGCCTCAAAAATCAGCTCCAAACCCCTCATTGTCTTGTAAACCGTTTTATGGAAGCGAACCCTATCAACTCCCTCCTCTGGAGCTCTTATATTTGCCTAAAAATTTTACGCAAAAGATTGACTATGATGAAGGTTCCCTTCAAAAAAATGCGGAAGCCCTTGAAACTGTTCTTAATGATTATGGGATTCGCGGAGAAATTGTTGGCATCAAACCAGGCCCTGTCGTTACTCTTTACGAACTTGAACCCGCTGCAGGTGTAAAATCTTCTCGTATTATTGCTCTTGCTGATGACATTGCGCGTTCTATGAGCGCTGTGTCAGCACGCGTTGCGGTCGTTCCGGGAAAAAACGTTATTGGTATTGAACTTCCCAATAAAACGAGAGAAACAGTCCATTTAAGAGATCTTCTTTCCAGCGATGACTATGAAAAATCTAAAACTCACCTGACTCTTATTTTAGGAAAGGATATTGGGGGAGCTCCTATTATTGCTGATTTAGCGCGGATGCCTCACCTTCTCGTTGCGGGTACCACGGGATCAGGAAAGTCCGTGGCCGTCAACGCCATGATTCTTTCTTTAATTTATCGCCTTCCTCCTGAACGGTGTAAGTTTATTATGATTGACCCCAAAATGTTGGAACTTTCTATTTACGATGGAATTCCCCATCTTTTAGCTCCAGTGGTGACGGACCCTAAAAAAGCGATTGTAGCCCTTCGTTGGGTTGTGCGAGAGATGGAGAGCCGCTATCAAGCGATGTCCAAACTTTCTGTCCGAAATATTGAAGGATACAATCAACGAATTCTGGAAGCGAAGTCTCGGGGCGAGGTGATTTCTCGTCGTGTTCAAACAGGCTTTGACCCTGAAACAGGCAAGCCCATTTTTGAAAATCAGCCCCTTCCTATGGAGCCCCTCCCTTTTATTGTCGTCGTTGTTGATGAAATGGCTGATCTGATGCTCGTTGCTGGCAAAGAAATTGAAGCTGCTGTTCAACGTCTGGCTCAAATGGCGCGTGCTGCAGGTATTCACCTTATCATGGCAACTCAACGTCCTTCTGTAGATGTCATAACAGGAACTATTAAAGCCAACTTTCCGACCCGTGTTAGCTTCCAAGTCAGCTCGAAAATTGACAGCCGCACTATTTTAAATGAGCAGGGCGCCGAACAACTCCTCGGCCAAGGAGATATGCTTTATATGGCATCAGGAGGACGTATTTCGCGCGTCCATGGTCCTTATGTCGGGGATACAGATGTAGAAAAAGTTGTTCAGTTTTTGAAATCTCAGAGCGAACCTTCTTATATAGAAGATATCACAATTGATTCTTTGGCTCCTGAGCTCAATGTTGAAAGTAATGATGGTGGCAAAGAAAATGCTCTTTATCAGCAAGCGCTCGCTCTTGTTCATCGGGAGGGTAAAGCTTCTACAAGTTTTATTCAGCGACACTTAAAAATCGGGTATAATCGTGCAGCTTGCCTTATTGAACAAATGGAAGAAGAAGGTATAGTCAGTCGTCCTAACCATGTTGGAAAACGGGAAGTCCTTGCAAGAGGAGCCCAGGAGAATTAAATATGAAAATAAAAAAAATAGCCTGCACTCTCGTCATCCTAGGACTTTCTTTAAAAAGTGCGAATGCTCTTACACAAACGCAACAATATGAAGATTATCTCAATGCGCTTAAAACGCTTTCAGGAGAATTTACACAGATAAACAATAATGGTCAAACCGTCACGGGGAGAATAGAGATCTCTCGGCCGGGCAAGATGCGTCTTACCTACAATCCTCCTTCAAGCCTTCTTATTGTAGCCGATGGTAAATGGCTCATCACCAAAGATACGGCCGCAGATCAAGTTGATTACGTCTCTTTAGACAAAACTCCTGCGGCCTTTATTTTGAGTCCCCACATTAATTTTGATCGGGATGTACAAATCACAAGCATTGTTCCAAAAGATGAAACGACTGAAATTTCTCTCATCCGTAAAGAAGAGCCCGATGCAGGTCATATCACACTTGTTTTTCAAGAGGATCCGGTGGCTCTAAAAGCATGGAGTGTTACAGACGCTCAAGGCGCTGAAACCCGTGTTATACTCTCAGAAACACAACTCAACGTTCCTTTAGACCCCAACCAATTTTTTATCGAAAGCCCGAATTTAATTCAACAAATTTTTTAAGTTCTAGACTTCCCTCTTACAGTATGAGGTGAAGGTTGTTGGGAAAGATTTTGCATTTTTGGAGGGATATGTATAACATACATTGAATATCAAATTGAATCTTGGGCCCCAATGATTGAGCAACCTCTCTTAAAAATTCCCCAGCATGTGGCCATCATTATGGATGGCAATGGACGATGGGCGCGTCAGCAATCTCTCTCCCGCCTTGAAGGACACAAGCGAGGGAGTGAAGTTGCACGGGAGATTGTAACAGCAGCCTCACGTATTGGTATTTCCTGTCTTACTCTTTATGCGTTTTCATCTGAAAACTGGAGACGGGACCCTCATGAAATCTCTGGCCTTATGGCCCTTTTAAAGCATTATCTGGAAACAGAAACTGAGGAACTGCACAAAGAAGAGGTACGCCTTAAAGTTATTGGGGAGCGGGGGCTTTTGCCCAACACGATCCTGGATCTTGTCGAGCAAGTTGAAGAACTTACCAAAGCGAATAAAAAGCTTACTATTCAGATGGCTATTAGCTATGGAAGCCGTGCCGAAATCATTAATGCCGTCCGCGAAATCGCGCAAAAGTCACGAGACCGTAGGCTTGATCCTGATAAGATTACAGAGCAAGTCTTTGAACAACATCTTTATACGGCAGGAATGCCGGATCCTGATCTTCTCATTCGAACGAGTGGAGAACAGCGCATTAGCAATTATTTATTATGGCAAGTTGCGTATACTGAGCTTGTATTTGTGGATAAATATTGGCCCGATTTTACGCCCGAAGATTTTATGGAAGCTCTTTTAACTTATCAAAATCGAGAGAGACGCTTTGGGACAGCGGCTTAAATTTCGCAAAACGAGCAACCTTACATATCGGCTTCTCTCTGCAGTCATTCTTATCCCCCTTTCCCTCTTTATCATTTACGCAGGCCCCCCCTATAACCTTATTTTAGTCGGCATCATGGTCATCTGCCTTTTCAGTGAATGGGCTTTTTTGTGTCTAAAAAATCAATTGCGATTTTGGCAAAAACTCAGCTGTATTTTTCTGGGCACCGCCTACCTTATGATCGCCACCCTTTGGATTTTCCAATATCTTTTTATGCCAGAAGGCTGGAAGCTTATGTATTGGCTTTTATTTCTTGTGTGGAGTACAGATAGCGCCGCTTATGCAGGGGGAAGGCTTTTACAAGGCCCGAAACTGGCTCCTTCCATTAGCCCTCGTAAAACCTGGTCAGGATTTATTGTGGGTATGATAGGAGGAACGATTGTTGGTTATGCAACCTCTTTCTGGCTCGTTCCTTATGCCTTTAATCTTCCTGGGATTGTGCTTTTGGTACTACTGGCTCAAGGAGGGGATCTTTTAGAATCTATGGTAAAGCGGTGGAGCCATGTAAAGGATTCAAGTTTGTTAATTCCAGGCCATGGGGGGTGTTTGGATCGTCTTGATAGCTTTCTTGCGGTCTCATTCGTCCTCGCCCTTTGGCAAGTTTTTCATTTATAATGATCTGCCTCCTTAGCTCTTGGCTTTTAATTCCAGCTCTTCAGGACCTTTTTGATCTTTTTGAAAAAGAAGAGGCTACCCTTCGTCTGGTGGGAGGCTCGGTGCGTGATGGGTTATTAGGTCTTCCCGTCAATGATATTGACTTAGCCGTAGACCGAGACCCTCATTGGGTGATGACTCTTTTGAAAAAAAATCATATTAAGGTTATTCCAACAGGCATTGATCACGGGACCGTTACAGCTGTTCTTGATAAAAGACCGTATCAAATTACCACCCTAAGGGTTGATGTTAAGACCTTTGGACGAAAAGCTGAGGTCGCTTTTACAGAGGATTGGGTCCAAGATGCTTTAAGACGCGATTTTACCATGAATGCTATCTACGCAGACAAACACGGTCAACTTTTTGACCCCGTAGGGGGCGTGGAAGATTTGAAAGCCCGGCGAGTCCAATTTATTGGGGACGCTAAACAACGCATCCAAGAAGATTATTTACGTATCTTACGTTTCTTTCGGTTTTCTGCACGTTTTGGTCAAGAACCTTATAATGCTGAAGGGATGAAAGCGTGTGCACATTATGCTTCTCATCTACCCCACCTTGCCCGGGAAAGGGTTACAGAAGAATTTTTAAAACTTTTAGAACTTCCTTCTCCTCTTTATGCCCTGGGTGCGATGAAGGAAACAGGCATTTTACCCTATATTCTTCATCCGAGAACGTGGGAAAACTTAAAGGCTCTCATAGCCCTTGAAAAAGCAGCCCCTATCGTTTCCTCAGCTCTGCTGAGACTCGCAGCGTTTCACCCCGCTCTACCCGAAATTAAAGCCCGCCTCAGACTCTCTAAAAAGCAAGAATCAACTCTTTCATTTTTCATGAGAAACCATCCCCTCGTTACCAAGTCATCTTTCAAGCATCAAGCCTATCTCTGGGGGAAAGACAGAACTTTTGACATTGCGCTTTTGCAAACCGCTTATCATCTTGCAGATTCTGAAATATCACTGGAAGAAGGGAGTTTTTTTCTTAAAGATATTCATCACCTTTTTGAATCTTGGGTCGTTCCCCCCTTCCCTCTTACGGGACAAGATTTGCTCGTCCTTAACATTAAAGAAGGACGAGAGATTGGCACACTTTTAAAAACGGTTGAGACGTGGTGGCTTTCCCAGGATTTAAAGCCCGATCGTCAAGCTTGTCTCGTTTACCTTTCAACCCTTCATTGAAATAAGCCTCTAAACATTCCAGTCCTTGGCGTAAGGCTCCTACCTCTTTTAAAAGAAAAGAAGGAAAAGAAGTCGTATAGAGATCCTGATCATAAAAGACAACTTTTAAAACTATTTTGTAAGGGTGAGGACCGGCCTCTTGTAAGGCTTTTAAAGCGCGACGCCAGGCTTTTGTTTGTCTTTCATCTTGCTTATCTGAAAAAGAAGGCTGGCCTTTCCCCAGAGCGCCATTTCTGATTTGAGCCAAAACACTTGCTCTGGGCCGAAAAGTATATCCTAAGCATGGCTCATATCGATAACCCAGTTCTCCAAAAAACCGCCCAGCTTCGTAAAGGGGTTTTGAGATGGCCTCATGCGCATAAAGAATTCCCAATAAGGATTCGGCAAGAAAAAAATCCTGCACATCCCCTCTCTCTAAAAGTTTTTTTCGTTTTTGCTGAAGTTCCTTAGTGCCCTTATCCGTGGTTGAGCGATGATGATGCGGCCTTCCTCGCCGTCTGTGGGGTCGATACATTCACTTCCTCCCTGATGAGGTTTCATTATCTCATAGGGAGGAAATCAGTTCAAATTTTTGAATTGGCCTTTTTGGAATTTGCTTAATCTTTTCAGCGGGAGACGCTTAATACAAACAACATTCTTGACCTTTTCTCAAATGTCGCTTAAATCTGAAACAGTTTTGATGAACAAGGAAGAATTAGCATGGCACGAGAATGTGATATTACAGGTAAAAAAGTGATGAGCGGCAATAATGTTTCTCATGCGAATAATAAATCTCGCCGCACGTTTGCTCCCAACCTTCAAGAAGCTTCTTTTTTAAGCGAGTCTTTGGGGGGGAAAGTCCATCTGCGGGTTTCAACGTCGGGCCTTCGAACCGTTGAAAAAAATGGTGGGATTGATGCGTTTTTAAAATCAACGACCAACCGAAAGCTTACAACTGCGGCTCGCCGCCTGAAACGCCAAATCGAGAAGAAATGTGCCCCTCATGATCACGACCATACTCCTGAGTAAACTCCCCCAAGAGAGTTGTGAAATTCATAACTAACCCCGCATTTCTCCTCGCGTTATTCCTCATCCCCTCCTAAGGATTGAAAGAGCTTGCGAAAAAACCCTGGTGCCAAGGCAGAGAGGGGGTTGAGAGATACGTCAGGGTTCTCAAAAGACCCTCTAACTGTGTAAGCAATCCCAAAGAGGCCTTCACCCTCTCCTCCCGTAATAAGAGGGCCCAGGAGAGGAATATTGTTTAAGATTGAGTTGAGAAAGCGCACGGGAATCACATTTCCTTTCAGTGCAAAGAGGCGGTTTTTTCGATCAAGTTTTCCTTCCGTTGTAAACCCAAGAGACAGGCTTTTTCCCACTCCATTTCTAACCAAAACAAGGTCTTCACTGAATTCAAAATCACATTCAAATCGATCCATGGAAAGAGTTTTTTTCTCGGAAAATAAGTTAATAATCCCCATGGGTGAAAGAAGAGCTGCAAACCTTCCCAAAAGAGGAACTTCATGGGCATCGAAGTCTTTCAGCTTAAAAATGCCTTTATAAGGTCCCAGACCTTCTCGCTGAGCTTTAATGGTAATATATCCTCTGCGGATATCATCATAAATGCCGAGATTCCTTAAAAATTTTCCCGCATCATTAGCGCGAACGATAAGAGTTTGAGTATTATGAGGGCCCGGTTGAATATCAAATAAAATCCCTCCAGCCACTTGAGCCATATCTCCCTTCTTAACCGTACCCTTACCCGCTCTAGCCCGAAGATGAACCTCTTTCCAAATTTTCTCGTTTCCATGTAAAAAGAGGTGAGCAGAAGCTTTTACATTTTCAAAAACCTTCCCCTCTCCCAATCGTAATTGTTCCACATCGGCAGAAAGCATCATGTCGGTTGGAGGACGATCTGCTGCGTTTCCTTCTTGATCAACATATTCAAGAAACTTTTCCAAATCCACGCTTTCGCCCTTAAAAGAAACTTCATAAACATTTTGGCGAGGATTCTGAAGTGTGACTTGAGTTTGAGTATGAGGTCCTTTAAAGGCAGAAAGATGAATGGTTTTCCAGTTTTTGTGAGGTCCGAAATGAACTTCTCCTTGAAGAAAATAAGGATGAGAATCCATCTTAAGATCTACTATCTTAGAAAGATGTCCTGCTTCAAACAGAAGAACAAGAGAAAGATATCCTTTTTCCCCGGGTCTTTTCTCCCACTCTAAAGGAACAAAGGAAAGTGTAGCTGGGGTTGCATCCATATTCACACGTAGATAGCTTTTCTTATCCTTCTCAACGGTATATATAAGGGTTGTTTTGGTAGAGCCTTGTCCATACTCCCGATAATCAAAGCCGAGGCGCTTAAAGTCTTCAAAAGAGGCCGTAGTATCAACTTTCACTTGCAGTTCATGGGGAGCCTCTTTTTTAAAATAATGTTCATAGCTTAGAATCGAAGGGAGCTGATTTATGACTCCTTTTCCTTGAATCACCATTTGATCTTGGGTCAGATCCAGAGAGAAATCTCCATGAGTTAATTGAACTCTTAAATCTTCTGTAATTAGCCGCTCAAGAGCGACTTGTTTAAACCTACCTTTAGCGGCTATCTTAACATCCTTAAACTGAAGATCGGCCCTAAGAGGGAAGTTGATTTGAAGGGCTACATCTCCCTCTCCTTTTGCCTTTTTAGGGTCAATGCCTCCATAGGAGCTATATTCCAGTGGCTTATGATTAATGACATCAAGAAGATCAGCAAGAGGTCCTTTGGCCTTAACCTCTAAACTAAGGAACTCATTATCTGTATCTAAGTCGGAAATCATTACACGACCTTCTTGCACTTTTATATGCTCAATATTTCCAGAAAGAACTTTAATATCAAATCCTTTCCGATCAAATATGGCATGAGCAGATACGTTTTCAGCAGGAGGTAACCCCTCCAAGTAGGTAATTTCTGTTCCTTCTCCATCCAACGTACCCTTAAGGTCATCAATCACAAACCTTTCCTTCTCTCCATGGCCGTTGAGAGAAAGTTTGGCTTCTGTTAAGACTCCTTTTCGTAAATTTTTTGTTAGCCACTCTCTAGCAGAAGTGGCGATATTTTCAGGCCAAAGGGCAGCCAGGTGATCGAGATAGAGATCTTCAATCCTGCCTTGAAGCTCAAGAGTTTGTCCGGGGCCTAGGAGGTTTGAAAGAAGAAGGGGGGAAGAAGAGTCAAGTTTTCCTGAAAGATCTAAAAGCATCTCGTCAGATAGAAGCGAGGCTTTCTTAATTTCCAGCCTATTAGAGATAAGAGTAAAGGATAAATTTCCAGAGGTAATCGGAAGAGGGGTAAGTTTAGCTAAAGATAAATCCAAATTTCCTTTCCCCAAATCAACGTCACAGCTGCCTTCGATGACTTGAAGGGTTTCTGGAATAAACGCGAGATGAACTTTGCCATGGACAGGTAGATCCCAACACTGGAGGAAGTTGAGAAGATCGTCCGAGCTTATAATTTCAGCATTCGGAAGGCAGAGAGCGAATTCTTTTTTTTCAAACAACGCATTCGGGGAGACGTGATGGAAATCAAATGTAATATCAAAGCGCTTGGAGTCTATCTGATGAGCAAGTCCAACTATCAAAGCACCCTCTTTTTGTTGGGGCTGTAAAGTGAGCTCGGTTTGAAACCCCCCGGCCTGGCGTTTTAAAACGAAAGTTGCTTTTGGGAGTTCCCACGTTTTGTCTTCTTTCCCATCTTTTAAAAGAACATGGGCATCGATGATCGCGATTTTATTCACATCGTTAATTTTTCCAAGAGCTGGGTTAGGCCCTCCCAGAGCAAGAAGAGGCGCTATATCTTCAAAAGAGAATTCTGAGTTGGGTGTTGACTCTCCAAACCCTAATGAAAATTCTCCTTTCTCATCTTTTTCAAGAAGAATATGCGGATGATAAAAACGGAGCTGCTTTAAGGAAACATCACCTAGCAAAAGACGGTAAAGTCTTAAAGAAACACCAATATGTTCGATTTTGAGCCAATTTGGTTTCTCATGTTTTTGAAATTGAACATTGACAAGCTCGATTTCAAACGGCCTCTTCCACTCTCGCCACACAAGTTGAGTATGTTCAATGGTGGCGCTTAGGCCGGCTTGGGGTGCTTTAAAAGCAGCTTCTACTTCAGGTGTCAAAAAGTCAAGGGGGATAGGCCCCATAGACAACCGCCCCAAAAGCAATAAAAAGACCACAAAAATAAGACAGGTGAGAGATCCGATAACATCAAAAAGAAGACGTCCAGATTTTTTGACAAAGATCCCTTTTCCAAAGAAGGAGGTTAGGCTAAGCTTTAATTTATTCACCACCGCCTCAAACCATAAAAGAGAGGGATTATGACTGTATGTGTGGGCGATTTTGCCCCAAATTTCACCCTACCGATTGACGGAGGGAAGACAGCTACTCTTTCTGATTTCACCCATAAAAAAGTCATTGTTTATTTCTACCCCAAAGATACAACTTCTGGCTGTACTAAAGAAGCCTGCGGTTTTAGAGATTACAAGCTTGATTTTGACAAAAAGAATACAGTTATTATTGGCATCTCTAAGGATTCTGTCAATAGTCATGAAAAATTCAAAGAACAAGAAGCGCTTAACTTTATTTTAGCTTCCGATGAAAGGGGAGAGGTATGCATAAAATATGGTGTTTGGGTTGAAAAATCCATGTATGGCAGGAAGTATTTTGGAATCCAACGCTCCACTTTTTTGATTAACGAGGAAGGTCGTATAACCAAAATCTGGCGCAAAGTCAGCGTGCCGGGTCATGTGGAAGACGTTTTCCAGGCCGTCTAGGTGTTTAGTCTTATTAAGTATTTTTTATTTATGCTCTTTACAATTAATTTTAATTTTTAAAACTCTCTTACTACTTCTGAGTTCAAATTCGCATTCTCCATTTTTTGTGGGAGTCCCCAAGGGTTTTATGGAAAGAGTAGGCTCATTAACTATCTCTTGAAGCGTAGAGTCTGTTAAGGAAGGGCTCTTCAAAACAAGTTCCTTACCATTAAGAGTTACTTTTCCTCGATTTTGAACGAGAGCTACAATGTCGCTAGTTTGAAGGGTCTTAGAATGAGACGCACTCATTTTTAGCGTATATGGATCAATCTCATGATGTCGAACTTTTGAATTATCTGTATCATTTGGATGAGTCATTTCTTACTCCCCTGATTTGTGGATGCCAAAATTTTATTTTTCTTTTTCATGCTTAAGCTTGTGAAAAATTATCTTGATTCTCATTTGTCGCTCTGTGCCTATAAGGTCAAAATACATTTCTCCCCCTTTAGTTTGGTTCCCAATGGGTTTTACCTCAAGATGTGGATCGTCAATCATAGCTAAAAGATGAGAGTCTGTTGGAGAGGGATCTTTCAAGATAAATTCGAGGTCACCTTCTGTTGCTTTTCCTTGGAGTTGAACCAGATTTTTAATATCTTTTGGTCTAAAGTTCTCTAAACGAGCGTGATCATCTGATGAAATCATAATTTATCCCTCCCAATTATGTTTATACCTATAAAAGGAGTTTACATGTTTATAATTAATTTTTAGTAAATTTGATGTTCCACCTCTTAAAAAGAACAAATTCAGCATGACGCATTGTAAGACCTATGCTATGAAAAAAAGATGATCGATCCTCAAAAATTAAAAACTCTTTTATCCATTTACAAAGATGCAGGCGTTGACGAATTGATTTCTCCCACGTCTCGTAACCGTTTTCAGGAAATTGAGGACACCCTTGCTCTTATGCCCCTCTCTCTAGAAGAGAAGAAAGGACCCGTGATTGCTCCTCTGATTTCTCCTAAAGTCGCTCATATCACAGCTAATACCTCCGCCCAATCGGCTCAAACTTTGGAGGAACTTAAAGCAGCCCTGCTGGCCTTTGAAGGGTGCGCCTTAAAATACACGGCAACAAACCTTGTCTTTGGCGATGGGAATCCTAAAGCTCGCGTGATGCTGATTGGAGAAGCGCCAGGCGCAGATGAGGATCGGCAAGGACTTCCCTTTGTGGGGCAAAGTGGTCAACTTCTCGATAAAATGTTTGCAACCATTGGCCTCACGCGTCAGAGCTTTTATATCACGAACATTATTCCCTGGCGTCCGCCTGGTAATCGTCAGCCCACCCCTGCAGAAGCAGATGCATGTTTGCCATTTGTTCGTCGGCATATTGATCTTGTCAACCCTGACTTTCTCATTCTCGTGGGAGGAACGGCCACTAAAACTCTTTTAGGAGGTCGCGATGGCATCATGCGCCTGCGGGGGTCTTGGAAAGAGTATATTTCCGAAGCGGGGAAAAAAATGAAAGTCATTGCCATCTTTCATCCGGCCTATCTCCTGCGCTCTCCCGGTCAAAAACGAGAGGTGTGGCTTGATCTGATTAAGATTAAGCATACCCTTATCCAAGAAGGGGTAGACTTGAAGGCTGCTCTTTGACTCTTATCTCCACATTCTTCTTGCCTCCTCCCCCTCTTTGTTTGCTATAAGGAAGAGGAGGGGCTGGTTTGTGGACATAGGTCTTATAAATCCGGTCAGGTCCGGAAGGAAGCAGCCGTCGTAAGATCCCTATGGGTCACGATTGATCAGTCCCTCACCGGCAAAGGATAAAGGCGCGTGACTGCTACTCTCAAACTTGTTTCTTCTCAAATCTCAGAACCTTCTTTTGAAGGCTACCGTGTTCTTGCACGTAAATATCGCCCTATTAAACTCAGCCAAATTATTGGGCAAGATTTCCTCGTTGAAACCTTAAAACGGGGCATTGAAGGCGGACGATTGGGTCATGCATTTATTTTGACAGGCATTCGGGGAACAGGAAAAACAACGACAGCGCGAATCATCGCGCGTGCCCTTAATTGTGAAAAAGGCCCTACACCAGAGCCCTGTGGAACGTGTGTATCATGCACCGCAATTGCCCAAGACCGGGCCATGGATGTAATTGAAATTGACGCGGCAAGCCGCACGAGTGTGGATGATATTCGAGAAATTATTGAAGCTGCTCGCTATAAGGCTGTCTCTGCTCGTTATAAAATTTATATCATTGATGAAGTCCACATGCTTTCAAAGAGTGCCTTTAATGCGCTTTTAAAAACACTCGAAGAACCCCCCGCTCACGTGAAGTTTATCTTTGCTACAACGGAACTTCATAAAGTCCCCCCAACTATTTTATCCAGATGCGTACGCTTTGACCTCAAGCGCATTGAAAGCCCCACGTTGGTCGCTTATTTCAAGACTTTATGTGACCAAGAAGCCGTCTCTTGTGATGAAGAAGCCTTAGGGCTCATTTCAAAAGCGGCTGAAGGATCTGTACGAGACGGTCTCTCTTTGCTTGATCAAGCTATGACCTATGGAACCACTCATATCACGGCTGCTCAGGTGCGACAAATGTTGGGTCTTTCTGATCAAGGACTTTTATTCGAGCTTTTTCAAAGCTTAATGGAAGGAGAAACGCTTCAGTCGCTTGAAAAGCTGCGCTATTTTTATCAAGAAGGAGCTGATCCTTTACGTATTCTTGAGGATCTTTTGGACCTTACCCATTGGCTGCAGTGTTTAAAAATGAGCCCTTCTTTAGCTCAAGATATCACCTTAACAACGGAAAAAAGACAAAAAGGAGAGGAGCTCACAAAATCCCTCTCGATTCCAACCCTGACACGCATTTGGCAAATTCTTCTCAAAGGGCTTGAGGAAGTAAAAAGGGCCCCTTCGCCTCAAAAAGCTTTAGAAGTGATTGTAATTCGTTTAACTCATTTTGCTCCCCTTCCTTCCCTTCATGAACTTTTAAATGAGGGAGAGGGTAGAACGCCTCTTAAAAAAAAAGCCTTGAGGGAGGGTAAAGGTGAAACCCATCCTTCTTTTTCTTCCTTTGAAGACCTTGTGGAATGGGTGAGTCACCAGCGGGAAGGGCTTTTACATGCTAATCTTTTATATGATGTGCATCTCGTGGGATTTTCTCCCCCCGCCTTAACGCTCAGGCTTTCTCAAAAAGCTCCCAAAAGCCTGCCACAACAATTGCAAGAGCTTTTGAAAAAAAAGAGAGGAGAAACGTGGATGATTGCAATTTCTGAAGAAATCGGTCACCCTACTCTCCATGAGAAAGAACAAGCAGCCCATGAAGAGCGCCGAGATGCTATTTTACAAGACCCGCTCGTAAAAACGTTAAGGGAAACTTTTCCGGGAACAACCCTCGTTGAAATTAACGCTAGATAAGGAAAGAGAGAAGAAATGTTTGGTAACATTGGCGAAATGATGAAACAAGCCCAAAAAATGCAAACTAAAATGGCAGAAGTCCAAGAAAAGCTAACGACTCTTGAGATCGAAGGGTCTGCCGGTGGAGGACTTGTAAAAGTGGTGGTTGATGGAAAAGGGACAATTAAGGAAATTAAAATTGACCCTCCTCTTTTGGATCCTCAAGAGGTCGAAGTGCTAGAAGATCTTATCGTCGCTGCCGTCCGCGACGCTCAAACAAAAGCAGAAGAAACAGCCGCTGAAGAAATGGGTAAAGTGACCGGGGGGCTGAAACTCCCCGGGGGCATGAAACTACCGTTTTAAACATGATCAGTGATGAACTTAAAACGTTGATCCACTTGTTTTCAAAACTCCCTGGGTTAGGTCCCCGGTCGGGAAAACGTATTGCTTTGCATTTGCTCCAAAATCGTACAACTACTTTACCTGCCCTCGCTGAATCCTTACAAGTTGTTGAAATAAAGGTGAAAGATTGTAGCATTTGTGGAAACCTTGACTCCCAAGATCCTTGCGCCCTTTGCCAAGATAGCCGTCGTGATTCTTCCGTTATTTGCGTGGTAGAAAGCGTTGCAGATCTATGGGCTTTGGAGCGAACGGCCTCGTATAAAGGTCATTATCATGTTTTAGGAGGTGTCCTCTCGGCCCTTGATGGAATCGGTCCTGGAGACCTTCGTCTTTCTTCTCTTCTACAGCGCTGCCAAAAAGAGGAAGTGCGAGAAATTATTTTGGCACTCAATGCCACTGTTGAAGGACAAACAACGAGCCATTATCTTACTGAACGATTGAAAGAGCTTGGTAGCCCTCATATTTCAAGCCTTGCTCGTGGTGTTCCCGTTGGGGGTGAACTGGATTACTTGGATGAAGGCACTCTTTCTACAGCGTTATTGTCACGAAGAGCGGTTTAAGAGGAAGCAAAGAGATTGTGTAAAATGGGTAGGATTAAAAGTGAGGTTTTCGCGCTTCACATTCGTTGTAGAAAAGTAACAATATCTCTTCTCCCACGTAAAATGGGAGAAATCTGCTTACCCCCCCCCTTTATCCCCCTCTCTCGAACAAAGCCCTAAGGCGGGATCAATTAACAATGAAAAAAAATCTAGAAATTTAGACAAATTGTAGATATAAAGTTTTTATGACTATAGGATTTGATGGGCGAAGAGAACCTAAGAGCTAAGCGAACATGATAATCACCTAAAACTTAGGTTGCTTTTCCAATGATCAAGAAATTATAAGATAAATTCTCCAAATCAAGAGAGGATAAGGTTATAAAATGCGCTTAGCTAAGATCTTTTCACTTTCCTTTTATATAATATTTTTATTATTAAAAACTTCAGCACTTTGTAGTGGAGGTGAAATAATGGATTTTATTCGGAGAGCTTATTCTCCAACGGTTCAATTCGAACCCCCGAGCTCTCAGGATTTGAAAAAAGCTGAAGATCTTTTTTACAAGATTTTTTCTTCTTCTTTCGTAGATAGGGATCAAGAGGACTGGGCTAAGCTTGGCTTTCAAGTCGAAAAAACAAGAAATTTTCTTATCCTCACAGAAAATGAAAAAACAGCAAAAACGGGAAAAGGAACTTATATATTTAATACTGAAAAATCCATTCCAATTATTCTTGAGGCCCCTCATTATCCTTCTGATAAACACACAGGGACTCTCGCAGCACAATTTATGGAAGAAGACCCTTTTTTAGCAGGAGCTTGGAGCTCCACTCACCGCAAAAATACAAACTTAACCGCAGAACCTTCAAGCTATTTTAATGCGTTTTCAAAAGCTTTCGGACGGGCGTATCCAAAGGGAATGATCCTCCAATTCCACGGTTTTGACGATAATAATGAAGAATCAAAGGAACGTTCTACAGACTTAATTTATAGTTCAACCCTTTCCTCACCCCCCCCACTCTTTTATACTTATGGAAAGTGTTTAAAGCACCTCCCTTTTCATGTTTCTCTCTATCCTGACGAAATAAAAATATTAGGTGGAACGAAGAATATTAATGCTCAGAAATTTAGAGAAGTCACAAAAGAAGGGCTCTTCCTGCACCTAGAGATGAGCCTCGATCTAAGAAACAGGCTTTTAAAAGATAAGGGCCTTCGCACGAACTTTATAAATTGTTTTATTCAAAAATGAAAATTTATGTAATTTTTTTATTTTTGTTTTTTCTTCTTCAAAATTTTGCTTATTCCACTATAGATGATTTAGAAAATAAACTTCGAGAACAAGAGTTTATACAATTGCGTTGGGATAATATCAACGACACTCCTTTTTTAGTTTCTGGCCCTCTTCCAACGTATGATGCAGACTTTGGCTTTAATGTTATTACCCTTTCATCAAAAGTGCCGGTAATAGTTCGCCTAACAAAGGAAGCTTATTTAAGAATTCACGTCCCTTGTAAGAATTTTTCAGCTTCTGACCTTGAAGTTTTAGTTTCGAATGGTTCTGGACTCTATGCGGAACGGAAACTCATTGTATCAGGAAAAGATATGATTTTGCCTCCTGCAAATTATGGGGATTCAATTGTAAGGATTTCTTTAAAATCGAATAAGATTGCATGTGTCCAAGCTGGCTTATTTCTCTCTCGATATGAACCTCCTGCGCCTATGGCGCCGTATCGTACTCATTTAGACAGTTGTAGTGAATCCATAAAACTTTTAAGCCACACCACTGGAGTTCCTGAACATTCAACATTTGAGTCGTATTTCATTCTAAAGCCTCATAGAAAGGCTAGCTTCACTGTGGAAGGCCCAAGACGTATTAACCTCTCTACCAAGTATGTTTATGATCACCTTGATACGGGTCATGTCTGTATGTATCGCGTAAATGTTTTGATGGATGGAAAGGTTTTTCACACCGCAGAATTCACGGCTCAGCCCGATCAAAAACACTTATATTATAAAGATTTCGATGATTATATTTTAGGACTTTCAGACATCAACCCTCTCGAAATACCGCCTGGAAAACATACATTAACCTTAGATTCAAACGCGAATCTTTTTTACCAAATTCAAGAGCTTGAAGATACAGGTTATCTTGCTCCCTTTATTAATGCACCTCCCCTCACGGGTCGCCCCCTAACACCCAATCTCAGCTCATTAACCCTTCCCGAAAAAGATATAAAACAGTTAGCAACGGCTGAAGAGCGTGCAACCCTAGCGCCCTCCTATCTCCAACTTTTAGCGATAAAACTGGGTAAGGATAATTTTTGGAGATCCGATGGTTTACAAAGCGGCTTTGTACTCAATGAACTTTACCAAAAACGTCTCGATGCTCTGGACCTTCTGCAAGCGCGTGAACAAAGTCTTGGGCTTTTTACTTTTTATAGAGACCTTCTTCCCTCAAGAGGGGTAAAGCAAAATGAACAAAAATATGCTTATGTCATTGATTGGGATCTAAGAGATCCAAAAGATGAAGGAAAAGAAACTTTTGTTCTTGAATCTCATAAGGATGATCTCTTGAAACACCTTCAGAGTGGATATTTTTACCATACAAACTCTTCCACGCAAGATCCTTTGGCATATGATATCCCTGCTCGCCTCGCTCCATCGTTTTTACGTATTCTTGCTAATCAGACGACACTTTGCGCGCCCCAGTCCTTATGGGTCCAATATGATAAAAAGGAACCTTTTAAAGTGGTTGTTTTTCCTCATAAAGATCTCTCTTTGGAAGCATACCAACCCACACAAGGCCTCATGGGGCTTAAGTTAATAAATGATTCATTTGGAACCCTAGGAGGACTTTTTAATATCCACGCCATACCGGGGCCCCTTTTGTCTGCAGGTATTCTTGAGATTCCTTTGTCTGCGGATGTAAAGCGAATTAAAGTATGGAACGCAGATCCAAAAGCCCCCCCCCTTGAAATCTCCCTCCAATATCAAACCTCTCGCCCCTATCGTCTCGAACAAAGAATGATGGTGGATGAAATCCAGTCTGTTAAAAATGCAGAAGAGCTTTTTACGTCTGCCTTAGATTTTGTCATAAGATGCCAGACTGAACGGAAAAAATCTTGTGATTTTAACCTCTTTTGGGCTCAGCTTAAAGGATACTCTGAACACCAAAAACAATCGGTCGCTGAGTTATATAATCACTGGCAAGAACTTTTACGCCTTCTCGCAGGACGACATCAACGTCTTATTTCCAGTATTGGGAATGCGGATCCCATCTATATTCAGCCAGGGAAAGGGAATCCTTCGCACGAAAAAGTTAACAAAGCAGAAACTCTTTTTAAAGAAAAAAAATATCAAGCCTCTTTTGAGGTCTGGACAGAGCTTCTCATGACCTCGGATGTCACTATCTGGAGGAAAGCGCATATCGAACGGATAAGGGCGCTTCAAAAGCTAGGTGAGGTTTATCTTGCGGGACGATATTTACAAACTATTTTTCTAAAAAGTCATGATAAAATTTTACAGCAACAAGCCTTCGATTATCTTTTGAGTTTTTATGAAAACAATAATGATTTTTTTTCTTTAGAAAGTATTCTTACTGAACAAATTATCAGAACAAAAGATAGCACTGCTTTACTGATTTTGAGCGAGGTTTTAAAGGAAGATAACCATTCAGACCTCGGGATAGACCTTGCTCATGTTATTAACCCTATAAAAGACAAACCAATCAAAGCACTCATTTTTTCTGCCCTTAGAGAGGATAGAGCACGTAATGGGGAGCGGCTTGGTGAAAGCGTAGAAACTCCTGAAGAAACATGTTTTTGGAACGCTCAACTTGATCAAATCGATGGCCATTATGGACAAGCCATTGAAAAGTTTCAAAAAGCAGGAGAAGAAGGTAAAGTATGGCAAGCTCATCTTTCTAAGGGGCTTGCGATCAAAGCAAAGCTCTATGCCCCTGACTTAAAGACGAGAAAGTCTGCGATTAAAAGCTGGGTTTCATGGACAAGAGACCATCCAGGGCCTTATGAATGGGTGCCTGCGAATTACCTCGTAACTCAGAGTGCTCAATCAGCTAGCCTGTATAGTTCCATTATTGATCAGTATTCTTTTGTATATCTTTCTAAACCTATGACCCCTTTAGAACTTAAAGTGATTGGTCCCGCCCAACTCCAATTTCATGTGAGAGTTGTTTTTGATAAGTCTACGCCCCTTCCTTATAAAGGTTGGGTAGAGATTAAGGATAATGATGTTCCTTTAAACCTTCCCATTGGGTACACATTTCCTTCTGAAGAGGTGCAGTTTAGTGAGGCTATAGGGCAACCAGGGCTCAAGATAACTTATGAAGTTACAGTTGGAACAGGTGAACACACCATCAGTCTTACGCCACAAAATGCTACTGTTATTGTTGCCCCTTTTATTAGAAAACCTATTCTTCCTCTCACGGTTCTACCTCCTATCACTCATGATTCTCTGGCCCTTATTTTGAGTGAATGTGGGACAGGTAGAACACAAGGGGGTGAGCTTCTTTTTAATTTTCTCTTAAATAGTAAATGTTCAAACTGTCTGAAAACGGCCTCTGCTAATCCCTTACAATTTCAATCCCCATTTCAAGCTAACCCTTCTGTGGTTAGGGAGGTGCTAAATGAGCTTTCCACTCAATCGGAAATTAAACCTTATCCACTTTCTCTAGAAGCTGAAGCCTTTCAACACCTTTCTATCCTGTTGAAAGCTTATGAAGAAAACCCACGTGAAGGAATTTTAATTGAGGCTCAACAGTATTGGGCTAAATACCCAGAGTTTGCCTCTCTCTCTCTCGTCTGGGATCATTTTATGGAGTTATCGTCTTGGACCCCTATTGAAATCCCTCAACAAAGTGCAGGCGTGCGATCTTTTCTCAAAACCAACCCTTGGGAGCCAGATATCCCTGAACTTATCCTAAGAAAAGAATTAATGAGAGAGGGCGGAGATGAATACGTGCTCACAGGAACATCTCCTCTTGTTTTTCAACTTTTTAATAGAGAGGCAACACAGTTTAAAATTTCTTCTTCTTTAGCCAATTTAATATCAGATGATTTCAGAGAAGTTGTGTGGGGATATCAAATTGATCAAGGGGAAAAACAGTTGATTCGCTTTACGCCTTCTCATCATTCATCTCAAAATGAAATTAATATCCCTAAGGGAGAACATAGTCTTAGAGTATTTCTGGAAAAACCAACGGCAAATACATTTGTAAAATTGAACATTTTTGAGAAAGAGAGAGAAGCTCTGAACTGGAAAAAATTATCCATTGAAGCAAAAAAAGATTATTTAGTCGCAACGTCAACTGCACCTGTTGTCATTAATATTGAAGGGCCCGCCTGGCTTCGCATCGATGAATGGAAGAAGGGGGAAATTCTCTCTGAAAATTATTTTGTAAAGGGCGGCCCCCAAAAAATTGTTCTCAAACCCTCTCAAACAAACGAGGAGAGACTTTTCCGTATTTATCGTAGAATAGCTAGATCTTCAGATAGTGCAAAGCCAGGAGCTCCTGTGCCTGCTCAGTATATATCTGTCGAAGCCAGTCCTGTTTTCTTTAAAGATCAGAGGCCTTCTTATCCCCTTCAAGGGAGAGAAGTTCTTCCCTTAGGAGGCCAAGAACAGGGTACATTAAGTTTGACGGCTTCTTTAAACAGAACACTTTCTACTGATGTCCTGACACCCAATAAAATTTCTGATACAGTACAACGTTATTTAGAAGAACGAGCAACTTATCGTTATTTAGATGAGCTAAACCGCATATTTTGGAGGGGAGATATTTTAACCCGACAACGAAGGCATGGAAAACCAACTTTTGGTGCTGAAGGCTCTGCCGAATACTCCCCTATAGAATACCCCTTTACTTTTTGGGGATTAGGAAAGATATACACTCAGAACTCTAATTTAAATTTTCTTCTTTCGGAACAGACCCTTATCGGCAATCATAAACGCTTCCTTCATATAAATGAAAATATTGATAAATTTCTTTATACCGGAACAATAGAAGGCGGCGTTCGCCATAAGCTTGTTTTTAATGAAAAAATAGACCAAAGAATGGATCTTTCCATATTAGGTCGCAAAACAAATTCTCCCTTTGACGCCCCGGGAAACGCGAGATTTATAAGTTCTACAACCTCACCAACTGTCACTGTCCCGGATTTCTCTCAAAATGTCCCTGACCCAGATGTTTTCACAAAGTACATGGCGACTCATCCCCGAGCTTTAAATTTCTCATACAAGATTTATTATCGGCCATTTATGGATACGCGACTCTCCGCTCAGTTTTATACAACAACCACTCCTAAACTCAACTTTGGAAAACCAGATTCAACAACCTTTAGAATTGGCATGGATCAACTTTTAGGTCCGGTTATTCTGGATTTTGGATATGATCTACGGCACTATTATAAGACTGGAATGCCTCCGCTTACACCTCAACCTCCCAATTGGATTGATCCTAACCGCCAATTTTCATTTAACCGTCATATGGTCGATTTTGGTCTCTCCTATAACACATGGCTAGAAAACCATAACCGACTCGAATGGAGGCTAAATGTAAGTCGAGTTCGTGATACAGGGTTACCAACGCTTCTGCCGACTCCAACGAATCCTAATCCTTCCATACTTGGTGTAAAGACATGGATCGGGCTTATCTCTTTTACATGGCATTTTGGAAATGGACGGGATTTCCGAGATTTCAACCCAGATGAAATTATATTCAGAGATGTCCGTGAACGCCATCTTCTTCCTGCTCAAATTCCTCAAAGGGTGGATACGCGATGAAAGAAATTCAAGTTTATCTTAAAAAAGATCTTGCCCCTTTGCTTGTACAAGCCCATTCAGCGCTGATTGAAAAAATTACGAGGGATTATTTCCTTGTTGGAAAACCAGTATTTGATTTTTTATGGGATAGGCTCATCTTTCTAAGAGATGAAATTGAAAATAAAAAGAAAATATTTGGAGAGTATGAGTCCAAGCATCGGGAAACCGCTGATGAATCAATACAAAAAGAGATTACTTTAGAATTTTCAAAAGCGCTGGGAACTTCACCTAAAGATTTGTTGAAAGATCAAAGAGCTTTCTCCCGTTGGCTTGATTTTAATGCCATTGGAGATCGCTGCCGATATCAAATCTCTTCTACAGAAGCGGAATTCTCCTTTATTATAAATAGAATTTCTATTGTTTTGGCTGATATGCCCCCCTCTTCAAGACAGACTCCTCTTAATTTTTTTACAGAATTAGCTCAAAGTTATAATGGCAATCAACGTGTCAGGATTGCTGCACTTGAAGCAATTTTTAAAATTCTTGATCCTGAAATTGTTATCGATGCAGAAGTTTTTCATTATTTAGCGAGCTCCACTCTCAAGGATGTCTGGATTCAATGCGAAGCCATTAAAATTCTTCAACAAGTGGATCGCTCTCTTTTTAGAGAAATTGTTGAAAAGAGACTTGGAACTTATGGTCCCGATCCAGATCTTTTTGTCCGTCAGTATATTGTTGTTATTTTAGAAGACTCTGATTTCACTTTTGATTCGTCTTTATATTCAAAAATAATGAATGACCCTAGTGATTTCGTTCGTCAAAGCTTATGCGAAAAAATAAGTATTCTTCCTGAAAACATTATCCATGCGCTTTTAGAAGATGCTTCTCCCTCAGTAAGGGCAATGGCTCTTCTCAAGATGAAACCCGAATTTTCTTTTGAGGAAAGATGCAGCTTATTTAAATCAAGAATTGAAAAAGAAGAGAATGAATTTGTTCTTAAAATTGCACTAAAATGCCTAACAGATGAATTTAAAAGACTCCCCGTTTCTCAAAAAAATATTTGGTTGAAAATATTTGAGCCGATAATAAATACACTTATAAGTTCTGCAAGCTCAATTCCGGTAAGACGAAAGGCAGCTCAAACTCGAGAAATCCTATGGTGTGAAGCAGATAAATCCTTACCCTCCTCAGCTACCCACAAACTTTTACTTTTTTTAAAAAAAGTCGACTGTCAAAAAGAAACCCTGCTTCCTAGCCCCTTGTATGAGGGATTGAGTGAAGACGACTTAGGACGGCTTGTTTCGATTGTAGCTCAATCCAATTTTGATTATGAACTTATTAAAACGTCTAAGGGTTATAAAGTTTATCGTGGAAGCCGCTTAAAATTTAGATGGTGGCGCTTCTTCTATGAAGCCCTTCATCCTAAAACAGATAAGAGAGAAGGCGTAAGGCATACGATCGGGAGACATTATAGAGGAACACTTCAAGCTCCATCCCCTCTCCTTGCTGAACTATCCGACACCCAAGTTCCTGGAGAACCCCACTATATTTCTGAAGAAGAAGGGCATCGTCCTTTTTTGCCTCTTTTGGATCACATCTTGTCGACCTTAAAAAGGGGACAACAAACTAAGTTTTACACAAGCGAAGGAATAACAACGGTAACACCGCCTTCCAGCTGGTGGATAAGAATGACAGCCAAATTAAAAATTACCTTTTCCTTTTCCTCAATTGCAAACCTTAGAAATTGGACACCAGCTAGATACTCTGCTCCTTCTTCTTATCTTAAGACTCTCCAAAATCTTGGGTTTAAGTTTAGTTTTCATCCTTATCAAAAAGAGTACACGACCGATCACACCGTCACACACTTTTTCCCTGCTTTTGCTATACTCCCAAGTTGGGAGACACTCACCGCTTATATTCTCTCTCCTTACCAACTCCATCCTTTTAATTTTATGATTTTTTTATTTTTGATTTATATTTACTTTTTTTGGAACCATATTAATGCCTATCGAACTTTTAAAAAGGCAAGAAAGAATATTGCTCTGGTCATAGG
>JBEPVR010000005.1:0-34550 GCA_041690915.1 Alphaproteobacteria bacterium
ATAATACGAGAGGACATTTGGCTATAAAGAGAAAAATTTGCTGAGAACACATGAACATGATGTTCTTTTATAAGATTTTGTATCTTAAAAAAGGGTTCACCCATTTTGATACCTAAAGCTTTTGCTTCGTTAGAACGGGAAATGGCGCACCCGTCATTACTAGACAGAACGATAACAGGTTTCTTTTCAAGATGAGGTTGAAAGACTCGCTCGCAAGAAACATAAAAATTATTGGCATCAACAAGCGCAAACATAGTTTTCATGAGAGTTGATGAATTACGTTAGTGACCACTCCCCATATGGAGAAATCTTCGTCTTCTGTGACTTTTATATCAGGATATTTATCGTTTTCAGAACATAAAAGAATTCTATCTTCTATTTTTTCAAGACGTTTCACAGTCATTTCCCCATTTAAGACTGCAATCACAACTTTACCATAAGAAGGAGTTAAAGATCGATCAACAATGAGTAAATCTCCAGGGAAAATTCCGACGTCTTTCATAGAATCCCCGGTGACTCTCACAAAAAAAGTTGCGGCCTTATGAAGGATAAGGTATTCATTAAGATCAAGTGTCCCCTCGCTAAATTCATCAGTGGGGGAGGGAAATCCAGCCTGAACACGAGATTCAAAAAGGGGTGCTCTTAAGGACGTGGATATTTTCCCTCTAAAGATCTCTCCTATATTCCCCCGATGGAAAGCCCCTAAGTTGTTATCTTTTTTAAGGTTTTCTAGCCTATTAGCAAGAGGAAGAGGCAAGCGAATGGCTTTGGTAGGGATTGAGTTAGGCTTGCGCCCGGCGCCTGGTTTTCTCTTACGAATTTCCACCATAGTATATTTCTCTCCTCCTTAAAAAACGGCTTTATACAAAGTCTCCTTATTTTTGTACAGAAATAAAATGAAATAGGGAAGGGGTATAGGCTCACAAAAGCATCAAAATACGGAGAGAGCTTGAATTGATTAGAAAAATTATTTTCTTACTTTTACCTAGTCGATTCTGAAGAATGGGTTTAGAGAGGGATTAGGATTTTCCTCATGTGATTTTTAATCTCGATGTTGCCGAAGAGGATGACGAAAATAAGGACAAAAAGAGACCTGATCTTCCTCCAGATCAGCTTCATGTTGTGTCCGATTGCACACAACAGCGCATTGAGGGCATCGCCTATGGTCCCTTTGAGACAATTTAAGAGTGATATATCCAAATAATCTATGGGCCGAATAAAATCTTTTTTATTTGCACATATATCAAGAATTGTTGTATATCAGGGGTTGATATTTTTAATTAAGATATTCATAAAATAGAAAACTAAGGAGCCAAAGTGAGTAAATGAAAAATTTTTTATACTTTATTATAGTGTTATTGAGTCCAGTATCTCTTATAGCAATGGAAGAAAACGCAGAGGTTGGTAGCCGTGGTAGCCTACAGATGCGGCCTTCTTTACCAATGGAAGTGTTTTCTAATATTTTCTTTTATTTAGATGATAAGACTCTTTGCCGTGTGCGTGAAGTTTCTCGAATAACTCAGGCGGCTGTAGAAGTTGTAAGTGGGGGCAAATTAAAGCCTGTACCCACCCAAGAGGATAAGGTTCGCAACATCAATCTAATTAATAAACTAGAAGGAAAAACAAATTATCCTTACACAAGAGTTTATTTTCTATACTTGAATTACATCAAGTATATGATGCTAGACAATAATGATTATGAAGGTAAAGCCCCTTTAGAAGATTATAAACCATTAGATAATTATAAAAAGTTCAATAAAAAATGGCATTATTTAGAAGAAACAGAAATAAAAAAACTTTATGATGTCCGAAGGTCACGAGCAGGTCTAAAAGTACAAGAAGAGATTGCGGATCTATTTGCTATGGATCGGCGTAACAATAAGCGGCGGTAAATATATAACGCAATTGGCTATACTAGATCTAATTTTTCTCTAATGAAAATGCGGGTGCGTTTAAAATATATGAAATTTCGTGACTCTCAAATTCTCTCTTCTGCTTCCGATATGCTTCCCAAGTCTTTTTAGGGTATTTTAACAATCTGAAAAACCCTTTGATTTCCTTGGCGCGCCCGAGAAGAGTCGAACTCCTAACCTTCTGATCCGTAGTCAGATGCTCTATCCAATTGAGCTACGGGCGCACTTTGAGTGAGGTCTTTTTAGTTGAATCTCTCTAAAACTGCAAGGAGAAAGTGGATGAGGTTAAGAAATCTTGAGGGTTTTTCGATGAGATTTTGTATGAACCCTGTGAATACGAGAAGAAGGAGAGCTGGTATTAATGACTCTTCGTACCACTCCTTTGTGAGACGCTCTCACAAACAGAGGACTTTTTAAACTTAATGTCTTTGCAGAAGTTAAACGGTGGAGACGGTTGATTTTTGGTTGAGAAACGTTTTCAAAAACGCCAGCAGTGAGGAGGATGCCGCCTGTTTTCATTTCTCGATTCCAGAGATTTATAACATTTCTTTGATAAGGGATGTGATGGAGAGGATTTGCCGAATGATAATGGGCAACAGCCTTATCCCAAGACCCCCGTTCATTCTTTAATCCTTTCAGAAAACGAGCAGCATAAGCTACATTTTGAGACGGATCAAAAGCATCTTCCAAGGTTTTAAAGGCATCAGGATGATGGACAAGATTAACTTGCATGCAGCCCACATCAATACTTTTAATGCCTTTATCCCGCATTTTATCTACAGCAGCGATAGCAGCGCCCTTGGTGGGGAAATAATAACCTTGCCCTTCTGCATTGATCGTCCATGGCCAAGCGACAGTGCGCCCCGTGTCATCTTTTCGCCCCGATTCAATTTTTGAGATAGCCTGTAAAAGCCCAGTTGGAATGCGATGCTCTTTTTCGTATTGGTCAATATAAGTTGCGCAATTATGAGAGGAAGCAGGCGGGTTAACAGGATGAACCCTTTTGTGGGAGGTTGAGAGGATTTTAATGCCATAGCTTTCTTCTCTTAAAACTAAAACAATCAAAATTATTCCGAGCAGCTTAATCCAAAGAGTTACTCTGCATGAGGACCCAAGAAATGTGGTCATTCATTATTCCCTGTAAAAATTTATTTTTTATGCTTACGTTAAAGAAGGTTACTAAATCGTTAACAAACAAGAAAGAGGAATTCGTTTTTTGATAAGATTAAAAATTATTCCAACTCTATAAAATGGAAGTTCTAAAAGCCCATACCCAACTTCTGGGTTGTGACTGAGAGGGTTGGCTCAAAAATATGGTCTTCTCCGTCAGCAAAAACAAAAAGGGGGGACGCCATTCACTAGCGAATAGACGATGCAGATGGGGAGAGGCGCTGTTCTAACTGCGGACCCATTTCCACGCTTGGTCAATCGCAGAGTTAGGAAAACATCGAATTTCGGTTTTAAAAAAAGGGGCAAGAAGCTTTGTCCACGTATAAACCCATTGCTCATCCGTAACCACGGCTTTTTTTTCAACCTTAGAGCGATACTTAAAAGCGTAAGGAAGTGTTTTTAAAATAGCTCGAAATTCAACACCTTTATAGTCTCTTAGATCCGACAAAACGCGAATGGATCCATGCTGAGCTATCATATTTTCAATATAGGGAAGAAGAGTTTCATAATCTTGAGCACGCATGCGGCCTTTCACCTGAATGCCAATGATATTCCCTTCGCTTTGTGGTAGAATATTATACATGAAAAGTCTCCTTCAATTTTATATTCTAACAGACTTTCTTTTTTTTACAAAATTTTGTAAACTCAAACTGACTTTCATTAGAAGGTTTTACAACCAATTGGAGAATATTATGAATCATCATCATCATCATAAAAACTTTCAAACTTTTCAACCCAATCGAATTGATAAACAGAGGACCCTAAAATGTATAACCCTAAAATGTATAATCTTAACAACATAAATATACTCTTTAAAATTATTCTTTTCTTTTTCTTGTTTCCGTTGGTTTCTGCCCAAAGCACCCCCCTAAAAATTTCCATTCTTCAAACTATTGAGCACCCTGCTTTAGATGCAACGCGCCAGGGCCTTCTCGATGAACTCCAGAAATTGGGGTATGAGAAGGGAGAATATCAATCAGCTCAAGGAAGCACTGCTTTGGCAGCACAAATTGCGCAGAAATTTATCTCCGATCATCCGGATCTTATTGTTGCAATTGGGACGACTGCAGCTCAAGCAGCTCTCAATGCGTCCAAAGGTACAGACATTCCTGTTGTGTTTAGTTCGGTTACGGATCCCCTCGCGGCAAAACTCGTCAGCAATCTGAATTCACCCGGAGGACGTATCACAGGTGTTTCTAACTTTGTTGCTGTTGAACCTCAGTTTAAGCTTTTTAAAAAGCAGTTTCCCACCCTTAAGATTTTAGGGATCATTTATAACCCGGGTGAAGTAAATTCCATGGCCCTTCTTAGTGCTATGGAGAAAGCTGCAAAAGAGTTTGATTTAAAGTTGGTAAAAGTGACAGCTACAAAAACAAGTGATGTCCTCGCAGCAAGCCGAAGCCTTTGTGGAAAAGTTGACGCTATATTTATAAACAATGATAATACGGCTTTATCCGCTTTTAAAAGTGTGGTGAAGTCTGCTCAGGAGTGTAATATCCCAGCTTTTGTAAGCGATGTTGATTTGATGGATCAAGGTGCTTCAGTTGCTCTCGGCCCCAATCAAACTGAGTTGGGCCGTCAAACAGCCCACATGGTGGATTTTATTTTGAAAAACCCTAAAGCTCCCATGCCTTCTGTGGCGTTTCCTAAGAAAACTGAGGAGTTTATGCGTGTACAAAAGGAAATGCTGATTCCCAACGAGAACTCAGGAAAATGTATGTAATAGGTAAAGGTCTGCTCTAGATATAAGTTCTCATCCAAGGGCTGTTGTGTCTTTATAGAGAGGGACTTCATAAAGACTCTTTGAACCCGTTCTTTTTTACGGTAAACACTTTCAAAATCCGAGAATAAACAGGATGAAACCTGGTGAGTCGTTCTCTATCTCGATTTTAAATGGGTTTACCGGGGTTCTCCTTCTAAATATTTCACGCTCTCTTCTCTCTTATGCTATACTCTTTCGAAAATCAGAACAGGTCATCATTGCTCCATGATTCAAGGTCGATTTGTTGTTTTTATCCTCGGCATTTTTTTAAGCATTTTAGCTGTTGCTATGGCTATACCTGCAGTGATGGATCTTCTCTATCATGACCCCGATTGGGTGTATTTCGGAGAGTCAGCTGTTATCACAGGTTTTGTAGGGGTTTTGTTGACTCTTGGGTTTCGTCCTGAAGGAGATCCTATATTTGAGGTGCGAGAAACATTTGTTTTAACGGTTTCAAGTTGGATTGCGATTTCAGTGTTTGCTTCACTGCCTTTTATTCTTTCCAGTGCTGCTCCCACCTTCACAGACGCCTTTTTCGAAGCTATCTCTGGGTTGACGACAACAGGAGCCACTGTATTTAAAGATCTTGATTATGCTCCTCCCGGAATTTTATTATGGCGCTCCCTTTTGCAATGGTTGGGGGGAATTGGAATCGTCGTTATGGCGATGACGATTCTACCGGCTCTTAAAATTGGGGGTATGCAATTGTTCAGGAGCGAGTTTTCGGATCGGTCTGAAAAATATTTTCCCCGCGTCTCTCAAATTGCTTCTGCCATTCTTTCAACTTATCTTTTGATGTCTGTTCTGTGTGGGGTTGCGTATTGGCTTGCGGGTATGACTCCTTTTGAAGCGATTTGCCTGATGATGTCGACAGTGTCAACGGCAGGTTTCGCAACTTCAGACCTTTCCTTAGGTTATTTTGACAATGGGTGGATAGAAATGATTGCCATTCTCTTTATGATGATGGGAAGCATAACCTTGCTACTTTTTACTCGTTTTTTACAGGGTGATTTTAAAGTTCTTTTCCGCGATTCCCAAGTTCGAGTCTATCTTTCATTAGTGGTTGTCGCCTCAGGGCTTATGGCGCTCTGGCTGTGGGAAACAGATCAATACGATCTTTTGAGCGCCATGCGTCATGGAGCGTTTACAGTTGTTTCTATTGCTTCTACGACAGGATTTAC
The DNA here is from genome assembly GCA_041690915.1 of Alphaproteobacteria bacterium. GTDB lineage: Bacteria > Pseudomonadota > Alphaproteobacteria > UBA9655 > UBA9655 > UBA9655. Next base: position 6,027 of record JBEPVR010000005.1, read on the forward strand.
AACAGCTGATTTTAATACCTGGGGGAGTTTTGCTCTTATTTTTCTTTTCCTTCTGATGTTTGTGGGGGGGTGTACAGGATCAACAGCAGGAGGAATTAAAATTTTCCGCTATCAAATTCTTTTTAAAGCAGCAAAACAACAAGTTTTACAACTTCGTCGGCCTCATGGGGTGTTTGTTCCTCTTTATAATCATCAGAGACTGAAAGAAGTCGATTTTATGTCAGTGCTGGCTTTTTTCGCTCTTTATATTTTTTGCTATGCGGCTTTGGCATTAAGTTATTCTCTCTGTGGGCTTGATGTGATTTCGAGCCTTTCAGGGAGTGCGACTATATTAGGAAATGTAGGGCCGGGTTTAGGTAGTCAAATTGGTCCTTCTGACAATTATGGAGCCCTGCCCGAAATTGCTAAATGGATTACAATATTTGGGATGTTATTGGGGCGTCTTGAGCTTTTAACATTGCTGATTCTTTTTACACCTAATTTCTGGCGAACTTAGGGAGATTAGCTTTCAAAACGTCGACGTTCTCTGATGTCTTCGGAATAAAATGTTACCTATGTCTCTGTTATGGACAAGTGAGACATGGCGCGCCCGAAGGGATTCGAACCCCTGACCTTTGCCTCCGGAGGGCAACGCTCTATCCAGCTGAGCTACGGGCGCAGAAAAAGTAGTCAAGTCTGTAAAGGGGTTATATACTTTCATCAAATGAGATGCAAGGAGGGCTGCTCCATGAATATACTTATGGAACCCATTGAAACGAAAAATTCTGTCGTTCATTGTGATGGGGGAGGGGGAGCTTTAGGTCATCCCGTCGTTTTTCTGAACCTAGGGACAGAAGAAAAGATTATTTGTCCCTATTGTAACACCTGTTATGTGAAAGTTTCTGCTTATTCCCCACCGGGAAAGAAACCTAAAGGCTTGCGTCGCACTTCTTGATAAACGAGATATAGTCCACTAAAAACTAAAATTAAGGCCCCTATGACGATAAAGATATCGGGAATATCTCCCCATATTACATAACCAAGAATCGCGCCGAAAACGAGAATCAGATAGTCAATAGGGCCGATAATTGAAGCTGGAGCAAGGCTAAAAGCACGGGTGATGGCTAAAAGGCCTGCGCCTCCAATAACGCCTGATGCGGCAAACAGTATCCAATCTGAGAGAGGAGGGGCTTGCCAGCAAAAAGGCATAAAAAGAGAGCTTAAAAGAAAGCAAGCTGCCAGGAACCATACGGAGAGGGAAAAGTCGCTTTCCGTTTGACTGATTTTTCGTCCCATAACAAGACCTAGGGCCCAGAGAAGGCCCCCTATAAAGGCTGCAAGACCTCCACTGCTAAAGACAGCACTTCCCGGTCGCATCATAACGAGAACGCCTGAAAAGCCGATAAGGATAGCAACCCAGGCGTGTTTTTCAATTTTCTCTCCTAAGATAGGAATTGAGAAAATAGCCATAAAGAGAGGCGCCACATAAGTCACCGCATAAGCATCCGCTAAAGGAAGGGTTTTAAAGGCATAAATATAACAAGGAAGAGATAGGGCCATAATTCCTGCTCGGAGAGTATGATAACTCTTATTATTACACTTTAAGCTTTTCCAGGATTCCTTTTGAACAATTACACCTAAAAGAGGTAGCCATGTAAAAAAAGACCGGCAGAACATGATTTGCAGGGGATGGTATGAGCTAGCCAACCATTTGAGAAGGGTGTCATTCACACTATAGAGAGCAACAGCTAAAAACATAACAGCCATTCCGCGATAAATGGGGTAAGATAACATTTAAACAATATCCTCTATTATAGAGGAGATATGGAGATGATTATGAAAAATTTCAAGATCATTCTATTTGTAGGCGGGATCTCGGGACTGATAATCGGTTGTGCAGAAAAGAAAAAAATAGGGTTGGCCAATCCTGCTTCCCAAAATTGTATAGATAAAGGAGGGAAGCTGCAAATAGCGAAACGAGGAGATGGGGGGCAGTATGGAATTTGTGTTTTTTCAGATGATTATCAGTGTGAGGAGTGGGCCTTGTTTCGTGGTAAGTGTCCCTTGGGAGGAATGAAAATAACAGGGGTGTTAACTTCGGGAGGAACTTATTGTGTCTTGCAGGGAGGAGTTCTCTTCGAAAATGAGACCATCTGCCAACTCCCTTCGGGGAAAAGTTGTGTGTCGCAGGATTTATATAATGGACAGTGTTTATAAGCGTTTCATTCATTTTACTTTCGTAACAATGGCCCAATGATCACTAAGATTATCAAATAATTTTACGGACTCTATATGATATTGGGGGGTAGAAAATACACCATCAACAACTAATTGGAGATCCCCTGCGGAATGCAAATTTTTATCAATCGTCGTTGTAACATCAGAAGGAATATTATCTTTATATCTTGACCCTATGGCATCAAAAATCGGCCCGCCGCGAGGGGCATTAAAGTCACCACAGAGAATAAAAGGGGGAAGAGGGGCGAGAAGCTGAAAGAGAGCTTCTAAGTCTTGATGTTGTTGTTCACTGGGCTGACCATCTGGAGTCCAGGTAAAATGGGTATTGACCAAGCAGTACTGTTTGTTATTTTTTATAACCTCTACAACCAGAATGGCACGATCCATATTTGCTGCTTCTCCTTCTTGGATCAAGGGAAGATGCTGGCCGTCTCCTCTATAATAGGCGCTATAACTTTTTACTATTGGCAATGCTGAGAATGTAACGAGTTTTTCTTCATGCACTGTTCCTTCGTGAAGTAAAAGTTTCAATCCAGTAAATATAGATTTCATTCCAAGTGTTTCTTCAAAGATAGATATATCTTTGGCAAGCACTTCTTGCATCAAGATAACATCTGGCTGTTCCTTTTTAAGAAAGGGAAGAATACGATCCAGATGGCGATCGAGCTCAATGTTTAAGGAGACAATTTTTAAAAAAGAAGGGTGTAGGGTCGCGTTCATTTCTTAACTGAGGATAGCTTTAAAAGTATGACGGTTAGAAGAACAGTTATTAGGAGTGAATGCAAGACTGAAAGGAGTTCGGTTGACTCATTTTTATAATTCGTAAGCTTTTTTTACAAAAAACCACCCTCAAGAGTAGAATCTCCTGGAGAGAAGACCTCTACCCTGAGGGTGGGGTATTAAAAAAGCCTCAAAAAAGAGGCCTAAAAAATTTACCGCAACTTAAGATTGACAGCAGAGGTTTTACCCTTGTTGCTTGCTAATTCAAAGCTGACTTTTTGACCTTCAGCCAAATTGGAAATCCCTGAGCGCTCAAGCTCTGTGATGTGAACGAATACATCACGTGTACCGTCTTCCATTTGAATAAAGCCATAGCCTTTTGTGGGGTTAAACCATTTTACAGTGCCGTTTTTCATTTCTATATCCTTTGATAGGCGTTAACTAATTGAGTTTTTAACAAAAAGCGTAAAAATTCCACCCAACACAAAGGTTTTCTTAGATAGGGAAGGAGAGCTGAGGGTAAGAAGAAGAAGGCATAAAGTCTATCTTAGTTTCTTACGCAGAGCACATGATCTCTACGATTTTTATCCTTAAAAGAAGTTTTAAACTCAATCTCAATATAAGGATTATTTTTAAAAACGCAACCCCTTAAGACTGAGTAGAAGTTTTAAAGAAAGAATGCCTGTAAGAAAAATGAGGGGAAGCATGCAATAGTAAGAAGAGGCAGGGGAGGCATGCAAGTGCTGTGAAAGTAAAAAAGAGAGGCCAGGAGAGAAAATCAGCAAGAAAGCCCGCTCCTATAGAAAGCACAATACGTGCGAGAGACCCAAAAGAAGAAAGGAGTGCAAAGTGAGTGGCTGTGTGAGGAGAACTGCAAAGGCTTGAAAGATAAGCAATAAAAGCGGCGGCCCCCAATCCACAGGTAAGATTTTCAACTCCAATCGTAATCACAAGAACGCTGAGATTATAGCCGACCAAAGCCTGGATCACAAACATCAAACTGGAACAAATTTGCAGACTCGCGCATAAGAGAAGACCGAAAAAAATACCAAATCGATTCAGGAAGAGTCCTCCTATAAACCCCCCAACAATCATGGCAGAGATGCCAAAAAATTTTGCCACATGAGCGATTTCAAGCTTGCTAAATCCAAGTTCTACCAAAAAAGGAGTATTCATCACATTAAGCGCTGTGTCTCCCACTTTATAAAAAAAAATGAAAGCCAAAACGATGCGCCAGTCATAGGACTGCCATAGTTCTTGGAGTGGAGGACCATAGGTGAATTTGACCCATGTCCAGAAACGATTATATGATGCGATACTCTTCAAAGAAAGATGAGGAGGTGGGCTAAAAGAAAGCGTTTTAGGAGACGGGCTGCAAAGAGTCGTCAGCATGCCCATACCAATAAGAAATGCCATCACTTCGTAGGCGATTTGCCAGGAAAAGGTGGCAGCAAGAAAAAGAGCCCCTGCTCCTGACATCATCATTCCAAGGCGATAGCCAAGATAAGTTGAAGTTGCTGCGGAACCTTTTTGGTCTTCATCAATAACTTCAATACGATAGGCCTCAATGACAATGTCTTGAATCGCAGAACAAAAAGCCACTCCAAAAGCCCACATGGCTGTCTCAAAAATAGAGTCTTGAGGGTGGGAGGATCCAAGCCCGAGTAACATAAAAATAAGAATACTTTGAGAAAGAAGGGCCCAACTTCGCCTTTGACCTAACAATTTGAAAAGAAAAGGAAGCTTAACTCGATCCACCATCGGCCCCCATAAAAATTTAAAGGTATAGGGAATGGTTACCACGACAAAAAGACCAATGGTCGTATTATTGACTCCCGATTCTTTCAGCCAAATTGTTAGAGTAGATAAGGTAAGTAAAAAAGGTAATCCGCTCGAAAATCCAAGCAGGAAAATCGAAAGAATCCGCCTGTCGCAAAAAGTTAAAAGATTTGTTCTCCAGAGCTGAATCAATTTCTATCCCGTCCTTGTGAACATTTCGGTGAGAAGAGTATAACACAGCGTTTAAGAAGATTAATACTTTAAAAAAAAGAGGCAAATGTTTTTCCTACTCGAAAAGTTGGCATAATGTCCTATTTGGAAAAGACACGAGAGGGGCTCCCCCTATTGCATTTGGAGAAGTCATGCTACATCTGCAAGGCTTTAGACACTTCTTCTAGGGTGACAATGGCGTATTATGCAAAACTCCTATGACAACCTACACGATTGTCTTGAAAAATGTCTCTTAACTGTCTAGAAAATATGGTAATGTGTTTTAATAAGTACTATATCCAACTTAGTGTTAATTTTAAATTGTGAGAGTGCAGTGATGTTTTTAAAAAATCTGGTTGTTTTATCGTTATTATTTTCTTTTTCATCTGTTTCCTATGCTATGGAAAAACAGGAGCAGGAACAGAGTTTAGGATCTCCTTCTCAAATTCGGCCAAGTGCTGCTGATCAGCAGGAACATTATGCTGATCAGAGTGAGTTGAATCTCATGTGGTTGAATTCTAGTCTAAAAATGGATCAGTTTGGTTTATTTGCTGACGAAAAGGCTGAAAGAGAGAACATGAAGGTCTTAGTAGATTGGGCGGTAAAAAACTTTGATGCTCATCGTGTTCCAATCAACATGTGGTATGATTCACAAACAACTCTTCCACAAGCCTTAGACAATACACAAAAAAATCTAGACGACTCGCTTAAACATGCTCATATACAAAACACCTTTAAATTTAGAGATATATGGGATGTAGATTACATAAAACAGAACCCAACGGTATTTGGCTCGAAGCAACATATATACTTTAAAGCAGATCTAGCTCGCGTGGCCATTTTGCTTCGCCATATAAAAGATCCTGACGAACGTGTAGCCCGGTATAGGTTTTATTCTGACTTAAACATTCCAGCTGCTTCCCTGTCATTGATGTTCACAGATGAAAGAAGAAGATTACGATTTGGGGGGACTCTTCTCTCAGAAATTTTGACAAAGTACGGTTTTGCACTCTCACAAAATCAGGCAGGGGACCCAGCCCACGCCTATGAAAACGCATTTATTGTTCTGGATGCTGAAAATAAAATTGCTTGCCAATCGTTGCAATTTGGAATTTTAGAGATTAACCGACTGAGAGGTCAGAAGCTTGTGGATGAGGATTATTGGACGCACCAACATTCCAGCCAGATAAAGACTAAATGTCAAATTGTTTTTGCTAGTTTTAAATCAATGATGCTATATCATGCATACCTCAAGGGTGAGTATGGAATTAAGGGCGATCAAAAAAAAATGCCTGCAGCCCTCGAGGACAAGATAGCTCGATACCCAGATCCATCAATGTTGTTTAATCTCGACAGTGCGACGGAAAAAGTAGCTTTCAACTTTGGGATAGACGAAACCATCCCAGACTATGTAGGCTTTCAACTGGCGGGTAAAGTGCACCCGGGAACAGGGCTTCCGGTGGATCAATCAGGGTATATATCTAAACCCACGCGTGTTCTTTATTGTGCCTCTGAGGGCAATCTCATAAACCTAACAATTCAGGTTAATAAGCCAACGAGTAGTTTTTATTAATAACCTCAATTGGGACCCCCTTACAATTGCGCGCCCTGCGAAAGCAGGGCGACACAATGACGAAAAGAGCGGCTCTATGCTACATGCTGAAATTGGCTTAAAGAGGCCCTTAGATCAGGCGTTAACATATAAGAAGAGGGCAAAGCGAGGGTTGCTAAAGAGTCTTGAACTTTCACTTTTAAGATAATTTTTGTTTTTCCACGAGAAGTTTTGTCAAGAAGACGCTGAAGAAAAGCGACTTGGTCTTCCGATTGAAGGGTAAGAGTTAAAACCCCTCCATCCGTAGCTTTTTCTAAATTTTCAATAGATTGACATGTAAGACGCAGACTATCATCGGTTAATTGAGCGGAGACAGTCACGAGTAACGCGGTTCCAGGCTCTAGCATCTCCTTATATTGACCTAAAATCTCTGAAAAAACAGTAACTTCAAAGACGCCTGTCGGATCGGAAAATTGGAGGAAAGCATATCTTTGCCCACTTTTAGCGGCTCTTTCTTGCTTTGTAATCATAATTCCTGCCATACGATAGGTCTGGGCTTCTCCTTTTTCTTGAGCATGGATGAATATTTCAGAGGCAGGAAGAATGCCCATTTGCTCGAGAAAGGATCCATAGGCATCTAAAGGATGAGCGGTGAGATAAAAGCCCACCGCAGCAAATTCGTGCCGGAGTTTTTCAAGAGAGAGCCAATCCTCTACCTCGTGCAATTTTGGGCGCGTGACGTCCAATCCAAATAGACTCTGGGGACGTTTATCCTCATTCCCATAGCGCAAGAGAAGTTCAAGGTTTTCCATAAGCTGCCGTCGATTGGGCAAGAGACTGTCAAAAACCCCTGCAGAGATAAGATTTTCCATCTGTCGCTTATTCATTGCACGCCCATCAATACGCTCTACAAAGTCAAAAATGTCCTTGTAAGGGCCATTTTTTTTCCTTTCTTCCATCAGGGTATCCATCGCTGAGGCTCCCACATTCTTAAGGGCAGCGAGGGCATAGCGAATGGCTCCCTGTTCGACTTTAAATCCAGCATGAGACTGGTTCACATCAGGAGGTAATAACTCAATTCCTAAGCGTTTCACTTCACGGGCAAAGAATGTCAGCTTGTCCGTATTATGGAGTTCATGGGTCATGAGAGCGGCCATATACTCAACCGGATGATGAGCTTTAAGATAGGCGGTTTGGTAGGTGATCAAAGCGTAGGCTGCTGCATGAGCCTTTGGAAAAGCATAACTGGCAAATTTTTCGATTTGATCAAAAAGCGTTTTAGCAGTTGCAGGGTCGCCCCCCACGCGATCTAAAATGCCCTCAATAAATCGCTTTCGTTGCGCATCCATTTCAGACTTGATTTTCTTACCCATGGCGCGACGCAAAACGTCCGCTCCACCCAGAGTATAGCCTGCAAGATCTCGAGCGATGCGAAGCACATGTTCTTGATAAACAATGACACCATAGGTTTCATTGAGGATAGGCTCAAGCTCAGGATAAAGGTAGGCGACTTTTTCTTCCCCATGACGACAGGCAATATAACGAGGAATATCATCCATAGGGCCGGGACGATAAAGAGCATTCAGGGCAGTAATTTCTTCAAATTGTTCGGGTTTGAGTTTACGTAATACATCGGTCATTCCTCCACTTTCAACTTGGAAGAGACCAATGGTTTCAGCTCGTCTTAAGAGTTCAAAGGTTTTTGAGTCATCAAGGGGAATACAAGAAATATCAAGGTCTATGCCTTGTTCTTTCAGATATTCGATGGTTTGTTGAATAACTGTCAATGTCTTGAGACCTAGAAAGTCAAATTTTACGAGACCGGCTTGTTCCACATATTTCATGTTGAATTGAGTGGCGGGCAAAGAAGAGCGAGCGTCCTGGTAAAGGGGCACAAGCTCATCCAAAGGACGATCACCAATCACAACACCAGCCGCGTGGGTGGAAGCGTGGCGATAAAGTCCTTCTAATTGGAGAGCAATATTGACAAGATGCTTAACGTCAGAGTCTTGATCAATCATCTGCCCTAACTGAGGTTCAACCCCAATAGCTTCTTCAAGAGTGACAGGATTTGCAGGATTATTGGGAATGAGTTTGCAAATCTTGTCGACCTGTCCATAAGGCATCTGTAAGACTCGCCCCACATCTCGTAAAACAGCGCGGGCTTGAAGTTTTCCAAAAGTAATAATATGGGCCACGCGATCTGCACCATATTTATCTTGCACATAGCGAATAACCTCATCTCTGCGGTCTTGGCAGAAGTCGATATCAAAGTCTGGCATGCTTACACGCTCAGGATTTAAGAATCGTTCAAACACAAGTCCCCACCGCAAGGGATCGAGATCGGTGATTGTTAAGGACCACGCCACAACCGATCCTGCTCCCGACCCACGTCCTGGGCCTACGGGAATATGTTGAGCTTTCGCCCACTTGATAAAATCAGCCACGATAAGAAAATAGCCAGGGAATTTCATTTCTTCGATAACGGTGAGTTCATATTCTAACTGTTTGAAATATTTGTCGCGCTGTTCTGTTTTTGTTTTTTCATTCATGTCGGAAGTGAAAACATATCGGGTCAGCCGCTCTTCAAGCCCTAAGCGCGATTGATTGCGGAGTTCTTCAATTTCATTCTGACAAGGAAAAGAAGGGAGAATCGGATTAATGGGAGTGAGTAAAAAGCTACATCTTTGGGCAATAACACGGGTGTTTGCAATCGCTTCAGGAAGATCTGCAAAAAGAGCTTCCATGTCTTGAGGTGACTTAAAACAATGATCAGGGGTGAGACGCCTTCGATTTTCCTCATTCACATACGTTCCTTCAGCAATGCATAAAAGAGCGTCGTGAGCTTCATAAAGAGAGGGGTCGGGAAAAAAAGCTTCGTTAGTTGCAACAAGAGGCACATTTTTGGCATAAGCCAAATTAATAAGAATATCTTCAATTCTTTGTTGTTCAGAAGTCAAAACGCCATGGCGAGAAATTTCAATATAAAGTCGATCTTTAAAAAGAGTTACTAAGGGGTTCAGATATTCAGTTCCCTCAAGGCCTCGCGCCAATTGTTTGGCAAGTCCCCCTTGGAAGCTTCCCGTAAGAGCGATTAATCCTTCTGTCCATAAGGAAAGGGACTCTAAGTCAATTTGAGGACATTCTTTTCCTTTGTCATTGATATAGGTGTGAGAGATAATTTTGAGGAGATTCTGATAGCCTTTTTGATTTTGGACGAGGAGAACTAGCGTATCCGTTTCATACTTTCGATTAGAAAAAGGGGACGTAATTTGAATTTGGCATCCCAAAATAGGCTGAATGCCTGCATCTTTCGCTGCTAAAGAAAACTCCATCGCACCAAAAAGATTCCCTGTATCCGTCATCGCAACAGCTGGCATTTGATATTTTTGAGCAAGCTCGATCAATTTTTTGATAGGAAGGGCCCCTTCCAACAAAGAATAGGCCGTATGAACTCTTAAATGTACAAACATTGTCACCTCGCTCTCTTTCTTATACACCAGAGTACGGGGGTTTCTAGAGAGATTATAATTAAGTTTTCATTGAGTTCTGCATAGAGATCTTGCAAGAAGAGAAAGAGTAAGGTATACAAGTTGACTAAGGAATTTATGATATGAAAATACAAGTAAAAAATAAATATGTAAGTAATTATCTACTTAAAGGAATATAAATGCCTGACAAATTTGTTGTTGATGGTGAATCCGTGCGTGGACTTGCTAAGCTTCTCGAGGAATCAGGATTGACCGAAATTGAGTATCAGGTGGGAACCCACCGTATTCGGGTTGCTCGAGGGAATATACAACCGGCTCTTTCCCCCAGTGTTTCTTCAGCCTCATCTTTGCCTCTTCCGCATTCTTCCTCATCAGCTCCGACCCTACAAGCTGGGCTACCACCTTCATCAGAGACTTCTGTCCCCCACGGAGAAGCCATTACCTCACCGATGGTGGGAACCGTTTATTTATCAGCGGAACAAGGGGGAGCGCCTTTTATTAAAGCTGGTGATTTTGTGAAAAAAGGAGATACGTTGCTGATTGTGGAAGCCATGAAGGTGATGAATCCTATCCGTGCTCCTCGAGATGGTAAGGTTATCGACATCTGCGTTTCTGACACAAAGCCTATCGAGTTTGGTGAACCTCTCGTCATCCTCGAGTAACAAAGGATTTTTCCCATGTTTCAAAAGATACTTATTGCCAATCGAGGGGAGATTGCCCTGCGGATTTTAAGAGCCTGTCGTGAGATGGAAATTAAGGTGGTTGCTGTTCACTCTTCAGCCGATAGTGACGCGATGCACGTCCGATTGGCGGATGAGAGCGTTTGTATTGGCCCCGCTCCTTCTCGAGAAAGTTATTTGAATATGCAAGCCATCCTTTCGGCGGCTGATGTTTGTGGCGTTGATGCCATTCATCCAGGCGTTGGATTTCTTTCGGAAAATGCGGCCTTTGCTGAAATGGTTGAAGAACATGGGATGACCTTTATTGGCCCCACGCCTGACCATATTCGTCTGATGGGGGATAAGATTACAGCTAAGGTAACGGCTCTTGAGCTTGGAATTCCGGTGGTGCCGGGGTCGGATGGCGCACTTGATATTCAAGGTGATATAGACGCTCTTGCAGAGCGTATTGGATACCCTGTTCTGATTAAAGCTGCTGCTGGAGGGGGGGGTAAAGGAATGAAAGTTGCCCACCGATCTGCTGATCTTGATGAAGCCTTAAGTTTTGCACGTACAGAAGCCAAAGCTTGCTTTGGTAATGACGAAGTTTATATGGAAAAGTATTTGAGTCACCCTCGGCATATTGAAGTGCAAGTGATTGCAGATGGCCAGGGGAACGTTGTCCATTTGGGGGAACGAGATTGTTCCCTGCAACGGCGTCATCAAAAGATTTGGGAAGAAGCGCCTTCTCCCGCAGTTTCGGTTGAAACCCGTAAAAAACTAGGGGAGACCGTGGTTAAAGCCATGAAGAAACTGGGGTACCGAGGCGTGGGGACCGTTGAATTTTTATATGAAGATGGAGAATTTTACTTTATTGAAATGAATACGCGTCTTCAAGTTGAGCACCCCATTACAGAAATGATCACAGGCATTGATCTTGTACGCGAGCAAATTCGGGTGGCTGCAGGGTTGCCTTTGAGCTTTCGTCAGAACGATATCCGTTTTAAGGGCCATGCGATTGAGTGTCGTATCAATGCGGAAGATGCGGAAACTTTCATGCCCTCTCCTGGTAAAATCCAAGACTACCTTACGCCCGGAGGCTATGGTGTACGTGTCGACAGTCCTATGTATCAGGGGTATCAAATTCCTCCCCATTACGATAGCCTCATTGCTAAGCTAATTGTTTATGGGGAGACTCGGGAAGACTGCCTGAAACGGGCGAGGCGAGCTCTGCATGAATATGTGATTACAGGGGTTAACACGCTTTTACCGCTTCATCGTGAGCTTGCCGAAGTGGAAGATGTCATTAAGGGGGAATATGATATTCATTGGCTGGAAAAATGGCTTGCTCTTAAAATTATAAAAGAAGCGGCGTAGGGTTCAGACTTTTTTAAGGAAGAATATATATCATGGACCCTCAAAGATGGGGAAAAGGGTCGCTAACAAGGATGGAAAAATGAGGTTCTTAATTCTTTTTATGCTTTTAGCAGTAATGGTAGGGTCTCTTTCGGGGTGCTATTCATTTAGAGGCGCAGGAGAAGATGTCGGCATAACAGGGAAAATGGTTCCAGGAACTTGGGTGCCAGGGTGTGAGCCGGTGGTGTCTAGTTGTGAGCGAATGCCTTGCTGTAAGTAATGCTTGTCTTACTTACCCTGCTTAGATCAAGGAGCTTTTTTCTGGGGCCGAGGTCCGAAGAACTTGGGTTTCGGGTCTGTCCCATGTGTCAGAATTTGTTGAGTAAACTAAGAGCGGCCTTGTGGTGTTGGACTGAGCTTGAAGCAATTATCCCTAAGAGCATGCTCACAAACATTTTGTTCTTGCCAAATTCCAAGGTAATAGGGTTTGATATTTTTCGAGAAGGGCAGAGAGATTCATAGTTTTTTCTTTTTTGTTTTTTATCAAACCAAAATCTGGAATTTTATGAGTCCTTTCAAAAACTACTTTCTTGCATGAAAAAAGTTACTAGACTATAATAATTTATATTCATATATATTTATATGTTGTATTCATTTATATGAAAATATATATATAATTTTTAATTTGGAGGTTGTGTTATGAAAAATTTATTTTATACTTGGGCTGCTTTCTTTCTTTTATCTAATAGCAGTAGCTTTGCAAGACCTCCTCTAGAATTGTTAGAAGCTGCATTAAAGGATAACCCTCATTGTTTAGCAATTGCAAAAAAAGCAGTTTCAGACGGGCTTATTTATAGTGAGGAGCCGTTTGAATGGAAACAGTACTTTAAGCTTGATCAGGAAGGCGAAAGAACCAAGGCGGACATCTTCCATAAAGCTGTAGGAGATTATCTTACTGTATGGGTAAAAGATTTGTTTGAGAGTAAACGCGCTTTAAAGGCCGAGGATATTGAGTGGAAGCAAATAGAAGATGAGTATAAGATGTTGGTCGGATACAAAGACTCCATCATAGAGGGTTATACGGTAGCTCTATGCGATGCAGGTATTTTTTAGGTTGCGTAAACTTCTCCAATAAATAACCCTGTCTGCGTGCCGCGGGGTTAGTTATTGGGGGTATAGAGACCAAACGACCCTTTTTGGTTTCTGATAAATATCTCTTGAAATTAAATTATCAATTTTACATGAGTTTCGAGAATGGGGAAGATAGGGACTAGATTAAAAATGAATATTGGTTACGCTAAAGTTTCCAAAACCTTCTAAACCTGATGCCTTAGGGTGCCTAACGTTAAGCTGATTTATACAATTCATACACGTATACATCTACTTAAGTGCTTTGCATTCCTTTACCCACACATCGTAAATGGGATGATCAAGAGCAGATAAAGCAGGACTTGAAGAAAACATCCAGCCTGCGAAAAGATTTTGCGGAGAGCTCTTGGGTTTTTCCTCCGAGATCGTGACAAACGCCATTGATTCTTGGCGAGCCTCAAGAGGGGCTTTTTCACAATGTTGGACAATAATTTTTAAATTTCCAAATTCAATAGTTTGGCCGACAGCAGCATCAATAATGAAAACACGCGCCGTTTGTTTATCAAGTCCTTGGAGAGTTACTCCGTTGGTAACAATATTTTTTTCAGGTGCAAATTCATCCTCTGCCAGGGGGGGGGGTATTTCTGGGGGAGAAGGATAATCTTCTTTCTTCCTCGAGTCTTTTCTTTCACTCTCTACTTCATCTGGGTCGGATCCAGAAAGTTCATTCAAGAGGGTGTCAAAGCTTTGACCGTAAGAGGGGAGGGTTAAGGCAGTCAGTAAGATCATTGCGAGGAGCGTGAGCTCCGAAGCAATCCAGGCCTTTTTAAGTTGATCAGGTATATTATTTTTTCTGATCGCTCTCATCTTTTTTCTCTTGAGCATTAAAAATAAATTTTCCAATGAGGGATTCTAAACTCACTGCGGCTTGGGTATGCATAATTTCTCCACCGGGGATAATGATTTCATCTTCTCCCCCTGGAACAAGAGCTAAGAACTTTCCTCCCAAAAGCCCATCACTGATAATTTCAGCGGAACTGTCTTGGGGAAGAGTAACTTCGGGGGCGAGTGCGATATGAACAACCGCAAGATAAGTTTTGGGGTCAAGGTGGATCTCCTTAATTGTTCCGACCTTTACACCGCTAAGGCGTACATCGCTGCCCCGCATCAGTCCATCAATACGGTCAAATTTTGCGACAACTTCATACCCTTTGGTAGCCTGCCACTGGCTGGTTGAATAAGCAAGGATAACAAAAAAGGCGAAGACGACAAGAACAACGGCCCCCATCACAACTTCAAGTAAATTAGTTTTCATCAGATACCTCGTAGGGACGCCAGGCTTCATAATCTCCAGTCGCTGGCATTCGTTTTCCGCCGGCATAAAAATGTCCTGGCGGCCGATAAGCATAAGCCGTTCCTGAAAGATTGGGGAGATGGTCTTTTTCCCAAGGCCATCTTTTAATCCTCGCAACAGGAGTTGGCTTTTCTATCGTATGATGAAGCCACCCATGCCATTCAGCAGGAACCTTTGAGGCTTCTGGAAGCCCTTTATAAATAACCCACCGCCGTTCTTTGAGGCTTTCGGGCCCTTTTTCTCGGTAATATTTATTTCCAAAGGAATCTTCACCGACAAGCTCTCCCTTAAACCAGGTGAGTAGCTTTATCCATAGCATGTTTGCTCCATTTCTAACGACCCACTATGGCATTTTCAAAAGGATTTGTCCACTCTCAAACACTTAAGTTGTCAAGCAAAAAATGGAGATTGACGTCTTATCCTGACCTCTTATAGTGGGGGAAGAAATCTTAAATTTTACAAACGATAAACCTTACGTGAGAAGAGGGTCCCTCATGAAAATTACGCGTCATTTTACAAAAAAAGGCAAAGATCCCTATAGCGTTTTTGAATTCCGCAAAACGGATAGTGAAATTCGCAATCCTGACGGGTCGATCGTTTTTCATCTCGAAGGGATTGATGTGCCTCTTTCTTGGTCACAAGTGGCATGTGATGTTCTGGCGCAGAAATACTTTCGCAAAGCGGGCGTTCCGCAGGCATTGAAGTTGGCTAAAGAAGAGGGGGTTCCTGAATGGCTTTGGCGAAAAGAAGCCGATCTGAAAGTTTTATCTCAGTTGCCTGAAAAAGAACGCTACGGAAGCGAAATGACAGCCAAACAAGTCTTTAACCGTATGGCAGGATGTTGGACCTATTGGGGCTGGAAGGGCGGATATTTTGATACGGAAGTGGATGCTCACGCCTATTATGATGAAATGAGATATATGTTGTGTGCGCAAATGTGTGCTCCCAACTCCCCTCAATGGTTTAATACAGGTCTCTATTGGGCTTATGGCATCAATGGGCCAGCTCAAGGCCATCATTTTGTAGATTACAAAACGGGTGAACTTAAAAGGTCGACTTCTTCTTACGAACATCCCCAACCCCATGCTTGTTTCATTTTGAGCGTCAAGGATGACTTGGTGAATGAGGGTGGAATTATGGACTTATGGGTGAGAGAAGCTCGCCTTTTTAAATATGGTTCTGGAACAGGTTCTAACTTTTCAAATTTAAGAGGCTCAGGCGAATCTCTTTCCGGCGGTGGCCGTTCTTCAGGAATGATGAGCTTTCTAAAAATTGGAGATCGAGCAGCGGGAGCGATTAAGTCCGGCGGAACAACGCGGCGTGCTGCCAAGATGGTTGTTGTGGATGTGGATCACCCAGATATTGAAGAATATGTGAATTGGAAGGTTATTGAAGAGCAAAAAGTTTTGGATCTTGTTGTTGGGTCTAAAATTGCTAAAAAGCACCTTTCTGCCATTCTTGCCGCTTGTCAAGAAGGACAAGGGGATGAGCGGCTCAACCCCAACGAAAATCCTTCTCTTTACAAAGCATTAAAAGAAGCGCGCGAAGGTATGATCCCAGAGAACTATTGCCAGCGCATCATTCAATTTGCCCGTCAAGGATATACTCACATCGATTTTTCAGAATATGATACGGACTGGGATTCTGAAGCTTATCGAACGGTCTCGGGACAGAATTCGAATAATTCTGTGCGTGTGAATAATAAATTTCTTCATGCGGTTATGGAAGATAAAGAATGGGATCTTCTTGGAAGGATAGATGGGAGTATTCAAAAGACGCTGCACGCTCGAGACTTATGGGATCAAATTGGTCAAGCAGCGTGGGCCTCAGCCGACCCGGGGATTCAGTATGATACCACCATCAATGAGTGGCACACATGCCCTCAAAGTGGGCGGATTCGGGGATCCAATCCTTGTTCTGAATATATGTTTTTAGATGATACGGCTTGTAACCTTGCCTCTATTAACCTCGTTGCTTTTATGAATCATCAAGGCAAAGAAACAAACGCGGGAGAGCTTCACTTTGATGTCGCTGCCTATGAACATGCTGTTCGCTTGTGGACGATTGCGCTTGAGATTTCTGTTATGATGGCCCAGTACCCGACGAAAGACGTTGCTCTTCTTTCTTATGAGTTTCGTACATTAGGGTTGGGGTATGCTAACATAGGTGGGCTTTTAATGGCTTCCGGTATTCCCTATGATAGCAAGGAAGGCCGGGCTATTGCAGGTGCTCTTTCGGCTCTCATGACGGGTGTTTCCTATGCTACATCTGCAGAAATGGCTTTACAGCTGGGTGCCTTTCAACACTATAAACTCAATGAAAAGGATATGTTGCGTGTGATGCGCAATCATCGTCGGGCGGCGTATGGAGAAAAAGAAGGATATGAGGGGCTTGAAATTCCACCCGTTCCTTTAGAAGCCAAAGATTGTCCCTGTCCAACTCTCCTTAATGCGTGTCGTCAGGCTTGGGATCAAGCTTTAGAGCTTGGAAAAAAACATGGTTATCGCAATGCGCAAGCCACCTGCATTGCCCCCACGGGAACCATTGGTTTGGTGATGGATTGTGATACCACGGGAATTGAGCCTGATTTTGCAATGGTGAAGTTTAAAAAGCTGGCGGGAGGCGGGTACTTTAAAATCATCAATCGCCTTGTTCCTCAAGCGCTTCAGGTGTTGGGATATACGCAGAAACAAATGGATGAGATCATCCAGTATGCAATCGGACACGGAACTCTTGAAGGCGCGCCAGGGATCAATTTCAAGTCCTTGGGAGCGAAAGGATTTACAAGCCGAGAAATTGATCTTTTGAAAGATAGCTTAAAATCCGCTTTTGATATTAAATTTGTCTTGAATCGGTGGACCTTAGGGGACGATTTTTGTAGAAGAATTCTTAAATTAACTGATGCTCAACTCAATGATGTGCGGTTTGATCTGTTGTCCCATTTAGGTTTTAGCCAACAAGAAATTGAAGCTACCAACGCTTATTGTTGCGGGACGATGACTGTTGAAGGGGCGCCTCACTTGAAGAAAGAGCACTTGGCTGTTTTTGATTGTGCAAACCCTTGTGGGCGAACGGGCAAGCGTTATCTTTCTGCGGAAAGTCATATTCGGATGATGGCAGCTGCCCAGCCATTTATTTCAGGAGCCATTTCCAAAACCATCAACATGCCGAATTCAGCAACCATTGAGGAATGTAAAGAAGCCTACCTTCTGTCTTGGCGCCTTTGCTTGAAGGCCAACGCTCTGTATCGCGATGGCTCGAAGCTTTCTCAACCTTTAAATGCTTCGCTTTTAGGAGATGAAGTTGCAGAAACTCTTTATGAAATGCCTTCTGCCGAAAAAGCAAAAGTTGTTGCTGAGAAAGTTGTGGAGCGGGTTATTGAGCGATTTATTCATCGAGCGCAGCGGCAAAAACTTCCCAACCGTCGAAAAGGTTACACGCAAAAAGCTGTTGTGGGGGGGCACAAAGTTTATTTGCGAACGGGAGAATACGATGATGGGAGCTTGGGGGAAATTTTCATTGATATGCATAAGGAAGGAGCATCCTTCCGGAGTTTAATGCATAATTTTGCTATGGCGATTTCCATTGGGTTACAATATGGCGTTCCTTTGGAAGAGTTTGTGGATGCCTTTGTGTTTACGCGCTTTGAGCCCTCAGGGCCTGTGTCAGGGAATGATACAATTAAAATGGCAACTTCCATCCTCGATTATATTTTCCGTGAGCTTGCCATCTCTTATATGGGGAGAACTGACCTGGCTCATGTCGAACCTGTTGATTTGCGTCCCGATACGATCGGGCGTGTTGAGGCGGAAAAAGGGGCTCTTATTAATAAAGATAATCAAAAAGATGAAATTGTTAATAGTTTGACAAGTAATGGATACATTCGAAGCAATTTGTTTGTGATGTCGCCGGCCAATCGTGATCAAGACGCCTATTTACTCCATGAAGCCACAGGGACTGAGTCTGCCAAACCTATTGTAGGGTCAGGTATTATTACGGAAGTGGAAGAACGCCGTTTCCAAGCCCGTCTCAAAGGGTACGCAGGCGATGCATGTGGCGGGTGTGGGAATTTTACACTGATTCGTAATGGCACGTGTCTTAAATGTGATACGTGTGGAGATACGACTGGGTGTTCTTGAGATCCTTACCATAAATTAGAATTGCGCTCTTGCATGAGCTGTGAAATATAGAAGAGAATACTAATGTTAAAGGAATCTCTCATGGAAAAGCAAAAAGCTCTTGAAGCCGCTTTAGGTCAAATTGAAAAAGCCTTTGGAAAAGGCTCGATCATGCGTCTGGGTCAACGAGATACAGTGGCGGATGTGTCTTCCATCTCCACAGGATCATTGGGTCTGGATATTGCTCTTGGCATTGGAGGGCTTCCAAAGGGGCGTATTATTGAAATCTATGGGCCGGAAAGCTCAGGAAAGACAACGCTCGCGCTTCACGTTGTGGCCGAAGCTCAAAAAGCTGGTGGCACGTGCGCTTTTGTGGATGCAGAGCATGCTCTTGATCCCCTTTATGCGCGTAAATTGGGGGTCGATACAGAAAACCTTATTATTTCTCAGCCGGATGCGGGAGAACAAGCGCTTGAGATTGCAGATACTCTCGTTCGCTCCGGAGCCGTTGATGTTATCGTCATTGATAGCGTGGCCGCCCTTGTGCCTAAGGCTGAACTGGAAGGAGAAATGGGTGATTCTCATATGGGGCTCCAAGCCCGTCTTATGAGTCAAGCTTTGCGAAAGCTAACAGGATCCGTTTCAAAAACAAATTGTATGGTTATTTTTATCAATCAGATTCGACAAAAAATTGGCGTAATGTTTGGAAACCCAGAAACCACAACCGGTGGTAATGCGCTGAAATTCTATGCTTCCATTCGTTTGGATATTCGCCGTATTGGCGCTCTCAAAGATCGGGATGAGGTGGTGGGTAATCAAACCCGTGTGAAGGTCGTAAAAAATAAGATGGCCCCTCCCTTTAAGGTGGTTGAATTTGACATCATGTATGGAGAAGGAATTTCCAAAAGGGGTGAACTTATTGACTTAGGCGTCAAAGCTAACTTGATCGAAAAATCAGGGTCTTGGTATTCCTATAAAGGGCAACGGATTGGTCAAGGGCGAGATAATACGCGCGTCTTTTTAAAGGAAAATCCTGCTATAGCGGATGAAGTGGAAGCCGCCATTCGTGCCAACATGGGCGTTGTGAGCCAACAGTTATTAGAGGTCGAAAGTGGCGACGACGCGGCGGCTTGAGGGAAATCAAGAGGGCGGCTTATAAGGTTTAAGCCTTAGTGTATCGCTCAGGAGAATAATATCCTCGTTTAAATGAGAGGGAGGCTTCTTTTCGACGTCTCTTCTCTTTCAATTGCAGTAACAGGCTGACCCCTGACAGCCGTGAGGCTTACGAAAGCCATTAAACTCATATATCTTTTCATATGACAAACTTCTAATGATAAAAAACAAACATATAGACTCTTTGCAGAAATCTTTATACATTAGAGTAGTTGTCGTGAATAAAAAAATCAAAGGAAATAATTCTTAACATTGGACAGAATTTTATAATCAGATAATTAGAATGTTTCGTCATTGCGAGGAGGGATAAAGTCCCGGCAAAGCAATCTAGAAATGGATGATTTCCTGGATTGCCGCGCCCACTGCATGGGCTCGCAATGAGGATTCAAAAAGTATGTTATGTGTTAAGAAAAATATTAAGTATAAGAAAGTAAGAAAATGCAAACCACAGCAGATATTCGGTCGTTTTTTTTAGAGTATTTTGAAAATCGAGATCATAGGGTTGTGTCTTCAAGTTCGCTTATTCCCCATAATGACCCGACGCTGTTATTTACGAACTCTGGGATGATTCAATTTAAAAATGTTTTTACAGGCCAAGAAACGCTGCCGTTCACGCGTGCGACCTCAGCTCAAAAATGTATCAGAGCGGGGGGAAAACATAATGACCTTGAAAATGTGGGGCATACGGCGCGCCATCATACCTTCTTTGAAATGCTCGGAAATTTTTCCTTTGGAGATTATTTTAAAGAGGAAGCGATTGAGCTTGCATGGACTCTTATGACGAAGGAGTGGGGCATTTCTCCTGAAAAGCTTGTGGTCACAGTGTTTATTGACGATGAAGAAGCCGCTCGGCTTTGGCGGAAGATTTCCGGCCTTCCTCAAGAAAAAATTATTCCTATTGCCGAGAAGGCAGAAAACTTTTGGTCAGCGGGAGATAGGGGACCTTGTGGACCCTGTTCCGAGATTTTCTATGATCATGGTGCTGCTATTCCAGGGGGGCCTCCCGGAAGTCCTGAGGCGGAAGGAGATCGGTTTGTCGAGATCTGGAACCTTGTTTTCATGCAATATGACCAGGTGAGTGTCGAAGAATTGATTCCTCTTCCGAAGCCATCTGTGGATACGGGGATGGGGATTGAGCGCATTGCAGCTGTCCTTCAGGGCGTCCACGATAATTTTGATACGGATATTTTTAAAGCTCTCATAGAAGCCTCAGAAGAAATCACAAAAACACAAGCGACAGGAGGGGGTCGTGATTCCCATCGCGTGATTGCGGATCATCTGCGTTCCAGCTGTTTTTTAATGGCCGATGGGGTTCTGCCCAGTAATGAAGGGCGGGGGTATGTGTTGCGGCGCGTCATGCGCCGGGCGATGCGTCACGTTCAACTTTTAGGATATAAGGGATCTCTTTTGGCAAAGCTCGTGCCCACTCTTGCGGAGAAGATGGGGCGCGCTTATCCTGAGCTTATTCGTGCAACCCCCCTGATCACTGAAACCTTAAATCTGGAAGAAGATCGCTTTCGTCAAACCTTAGAAAAAGGGCTTAGACTTCTTGCTGAGGAGTCGGAAAAAATCAAAGATTCTTTACCCGGAGAGATTGCATTTAAACTTTATGACACTTATGGCTTTCCCTTGGACTTGACTCAAGATGTTCTCCGTGCTGAAGGAAAATCTGTGGATACAGAAGGCTTTCAGAAAGCGATGGATAGGCAAAAGGCAGACGCCAGGGCAGCTTGGGCCGGGTCAGGAGAAAGCACCACAGATCGTATTTGGTTTGAACTCAGAGATCAATTTGAAGGCACAGAATTCCTAGGCTATGAAACAGCAGTTGCGGATGGTGTGATTGAAGCTCTTGTTCAAAATGGCGGCCTGATACCTCATGCGAAAGCTGGTGACAAGATAGCTCTTCTTGTTAATCAAAGCCCTTTCTATGGGGAATCGGGCGGTCAAGTGGGGGACACGGGAGTGATTTCCTCACCCACAGGAAAAATGTTAGTAGAAGATACCCAACGAAAATTAGGGAATTTGATCGTTCATTTTGGCCAGATTGTTGAGGGAGAACTTAAAGTCGGTGAGGCTGTTCATTTAGCTGTAGATATAGACAGGCGAACTCTTTTAAGGGCGAACCATTCAGCCACCCACCTTCTTCACAGAGCTCTTCGTAAGCAACTGGGGGCGCATGTAACTCAAAAAGGTTCGCTCGTGGCGCCTGATCGCTTGCGTTTTGATTTTAGCCATCCAAAAGCTTTAACCCTTGAGGAGATTCAAATTCTCGAGCGAGAAGTTAATGATCAAGTACGTCAAAATACGCCTGTGAACGTGCGCCTCATGACCCCGGAGGAAGCTTCAAAAGAAGGCGCTCTGGCTCTGTTTGGAGAAAAGTATGGCGAAGAAGTGCGTGTGGTGGCGATGGGGGAGGAGGTTCAAGAACCTTTTTCTGTCGAACTTTGTGGGGGAACTCACGTGAAACGTACAGGAGATATTGGCTATTTTAAAATCATGTCTGAGTCAGGAATTGCAGCAGGCATTCGCCGTATTGAAGCTTTCACAGGGCGTATGGCCGAAGATTTTGCAATTTCTCAACAGAAAATTCTGGGAAGCCTTGCTGATCAGCTTAAAGTTGCACCAGGTATCGTTGACGAAAAAATAAGGCTGCTCTTAGAAGAACGGAAACTTTTAGAGCGAGAGGTCCAATCCCTTCGCCAGCGATTGGCTACATCAGGAGGAAGTCAAGCTTTGACACCAGAGATGGTAAATGGTGTGCCTCTTTATAAGCGTCATTTAAAAGATGTGCCGCCTCAAGATCTTAAGCCCATTGTGGACGAGCTTAAAAATGAATTTAAATCAGGCATCTTTGCTGTGGCAAGTGAGACGGAAGGAAAAGTCTCTGTCGTTATCGGTGTAACTCCTGATCTTTTGTCGCAGTTTGATGCTATTGATTTAATTCGTAAAATTGTTCCTGCTGTGGGAGGCAAGGGAGGGGGAGGACGTTCTGATCTTGCCCAAGCCGGTGGATCGAATGGGGAAGGGGTTGAGGAGTTGTTTAAAACATTGGTGAGTGAGATGGAAAGGGTGTAGCGTTTTCTACATCCCCTTTGTGACTTTCAGCCGTGCAACAATATTACAAAAACTCTTAATAATATGGTCTTGCACATCTTCCTCTAAATAAGGATGAAGGGGAAGGCTCAGAACACAATGGGCGAGAGCCTCGCTCACAGGCAAAGTGTTTGTTGCACACGGGTAAGACTTGTAAGCTTGCTGATGGTGAAGGGGGAGGGGGTAATGGATCATTGTGGGAACGCCTTCGGCTTTAAGTTCGTCCATGATCTCCTTACGTTTTTCAGGATCAACTTTAACTGTGTATTGCGCCCATGAGGATTGACACTCTTTGGCAACAAAAGGGGTTGTAACAACATCTTGAAGATCGTCAGAATACCTCTCAGCAACCTTTTGTCGGAGAGCCATTTCTTCAGGGAAAATTGCAAGCTTTTCAATTAAAATAGCAGCTTGCAAGGTATCACAACGTCCGTTCATGCCCACGCGAATATTTTGATATTTATCGCCGCCTTGGCCTTGACCATGTACACGCAAAGAATAGAGAAGCGTGAGAAGATCATCGTTTTCTGTGAAAATAGCTCCCCCGTCTCCATAACAGCCAAGAGGCTTAGAAGGATAAAAGCTTGTTGTGGTTGATTCTGCAAGGGCACCAACGTTGCGTCCTTTATAGGTGCCTCCAAAGCTTTGAGCCGCATCCGCAATGACCCACAGCCCATGCTTTTCCGCAAGTGTATGAATTGAATCATAATCCGCCGCCTGGCCAAAAAGATCAACAGGAATGATGCCGCAGGGCCGAAGATTTAAGTGTTTAGCCTTTTGAATTCCTTTTTCAAGGCTTTCTGGATCGATATTAAAAGTGTCTTTTAATACATCAATAAAAACCACAGTAGCCCCCATCCATGCGACGACTTCGGCGGTTGCTGCAAAGGTAAAGCTGGGAACAAAGATGGCATCGCCTGGCCCCACGTTTTTCGCTCTGAGGATAAGAGCAATTGCATCTGTACCATTTGAGCAGGAAAGCGTATGGCGAGCTCCACAAAAAGCAGAAAGTTGTTTTTCAAGCTCTAAAACTTCGGGGCCCATAATGTAGCCCCCATGATCTAGGACACGCAGCATAGCGGCTTCAAGGCGAGACCGAATACGGTTTTGTTGAAGAGAAAGATCAATAAAAGGGATCATCGTTTTTCCTTCTTTGGAGTGTGAGTTCTGCTTTTTCCAATACTTGTGTGACGCGTAGGCCTTCGAAACCTGAGGTACGGGGTTCTTCACCTTTTTGAATGCAGGTGAGGAAGTGGAGGCATTCATTTTTAAGAGGTTCTGTTTCGGAGAGAGAGATAAAGCGAGTTTGAAAGCTGTCATTTGCGAGGGGCTGATCCTCATACCAAATAAAGCAATCTTTTGAAATCTGAAGTTTTTCAGCCCATGGTTTGCAATCATCAAAAATAGCAATCGCTTTTTCTCCGATGACAACAAGTTTTTGTTCCTTAAAGGGGGACAGCCAGGAGGCATGAACATGCGCTGTTAAACCACTGGAAAATGATAATGTGAGGATGGCATTCGCGGGTTTTTCTAAAGTGAGAAAAGCTTGGCCAGTTGCTGAAATACTTTGAGGCATGTCTTGGGCAAGATCCAAAATTAATGAAATATCATGACTTGCCAGATCCCATAGTACGCTTTCTTGGTGGCGAAATCTCCCCAATGCTAAGCGATTGGCATAGATATGTTTTAAGGGCCCTAGCTCGTGCAGGTGGGTTTTTAAAGCAATGAAAGCCGGATGGTAATTCAAAATATGCCCCACCATAAGAATTCGATTATGAGTTTTTGCGAGAGAACAAAGTTTTGTTGCCTCCTCCACCGAAAGAGCCATTGGTTTTTCAACATAGACATGCTTGCCAGCCTCAAGAGCTTTTTCTGTATGATGAGCATGTAAGGGAGCAAAGGATGAAATGACAAGGGCATCAAGAGCAGGAGAGGAAAAGATCTCTTCTTCAGAGAGAACCGAGACTTCGTATTGGGAGGCAAGAGATTGCGCTTTGAGAGGATCCCTATCACAGACAGCTGTGAGAGTTCCTAACTCTGAAAAATTTCGCACTAAATTTTTTCCCCAAGCTCCGCACCCAATAACACCGATACGGGGAAGATCTGATTGTAAATGATTCATCATGGACCTGACTTTAAGAAGATGGGAGATAAGGGTCAATACAAAGAATAACCTGAGATTTCACAAAATATGACAAAAGATTAGCTTAACATTTTCACCATCCACATAATTTTCCCATTAGAAACGGAGGAAATACGCTGAAATCCAGTTTTTTCATAGGCCCGAATAGCTTGTTTGTTGGCACAATCAGGATCAACAAAGCATGCCTTAAACATAAGTTTTACAGGGTCATTTAAAAAGGCCTCAATAATGAGGGGACCAAATCCTTTGCCAATAAATTCAGGTTCTCCAATAAAGAGATCAAGAGCTGCAAGATTTTCCGAAAGGTCTTGAGGGAGGGGTCCGTTTTCTCTTGGAAAATCGTTGGCATTGTAATATTGGATAAATCCAATGGGTTGAGAGTGCACTTCGATGATAAAAGCATGAATGGGTTTGGTTGAATTTCCTGTTACTTTATAGCCTTCGCAATAGGTTTCGTACTTTTGAATCACATCATCAAGGCTCCATTCGCGATTTTCTCTCCACCACCTTGAAACATGCTTTGTATTAATCCATTTGAGGAGTAAAGGAAAATGAACAAGTTGGAGAGGACGAAAGTTAAGGGAAAGAGATGCATCTTTAAGCATAAAATAAATATAATCTTTTCAAAAACACTTGCATAAGGTATGCATCCCAAAACTTAACTTTTCATAAACACGCCCCATGATAAAAAGTCAAGTCTTCTGCAATATCTTAGGAGTTCTTAAATACTCTGTCAAAATTCGAGTAATTACAGTATGTAATTACTAATTAAACTTCACCAAATTCTGATTTGCAAAATTCCAATTGACTAAGTAATCTAAGAAGACCTCGACATAATCTTTGCGTAAGTTTTGGTAATCAAGATAATAAGCATGTTCCCAGACATCACAGGTAAGAAGAGCTTTTTGATCGTGAATCATGGGTAAATCAGCATCCTTTGTAGGGACAATTTTTAGCGTGTTATCTTTATCTACGACCAGCCAAACCCAGCCGCTACCAAAGAGTTTTGTCCCGGCTTCGACAAATTGTTTTTTGAAGTCTTCATAGGTTCCGAATGTATTGATAATTAAGTCAAAAATAGGGCCGGTGGGCTGGCCTCCTCCTTTAGGCATCATGGATGACCAATAGAAAGTATGATTCCAATCTTGTGCCGCATTGTTGAAAACTGTTTTTAATTCTGGATCTTTAGAACTCATTTTAATGATTTCTTCAAGAGAGGATGCGGTTAGCCCTTTTTCTTTAACCAGTTTGTTTAGCGTATCCACATATCCTTGATGATGTTTTTGATAGTGATAGAAAAGAGTCCGTGCAGATATATATGGGGCAAGAGCATTCTTCTCATAAGGAAGGAGAGGAAGAGTGAAGGGCTCGGCAGCTAAAACGAAGGAGCGTAGGAACAGACAAGAAAAAAATAAAAAATAGGTTATTAATTTTTTCATTTGGGTCATCTTCGTTTTTGTAGAGTTCAAGTCCTAATCATTCCACAGTTCGAAAAACTTCTGAAGCCTTAAAATTGATATCCTATGCTTAACATAGCAGTTCCTGATTTTTCCTTACTTCCCATTTGACCATCGATATCACCCGCGATATACACTCCCTCTTTAAATTGAGTGGTAAGTGATAATCCAGCGCTGAATTGGTTTCTCACACGATTGTCCCCCTTAACTGTCGTGCTAAACGTTTGCTCTGTAAAACGAAATTTAACATTGTTGGGCTCTTTGCCAAGCGGGCGTTTTTGAATCCATGAGAGTTTGAGCGAAGGGTATATAAGGGTCTCTCCAGACACAAATATATACGAAAAAAGAGACCCTAGCTCACTGCGTGAAAATTGTGAGGTTACGCCTTTTCTCTTCATATTTAAGCTTTCCGCGCCTTTTTCATGTAGCGCATTCTCTTGAATGGCAATATATGCAAAATTAACAAACGGCTGGAGGATCGTTGCTCCTAGAGAAAACATATAGCCTGTCTCTATATCTGTGGAGATTCCAAAACCTTTGTGCTTTTCACGAGCTGTTCTATTGATGATATCAAAACGGATCTTACGCCGCGTGCGATAGCGATTTTGCCCCACGATAACTTGACCATCCACATACATTCCCATCGGACTGAGCCAAAGACCATATATTCCACCATAATAGCTCTGCACCGTACCGCTGCCGCGATTCTGTGTCCAATGGAAAGGCGTATTCATGGCGCCTCCCAAAATCCCCAGATATGTATTGGGGAGCACAAGCCTATCCGTCCCCATGCTCGTCCCAAAGGTGCTGCTTTTCGTTCCAACAATCAGAGAGGAATTGTTTTTGGTTTGCCGTTGCCCGTAGGACTCAATCCAAATATTTGACGTTCCAACGTTTATCCTTTTACTAAGAGGGGAATTGGAAGCATTCATGGATTCCACTTGAGGGGAAGAAAAAGACCGGGAGTTGGGTTGTTCTCTTGTCTGGCTCAACTGTTGAAACCCGGTGCTTGTTCTTCCATTATGGGAAAGCTGTTGAAAATGAGTCAAGCGAGCGGCTGAAACATTACATAATGAGAGTTTCTTCAAAGAGAGGTCATTAAGAAGGCGGTGGAGTTGTGTATGACCTGTTTCTCTTATTAAATTTGTTTGCTCAAAAGCAAGAAAACTTAATTCACGATAAGGATCTGGACTTATCTGGTTGAGGGCATCTACGAGCGCTGCATTTCCTTGAGCTGCTGTATTTTCAAGGGCGCTAAGCACTAAATCTAAATCAGGGGATACGGTACCAGCAGCAATAATTCTATCGAGATAGGCTGCGATACGACCCGCATTTCCCCCTTGAACCATAAAAGTTATCTTCATCTCTTCCGCTTCGATGACGACAGAATTTGGTAAAATTCTTAGCACATACTTTAAAAGAGGAGGCGCTGTAACTTGAGAAAAATTTCCTAATACCCCTCCATTTGCCGTTAATATGGTATATTTCTTGTTCCCTATACTGAAAACATTTCCAATGGGAGATATAACGAGCGTTCCTCCTAATTGAGCGCTGCCTGTGACTTGTATCAAATCATTTAAGCCAGTAGACGTTATTTCGGCCAAAAAAGTGCCGTTTGGGGTTTGCGTATAATTGCCATTAACCCTCAAAGATCCAATGGAGTTTACCCCCGGAGAAACTGTGCCAGAGTTAACAAGTGAGAAAGAACTCCCGGTTCCTTGATAGAGTGCGTCAGCATTCACAGTAACAGGTGACGTTAAGCTGCCATTGTTAGTTAAAGTTCCTCTTGCAAGAACTGTGTTACCTGTATAGGTATTTGGAGTGTTTATTGTTAAATTTCCCGCCCCTAACTTGGTGAGAGTGCCTGTGCCACTGATCCCTCCTGCAAAGGTTCCATTTGCGATTTGATTAAAGACAAGTGCTGCATTATCAAGAATGTTTCCTGTCAGGCTGGTTGTATCGCCTGTTAGAGTTCCGGCAGCAATTGTTGTTCCTCCCGTATAACTATTTGCTCCTGTAAGGGTTAGGTCTCCCCCCCCTATCTTTGTTAAAGATCCGGTGCCACTGATCCCTCCTGCAAAGGTTCCATTTGCGATTTGATTAAAGACAAGTG
>JBEPVR010000006.1:0-33554 GCA_041690915.1 Alphaproteobacteria bacterium
CAAAACCAGAAGTAATAATTCTAAGCTTTTTATTTCTCATAGTATTTTTATTCCTTCACGAAATTAGCCGTGAGGTCCGAAATAGACATATAACTATTAAAAATCCTTACTCCTACTGTGGGAATCCTTTGTAACTTATTATCATTTAATGAGAGGAGAGTCTTATCTTCAGTACCCACAATAATTAAAGAATCTGTGATTTTAAGCCATAAAGCTAAACTAAAATTTCCCTGTTTATCTTGAGGGCTGTTTTCAATGGAAGTGGTTGTCTTTTGAAGGCATACCCAATTTCCATCATTGCGCCATATTGAAATTGAAACAATTGTATCACTGAGTACTTCAACTATGGCAGCATACATATTTGTATCTCCCGGTCCGGCATAACAGCCGACGAGTGAAGCGTGCCCAGTGCTTAACCCCTCATTGCACTTGGTCCACCGTATAACACCTTTGATTAATTGTGCATTCATACTTTTGCCGGGGTTAGCAAGAACATTAACCGATAAACCCAATTGTTCAGGAGCGGCACTTGTTCCTTTCTCTGTAAATTCCAAAAAACCAAAAGCTGCCCACCAAGATAAATCATTTACTTTAGGCATTGCCATGCGAGAGGCAATATGAGTTGCCCAATTCTTGTTGAGGGGGAAGCCCGGCATGCTTGAACGCATATCAAAAGAGTCATTTGCCATATGACCTACTGTAGAGCAACAAATTTTCCCTTCATCGTTAATAAAAAGTATTTCATAAAATCCCACTTTGTGAAGAAAGAGGTACAATTTTTCCCTCATGGAAGCATCATTTTTGCCTGTCAAAAAGACAACCTGCCGTTGGCATACCTGTAATAAATGAATCAATAATGTTTGATCTTCAAATAAATATTTTAAAATCTCCGGGGTCACAATCCCTATGGATTGATATCTCTTGCTTCTTAGCGTAACAAAAAAATTTCTTAACGAAGAAAAATCTTTTATTTCAATAACTTCTTTATCCGCAAACAGCTGCAGTGCACCCCGGATGGTTAATGGGCATGCTAATATGAGCTCGCATTCATTCCAATGGTTAAGGTTGATATTAACCTCTGACCAGAGAGCATATAAATCACTCGATGCTTCAATGAAAGAAGTAGAGCTTTGCTTAGCTCTATTGTTGGACATCCCAGTAAGATGTTTAAATATCGACTGCGTCAATCCTAAAATAAGCGTTTTCTGCGACTCCTCAAATGATGAAGAAAACTTATTCAGATTATTCTGTGTCTCCTCCAATGAGGAAGAAAACTTATTCAGATTATTCTGTGTCTCCTCCAGGGATGAAGAAAACTTATTCAGATTATCCTGTGTCGCTTCCAATGATGAAGAAAACTTATTCAGATTATTCTGAAATTCTTTGAATGATGAAGGAAAAGCTTTCAGTTTACTATAAATGGATCTTATCATAAATTTTTAAATTCCGATGTTTGCAGCCTCTAAAGCGCTATAAAAAATAAAAGATAAAATTTCAAATTTTGAAAGCATTAAAAGTAGGTTGATTTTATGAAGAAGTTACAACACAGCTTGTCTTTCACTGTCAACGTTTTTTGAAAGCTTCTTCTTCTTTTTGTCAATAGATCTGCTGCGAAAGTTGAAAATTTAGTAAAAATGTAGGGCAGTAAGGGCCCTAATTGCAAAGAGGTTAACTTCATGTCTATAAAGCACTCGAAAATTAAAATCATCCAGCTATTTGTAAGCGTCTATTTGGTGGATCCATTTCTGAGTTTGAGAGAATCCTCAAAGCCGAAAAGAAAATTATAAAAAAATACAAAGGGCCAGGAAGAAATGATAAGCTTGATTTGAGCGGGCAGATCATAATGCTGCTATTGCATGGAGTAGGATTGAACTTTTTTGTTATCGCTTAGTTTGATCTCTTCATAGCAAACGTGCCTAAAATAGGGTTGGCTTTCCGAGGAGGAGACGCCGTTTATTTCTCTGCATGTTTGGTGCAAATAAAGGCATAAAAATGAGTATCCGCCCATTTATTCAATTCTGGAGGATAGATGTCAACCATCTGCACATCAAAATACTCAGCAAGTCTATCTCTTTGATCATCAACAAAAGGGTAGCGGGCATGATAATGTGTCTTTAAATCTTCCGAATAGGAATCCACAATAACTTCTTTCTTGATACCGCATTGATTTTTTACAAGAAATACAGCGGTGTTTCTCATCATATTGAGACATGATTGATATAAAGAAACTTCTTCATCTATATTAAGAAAATTAACAACCCCAAAAAGTAATATCACATCAAACACGTCTCTGGATTCATATCCCACTATATCCGCGCTTACTTTTCTCAAATTTGGATGATCTGGCGCAAGCTTTAAGAATTCAGCATATTTATCTACCGCTACCACTTCTTGCACATCATTGAGAAATCTCGATGAGAGAGTACAGGTACCAGCCCCCAAATCAAGGAGTTTTACGCTCTTGCTAAGGTAGTTAGATACGAACGCTGTATCATAGGATAAACGGTCATCTTCTCTATAGTTAGTTGCGATCCGCGGATTCTTAATTACTGTTCGCTGCATCCAAAATGCATCTATTTTTTTTTTATTCATAATCCTCTTCTCAACATTTAGTATCCCATTTATGTGAATGAGATTTAAGCCATTCTTCAGCACGTTCAAAATCTGAAGGCGTATCAATTTCTCGAGCTTCTACCTGGACAGCAGGAAGAGGCAGATGCGGTTTTACCAATTCATAAACATGACCTCTTGCACAGTCAAGTTTCTTAGATAGTTCAATCTGGTCAGCCGTTAATTGGCATAAACCTGACCATTCAACAGTTTTGGGAGAGGGTTGTACAACTTTTTCAATTGCCACGACCTCTTTACCATCATCATCTAGAATAGCTTCGAGAGGCTCATCAGTATTATAAGGGACGACCCCTAGAGAAGGAGAACTCTTTTGTATAAAGTTTCTCAAATCATGTGGGTCAACCAAGAGGTCGCCATCAAGAGAAACAACGAGACCTTTTGCCCCTAAAGCACCAGCAATAAAGGAGGCAGCGGTGCCTGTTTGGGAGTATTCATGATTAATGGCAAAAATAACATCTTTTCTGATTTGTTTAACGCAATCAATAACATCTAATGCCTGATAACCAATAACAATACGTAAATCTTTCACCCAATGGAGAGCATCTAGTTGCCATGCAATGATGGGACGGCCATAAATATGTGCCAATGCTTTCGTTTTGGATAACCCTAAGCGCTGCCCTATGCCTGCGCAGGAAATTACAACTGAGATAGGAAGTGACATAACGTGCCTCCATCAATGATGTGGTGAGTTGCTACATCAAATAATTGCCTTGCAGGGGCATGAACACCGCCATATGCAATACCAATGCTCGCCATCTCGAGCATGCCTAGGTCATTTGCACCGTCCCCAATCGCACATATTTTCCCAGAAAATGATTGAGCTACTTTTTTTTTGTCATTGATACTTACTAATCGTTTTATATAGCCATTGCAAACTTCTGCTGTAGAAGTAAATATGGGTATTCCTAAAATAGGAATTAAGTCTGCGATCCAGACATCCAAGTTTCCTGTTATGACCCGACAACGATTTGCATTAGCTCGTATAAAAGAAAGAATATTTTGATCAAACGAAACACCTGCCACAATCCTTTGCACATCAACTACGGGTGCAACACTCAATATTTCAACGCGGTGCTGTAGTGAGTACTCAAAAGGAATATCTCCAGCAATTGTAAGTTCAGTCAATTTTTTAATTTTTTCCTCTACTCCGATTGCTCGAGCAATGCGTGGCAATAGCTCTTCTGTAGTTATTGTACCATCAAGATCAAACAAAAAATAATCTATCATTTCAGCGGACCAAGAACTTTGTGATAATTCCACACACTTGAGTAACCTGCTCCAGTGTCAAATCCGGATAACTTGGTAAATTAATGCCACGGGAACTTACGGATTCAGCTACGGGGAATGAGGTATCCTGGACATAGTGGGGGAGTGTGTGTGCCGGATGAAACAACGGACGCGTTTCTATACCATTAGACTGTAAAAAATCCCGCAAAGGTTGGCGGTGCTCAGCCGAATCTAAAAGAATGGAGCACATCCAGTAAGAATGGCGTGTATGCGGAATTTCGTCATGGGTTTTTAAAGGGAGCCCTTTAAGTTCTTGTTGATACCATGACGCAATCTGACGCTTTTTCTCCAGAATGATGCCTGCTTGTTCCAGCTGAGCAAGGCCAATAGCAGCACAAATATTTGTCATCCTATAATTATAAGCAACAACATCATGCCAGTACTCCCGCGTCTTAGAAACTCCTTGGTTTTTTAGATAAAAAGCTTTATCAATCAGATCTTTCGTTTTGGCAATAACCATTCCTCCTTCGCCGGTAGTAATAGTTTTATTCCCAAAAAAACTAAAAGTCGCAATATCTCCAAATGTTCCAACATGTTGTTGCTTGTAAAAAGATCCAAAAGCTTCTGCGCAGTCTTCAATTAAATAGAGTTGATGATCTCTGCAGATTTTTACAAGGCTATCCATGTCGCACGGCAATCCATAAAGATGAACAGCCATAACAGCTTTTGTACGGGGTGTAATTTTACGAAGAACATCATCGGGATCAATTTGCCAGGTCGATTCTAAGGAATCTACAAAAACGGGAGTGGCTCCCGATTGGACAATCGTATTAACCGATGCAACGTAAGTCAATGTGGGTACAATAACCTCATCACCAGGCCCAATACCCAAAGCTGTTAAAGCAAGATGGATCGCAACTGTACCATTACAAACCGTCGTCACATGGGGAGAACCCACAAAGAGTCCAAATTGCTTTTCAAATTCCGAGATAAATTCTCCTTTAGAAGAAATCCATGTCGAATCTAGACAACGATTGACGTACTCTTTTTCACGATTTTTTAAATAAGGTTTGTAAATGGGTATCATCTTTTTTCTACTTATTCATAGTACTTAAAATATTTCATGCCATGCTGCTTGGAAAGCTCATCCCGCTGCGCATCTCTCATATCTTCTCTCATCATTTCTGAGACGAGTTCGCTAAAAGATATTTTTGGAACCCACCCCAGTTTATTTTTTGCCTTCGACGCATCCCCTAACAAAGACTCAACTTCTGTGGGTCTAAAATATCGCTTATCGACAGCAACAATGCATTTTCCTGTTTTGACGTCATACCCTTTTTCGTTAATACCTTCACCTTCCCATCGGATACTAATGTCAATTTCTTTTGCAGCAAGCTCAACGAACTCGCGAACAGAATGCTGTTCGCCCGTCGCAATAACGAAATCCTCTGGCGTGTCTTGTTGGAGCATTAGCCATTGCATCTCTACGTAGTCACGGGCATGTCCCCAATCTCGGAGGGCATTCATATTGCCGAGATACAACTTTTCTTGCAATCCTAATTTGATGTGAGCTAAGGCTCGCGTAATCTTCCTGGTTACAAAGGTCTCACCACGTAAAGGAGATTCATGGTTAAAAAGAATCCCATTACAGGCGAAGATGTTATAGGCTTCTCGATAGTTCACTGTAATCCAATAAGCATATAATTTAGCAACGGCGTAGGGCGAACGAGGGTAAAAAGGCGTGGTTTCCTTCTGTGGAACTTCTTGCACTAAACCATATAATTCTGACGTAGAGGCCTGATAAAACCTTGTTTTATTTTGTAACCCCAAGATACGTATTCCCTCAAGAATACGTAAGGACCCTAGAGCATCTGAGTTAGCCGTATATTCAGGCTCTTCAAATGATACAGCCACATGACTTTGAGCGGCCAGATTATAAATTTCATCGGGCTGTACCTCTTGAATAATACGAATAAGGCTGGATGAATCTGTTAAATCTCCATGATGAAGGCTAAACTTAAGGCCTTTCTCATGGGGATCATGATAAAGATGATCAATACGATCGGTATTAAAAAGAGAGGTACGTCGTTTTATGCCATGAACTTCATAATCTTTTGACAGAAGAAATTCAGCTAAATAGGCTCCGTCTTGGCCTGTCACACCTGTAATTAATGCTTTTTTATTACTCATGATTTTATCTCTTTTTAAATAGAATAAAGTTAATATTAAAAACTATTTTTAATAAGTGTTTCAATTTCAGCTACACATTTCTCTAGGAGTTTTTTATTGGCTCGTGTTTCTACATTAAGACGCAAAAGGGGTTCAGTATTGGAGGACCTCACATTAAGACGCCAATCGGAAAACTCGAGGCTCAGTCCATCTGTATAATCCACTTGAGGATTCATTGGTGAAAAATGTTCTAAGACTTTATCAATTGTCTCATTCGTGTTTGCTACTTCGTAATTAATTTCACCACTGCAAGGATAGGCCTCTATCCGTTCTGCTACCATTTGGGACAAGGGCTTTCCTGTAAGACTCATTAACTCGGCAATCAGCAACCAGGGAATCATCCCACTATCACAATAGGAAAAATCTCGAAAATAGTGATGAGCGCTCATTTCGCCGCCATAAATTGCGTTTTCTAATCTCATCCGTTCTTTGATATAGGCGTGGCCCGTTTTGCTTTGGATCGGTTTTCCTCCAGCATTTTTAACAATGTCTATCGTGTTCCATACCAGCCTTGGGTCATGAATCACTTTCTCATTAGGAAATTTTTTTAGAAACGCCTCTGCGAGAAGTCCCACAATGTAATATCCTTCGATGAATTCTCCTTCTTCAGAAAACAAAAAGCATCTATCAAAATCACCATCCCAAGCAATTCCCATATCTGCCTTATGATACTTTACTGCCTCCGCTGTAGCAGATCGATTTTCAGGTAGCAAGGGATTCGGAACCCCATTAGGAAAATTTCCATCTGGCTCTTCGTTTAAGTAAATAAATTCAAAAGGTAAATGTTTTTCAAGGAGTTGAATAATTAACCCAGCAGATCCATTTCCTGGGTTGACAACTATTTTAAGAGGCTTGAGGGGATCAGCATTAATATAACTCAGAAGATGAGAAATATAATTTGATTTATCTTCTTCCTTTATTATTAAGCCAGCAGCTACCCTATCTGAAGCATCATTACTTAATTTACGCATTTCTACAACTTGATTATAAATATCAGTTAAACCTGAATCCCCAGATATAGGAATGCTACATTCACGAACGAGCTTCATTCCGTTATACCCTTTGGGGTTATGGCTGGCCGTAATCATTATGCCACCCCCAACACCTCGAGCCTGTTTGTCAAATGTATGAAAATAGACTTCCTCTGTGCCGCAGAGTCCAATATCAATAACATTCACACCTTCTCTGTTGAGCCCCTTTATCAAGGATTTGGTCAGATCTGGGCTCTCTAAGCGAATATCGTATCCAACAACGACAGTTCCTGGATTAATTATTTTTGCATAAGCCCGCCCTATAAGATAAGCCAAGTTTTGATCTAAATCATTTGGCACTTGGCCACGTATATCATAGGCTTTAAAACAAGTTGTTTTAGGCTGCATGGACTATTCTTCCATAAATATCATCAAAGCGGATAATGTCATCTTCTCCTAGGTAAGATCCTGTTTGAATCTCGATTAAGATGAGCTTTTCTGTTCCAGGATTTGTCAAGCGATGCTTATTTCCTATAGGAACATACGTCGATTGATTGGCTTCTAGGATGAATTCATCCTCACCATTAATGATTTTGGCCGTCCCTCCAATAATCACCCAATGTTCTGCTCGATGATTATGCATTTGTAAACTTAAGCTAGCTTCTGGATTTACTTCGATACGTTTTATCTTAAAACCAGGACCTTCCTCCACAATGGTAAAAGTTCCCCAGGGCCTTTGAACAGTCTTGTGTAATTTATGAGCTTCGTTTCCAATGTCCTTCAGCTGATTGAAAATATTTTTTACGTCTTGTGAACTTCTTTTATCTGCAATCAACAAAGCGTCAGAAGTATCTACAATAATTAAGTTTTCCACACCAACTGCCCCAATGACTCGATCAGGGCTTTCAATGTAACAATTACTTACATTATGAATAATAACATCTCCATTAATATTATTTCCATTAGAATCTGAATCCATTAATTCGCTGAAAGCGCTCCACGTTCCAATATCACTCCAACCAAAATCACAAGGCACAACGGCTGCCTTATTTGTTTTTTCCATAATAGCGTAATCTATGGAATTCTCAGGCACATTGGCGAATGTTAAGGAATCAATATAGTTATTTCTCGAGCTAGAGCCCTTAATTATCTTTGATTTTTTTAAACAATCTATTGTTGCAGATAGAATATCGGGGCAATGTAATGCCATTTCGCAAAGAATTGATTCACAAGAAAAGCAAAACATACCTGAATTCCATAGAAAATTATTTGATGCAAGGTATGTTTTTGCTTGTTCTAATGAAGGTTTTTCAATAAACCGAAGGACCTTATTGCCGTTCGCTTCAATATAGCCATATCCTATTTCAGGTGAATTTGGTTTAATTCCAAAAGTAACGATTTCGCCCCGCTTTGCTAAGGCTTCTGCTTCTTTAACAGCTTCGAGAAAGGATGTCTCATTTTGAATGATATGGTCAGAGGGAAGAACAAGCATTATGGCATCTTCACCATATAAATCTGACACTTCTTTAGCGGCTAATGCAATTGCTGCAGCTGTATTTCTTCCAAAAGGTTCTACGATGTAATTAACATCAATTCTTTTATTTAAATCATCACAAGATTTTTTATACTCTTCTTTCGTTTTTAGCAATAATTCATTGCTCGTTACTGTCGTTATGCTTTTTATAGAGGGTATTTTAATACTCCGCAGATAAGCTTTCTGCAAAAAACTCTGTCCATCTCTCATTTTCATAAATGGTTTAGGATGAAGCTCCCGGGATACAGGCCACAGTCGACTTCCGACGCCTCCTGATAATATTATTATGTGCATTAATGAGCCTTTAAAGTACATATGAATAATAGTTTTTCCTAAACCATCTCCCTGACTAGGTCAACCCCTAAGCATATTTAAAGCTCTTTAAATTTCTGGCTTCTAAAAAAAATGAAGGACCAAAAATTTTACAGAGGAGTGCTTTTTACCTATCTCTTAAATACAACCCACTTGTTTAAAACAAAAGAAGTCAGAACATAGCCAGCACCCGATAGGAGTTGACTGATCCCTGGGTTCAATGCAACACTAATAAGGACCTGAAGAAGACAAAGACTTACGCCATAAGAAATGAAAAAACATAATAAAAAGTTTGTAATTTCTGGTATTTTTTTTCCTTGACTTTTAAAGGTAAATTTTCTGTTTAGAAAATAAGAAAAAAACAAACCTATGGCATATCCTGTAATATTACTGCCTACGGGGTTATAATTTAGTTTGTACATACAAAAAAAAATAACCCCGTATGCTAATATGGAATTAAAAAGCCCAACAAAAAGAAATTTAGTGCCGACATTCAACAAAAGAATATCCTATCTATCAGTTTGAGCCAAAACAAAATACTGTTCTCCTAAAAGGTACCACTCTAATAATTTATCAAGCCTAGAGGGGCCTACGCTGTCGCGGAGGAGGGACAAGAGTCTAGGAACCATATAAAACGATGCTTCTAAATTTATTTCTAACAAAATTATCAACCATTACATGATAAAAGT
Organism: Alphaproteobacteria bacterium; assembly: GCA_041690915.1. Taxonomy (GTDB): domain Bacteria; phylum Pseudomonadota; class Alphaproteobacteria; order UBA9655; family UBA9655; genus UBA9655. The sequence goes on from JBEPVR010000006.1 coordinate 9,594, forward strand.
TGTTTTTGATGCATCCTCAATAAAACAGATGCGTTCTCAGAAAAAGAGACTGAATCCAAACAAGCGCGACTCTCCCAATCCGCAGAAACCCCTTTATCAATTACAGAAAAAAAATAACATAATTGGCGGGCCAGCGGCCTTTGTTTCTTACCCCAATTAGGATCCTCGAGAATGGTTTTTCCATTCAATAAAATAGTTCCTGGTTCTTGAGTGAAATCTATGGAGAGACTCTCGTTTTTACCAAATTGTACGCAAATAATGCGCCGACGCCGACAAGCATCCCGCTCAAGAGTAACACGCCCGCGCCCTTGACCTTCCATCGAAATAGAAAAATCAGCACAACGACCTTCTTGATCACTCTGGCAACTATCAATATTCATATGTGTACCAGGAAAAATTGTGGATAAAATTGTCCATATGTGCGGCATCACATCTTGGGCAACATTGATGGCGGAATCATAAGTTTTTACTTCATTATAGCGACTCTCACCAACCTGGTCAGACCATTCGATAAAGAAGTTGTAAGGCTTCTTTCCAAATTTGAGTAGCTTCTCAGCGAAATAATGCAAATACGAACAAAAGCGATACTGCAGACCTGGGACAAGGCAAACACCAGAAGCGGTGGCTTTATTGAGCAAAATTTGAGCATGGTCGATTGACAATACAATGGGTTTTTCAATCAGGACATTTATACCGTGATCAATTAGGCGAGCACTGGTATTGAAATGCTGGTGTGCTGAATTAACAACAACGGCTCCCTTTACATTATTGAGTAAAAGAAGTTCTTCTATAGAAGCTACCATGCTGAAAGGGAGACGCGTTATGGTTTTTTGAGCATCCAATAAACGAGCCATAGCTTGTGAACCGCCGCGGGATACCACGACAACACGGCTAAAGGGTAGCTTCATTTCTGCCAATACGGAAACGATAACGCGACCCCAGCGGCCACCCCCAACAACAGCCAAAACTGATTCTGTGGTATTGTCGTAAGCGCCGTTTTCTTCAGGCATATTTTCGTTGTCTCTCTACGACACTCCCAGAAATACTGGCAGCATTCACAAGACTGACGTAGTCTTCAATCTGTCCTTTTGAAAATTGAAGCATATCTTGACCATCTTTAAAGGCTTTGTACCATTTGCAAGTCCAAAAAATAGCACTATCTACATCTAGCATGGATTTCCACCCCAGTTGCAATTTGGCTAAAGAAGAATCAATTGATAAAAATGTGCTTTCGAGAAGTTGCGCATCTGTTTTTTTGATCGTCCAAAGATGCTGAGTCTTTAGGGAATCAGCAAAACGCTCTGCTACTTCCATAACCGTACGTATTGTTTCCATTGGGGGGCCAAAATTAAGGGCCCGAGGGAGGTCCTGAGGAGCAAAGACCATACACTCCAAATAACGTAAGTAACCATAAAGCGGATCAAGAACATGCTGCCAGGGGCGAACAGCCTCGGGATAACGAAGTTCAACTGTCTGACCGCTGCTGTAAGCCCTCCATAAATCGGGTATGATACGGTCCTTTGCCCAATCGCCTCCGCCGATAACATTTCCTGCTCGAACACTACATACAGATACATTGCGATTGAGAAAAAAACTTTGAGCGTAACTATAAGTTACAATTTCAGCAGCCGCTTTTGATGCAGAATATGGATCATGCCCACCAAGGGGACTATCTTCAGTCATATTCATATTACTGCTGTGATTCGCATAAACCTTGTCACTTGTGACAATGAGAATAGCAGTTACATTCGCCACTAATTGGAGTGAATCTAACAGATTGACTGTGCCCATAACATTCGTTTCAATGGTTTCTACAGGGCTTTGATAGGACTCCCGAACCAAGGGTTGCGCAGCCATATGTATAACAATCTCAGGATTAACAGCGGTGACGATATCTGCTAATTTTTTACGATCACGTATATCACAAAAGATAGATTTCAGATTTGTCCAGGGTGAGAGTACTTCGTAAAGATTTGGATGTGTATTTGGCGCTAGGGAAACACCAAACACTTTTGCCCCCATGTTCTCTAAAAGTAAAGAAAGCCAAGCTCCTTTAAAGCCCGTGTGACCAGTAAGGAGGACTCGACGGCCCTTCCAAAAGGGAAGATTAAGAGGAATAGTCAATTGTTTTATCCTTTATTTCCAAGGAGCCTTATTAGAAGCCCATAGCTGTTCCAAATATCTACAATCACGGAGTGTATCCATGGGGTGCCAAAATCCATCGTGACTATAAGATCCTAATTTACCTCTTTGAGCCAAAGTTTCTAAAGGACCATGTTCCCAAACAGTTTTTTCCCCCTCAATGAGATCAAGCACAGAAGGCTCTAAAACAAAGAAACCACCATTAATATAACTCTCTCCCGCTATAGGCTTTTCTGAAAACGAACGGACTTGACCATCATTAGTGTCAATAGCCCCAAAACGAGAAGGAGGACGAACTGCAGTGAGTGTAGCCTCAAATCCTCTTTTCTTGTGAAAATCAATAACATCTCTGATTTTGACATCAGAAAGGCCATCCCCATATGTCATACAGAATGTCTCACCGGGAGCTAGATAATCTCGGATAGCCAATAGCCGCCCTCCTGTTTCAGCTCTCTCCCCTGTATCGATGATACTTACCTTCCATTTTTCAGCCGGGGGTTTCAAACAGGTTGTCGTGTTTTGCTCTAAATCGATGGTTAAATTACTGTTGTGGAGCTGGTAGTTAGCAAAATATTCAACAATCGCGCTGGCTTTATAACCTGCGCAAATAATAAAATCCGTGAGGCCATGTCGCTCATAACTCTTCATAATATGCCAAAGAATTGGCTTTGACCCAATAGTAACCATTGGTTTAGGAATGCGATCAGTTTCCTCCGCTAACCGCGTTCCTAATCCACCTGCTAGAATAACGACTTTCATGATTCTTTTCTCACCTTGTTAAAAAATTACCTTGTTGCAATAGTATAATACTGCGCTCCCAGGGGGCACCATCCTAGAATTTTATCTACCCATCGAAAAAAAGAAGATGCAAATGGTGTGAAGAGAAAGAAACGGCTTTTAGCAACGCCGAAGCCCGACTGTATCATTCGCTTTTCTAAATCGGAAGGACGCAAAAGAACAGCATCTCTATCGAGAATATTGTTCGCTACGACAGAACGTGTTAAAGGATTGTAGGGATTATGCTCAAAAATGATTACCATTCCTTCTGCTTTTACCACTCTTTTCATTTCTTCTAAAAAAGAATTCCACTGAGCTGGCGGAACATGATGCATGACACAAATCGCAATTGCGATATCGAAGGATTGTGGTTGAAATGGTAAAGTGTTGCCATCATAACTTATGTACGACACATCAGGATTAGACTCCCGTGCCAGTTCTAGTACGTCAGCTGCTACTTCAACACCAACCACTTCAAATTGAATACTAGGTAGATGGCCATGTAGGTACCCATGACCACAACCAATATCTAAAATCCGAGGTTTTTCAATATGAGGGAGGCGTTGAGTGCTAATCTTTTTAAGAATTTTAGCTTTCACTTCAACAAAAAAATCAAGACCCTTCCCACTAAAATTAAGGGATTCTTCAATAGTGCGTTTGTATGAATCTTTTGATTCATTAAAATCTACCATTTATAGCTCCTCGTATCGGTAAAACAGGTTGAAATTGGTCGATATTGATTGTTTTTTCCATAATAGTAAGTGGACGCCGCCGCATTTGAATATAAATCCTACCAATATACTCTCCCATAATCCCTAAAAATATAGAATTAAGGCTAATACCAAATAAAATCAATACGGCGGTAGTCGTAAAACCTGCCGGCCACTGATGCGCAAAGAAGACACGCAAAACAATGTAAATGCTACTCATAATTGCGGTCAATAAGGCAATGAAAATTCCTAAATAAGAAGCTACGCGAAGGGGCGTAGTGGAGTAAGAAAAAATACCTTCCAATGCCAACCGTATAAGCTGTTTTAACGGAAATTTGCTTTCACCAAATTTTCTTTTATTCCGAGCATAAGGGACCCCCACTTGATTACTTGCAAGTTCGGTAATGAGACCACGCATATATGGTTGCGCATCATCAATATTATGTAAGTGGCTAAGTATGCTACGGTCTATGAGCCGAAAGTCGCCCGAACCCATTTCATGAGGAATTTCAGATATCCTATCTAAAAGTTTGTAACAAACCCACCTCATTACGCCGATCATATAATGCTTTTCGTAACGTTGAGTGCGAATACCAACCACAACGTCATGACCCATCTGCCATAACCGAATAAATTCAGAAAACATACTGGGTGGATCTTCCAGGTCACAATCAATTTGAATCGCTGCATCACCTCTTGCATACCGATAGCCCGTTAAAATGGACCTCTGAAAACCAAAATTGCGTGCAAAACGTAAAACACGCACTTGAGAATCTATAGTCGCTACTTTCTTCAGCTGTTCAAATGTCCCATCTGAGCTGTGGTTATCGGTAAAGATAATCTCGTATTCGAGACCATGGAATTTTTTAAATTCCTCAACCACAGCTCTATAAGCTCTTTCTATATTTTTTTCCTCATTATAGACAGGAATAATAATTGAAATAACCTTTTTAGCCATATCTATAAAGCTTCCACAAAGTTTTATATGTCAAGCACAGTGCATGTTGGCAATGGTTGTATCAATTTTGATTTTAAACCTCTGCGTCGAAGATCCGCCACAATAGGCTCAGCATAATGCCAAGCTAGCAGAACAACATAATCTGGTTGATCCTTGAACAAGATGCTATTATCAACAACGGGAATGTGTTTACCAGGAGAATATAAACCTTTTTTTAAGGAAGTGGGCTGCTCAGCAATATAGGGCATGAGCCCGGTATTAATATCGCAGTAATGCAACAATGTGTTGGCTCGTCCCGGGCAAGAATTACCGACAAATTGTTGGCCTTTATTAGCTGCTGTCACTGCATAATCAAGAAGCCGATTGCGAGATTCATATGTTTGTCGTCGGAAATTCTCGTAAATTGCTTCTTTATCGAGACCCAACTCTTCTTCCATTCGCAATAGGTTGCCAACTGATGGTTTGATCGCATGGGAATCTTGTTTACAGACATGTACACGAATATTGCCACCATAGCGGGATACACGCTCGGCATGAAATACCGTCATATTGTAATAGGAAAACAATTTCACAAGAGACTTAAGAGTGTAAGTCCGGATGTGTTCATGGTAGATTGTATCGTATTGAGCTTTTTGTAATACATCCACAAGATAGTGATTTTCCAAGACAAACACACCATCTTTCTTAAGCAGCTCATAAATACCATGAATAACATCGCCTAACGGCGCCATATGCGCAAATACATTAGAAGCAGTGATCAAGCTGGCGTTGCCATAATCGGCTACAATGTCTAAAGCCACAGACTTATTAAAGAAAGATTGGACAGTATCAACTCCAGATTCTTGCGCTATTTTTGCGATATTCGTGGGCTCAACCCCTAAAACCCTAGCGCCATTCTGCTTAAAACCGCTTAGTAAAGTGCCGTCATTAGACCCGATGTCGACAACCAAATCTTTGGCGTCCAACTTGTAGAGCTGGGTAAGTTCATCTGCCATTGCGATTTGATATTGCTTAAGCTCATTGGTGATGCCGGTGCGATATGGATAATTTTGGTGATAAACCGTAGAACCTTCAACCACATAGTCGAGTTGGGTAAGAGTGCATATTGGGCAACGGAGTAGACGCAAAGGATAGTATGTCTCATGCTCGTCTAGCTGTTGCTTTGTAAGCAAACTATCACACAAGGGTTGGTGCCCTACGTCGAGAACCAGTTCAAGGGAATCTGATCCGCAAACTTGACAATTTTTTAATACTCCGGGCTTAACATTATGATCAATAGACATGCAGCGCAAACTCCTAAATTGTTATCTCAGATTGAATAGATTGCACGTTAAGGGCATAGAGTCAAGAGGTCAATAACGTGGTGAACCTATGATTTGGACTACTTGAATGCGATAATATTCAGGAGTTATTCTTATTCTTAAAACCCAGTTTCTCGCTCTCCAACAAAAGTTTATCAACTAACAATAGTTCATCTTTAGCTTGTATTTAGATCCCCTAATCTATTTTCTGAGGTTCCACCTTAACATACTCTACACTAAGGCTAACCCCCTGGGCAGGATCCACGTCTGTAAGAAAGAGCAACTCATTTACGCCCTCTTTTAACCAACTCGGGTTAATTTTCGCTTGCGCATGCATCGCATCGAGCCATTCATGATGTATTGGATGACCGTTCAAATAAACCTTTAAACGTTCTTTTGCTGCTTCACTGATGATGTGTGCCAAACCCAGGTGCAGTAAGTAAGGCACAGGCCGGGGGGCAAGCTGAAAAAGAAGGGTACTTTTAGGCTGGTTTATCCAGGCAAAAGACCGCGGTTGCCATGCGGGAGCCATCCATTGTGAATCTCGCCAGCCAACTCCCGGGGTTGGTTTTTCCATACTCCACCACTGCCCAAAATCAAATTCGAAGTGATCCGGAAGAGGGCCTCTTTGAGACTCACCACGACAAGCCTTTGCTGGCCAACAGCCAAGAACTTTTGACCACCGGGCTTGCTCACTTGAGGTTGCGGGGGGTATGTCTGTATTGATTGTGTGGGGGTGAACCTGACCATCTTGTTCAATAATTAGGGTGACCAAGTGTGTTTTGGGCAGAGAAAAAGAACCCGGGGCTCCTTGCCCAATCTGCCAGGCATCTTGTCCTTCTTCACACCGCCCCGTACGCCCAACCGAATCTGTCGCAAATGAACTGCGCACAAGCCCTGGCTCCAAGCAAATGACGACCTCTGTTTTCTTACCGTAGAGGTATGTCAACGCGCTGCTAAGAATTTCACCACGTAGCATCCATGTACTTCCCAAACTACCTGTATGATCAATTATTAAAAGATTTTGCTGAGAATCCAAACGTGGTGCTGCTTCAAGGATGCCAGATAAGATGGCCTTCTGTTGATCTGATATGACTTTATAATGCGCAAATTGTGTCCATTGCGCGGCAAAGCCAAGCAATAACAAGCCACCCCCCACTCCAGCACCAAACCATCTGAATCGCGTCCGTAAGATAGCTATAAGCGCTGTGCAAACCAATGCTCCACCGACTCCAGCGAAGAGATAAGTCCGTTGTGTAATCAAAATATGTGATAATGCTACAAGATAGGGAGAATATCCCAATGCAGTAATTAAGATTGAGACAACCAACCAGCGGGTTAGAAGCCCCGAGTCCAGCCGTAAAGTTTTATTGCCAGGCTCGTAATCCTTTGCTTTCAAACATAAAACCAATACCAGAATAGGAAGAACCACTATCGGCAAAAAAATAACCCAATCACCTAATGTTAGTAGCATGCGCCCGGCATCATACCAGCTATGCAGAAAAGTGCGATAAAACCCTACTGTTAATAGCATTGGCGCATATTGGAAGATCGTGTTCAAAATATTTCCTGAGGGATTACTAAATGAGCTTTGATAGAGATCGGGATCACCACTTATCCAGAGCAAATAACCCAATTCTATCAATATTGTGATAAACCAGAAAAGTACAACAATTCTTTGTATTTTGAGAGTTCGCCAACCATCCCGAATACCATATTTTGCCCACCAAAGCAAAAGTGGTATCGGGGCTAAAAGAATTGCTGCCTCATAGATAAGACAGGCACAAAGAAATAGGACAGAAGCGCAACACGCCAAGATAGCTCGCGCCCATAGTTCTTTGACCTGAGACGCCCATAACAAGAGGGCAACGGCACAGAGCGTAGATGCAACTGCGCTATTTATATGAATTGAACGAAATACAAGCTGCATCGTATCAGCTGGATAAACCATAAGCAAAAGACCACCCAAGATTGCAATCCATCGTTGAGGATAAAGCCACCACAAAATGAATGCCAACCCAATGCCCTTGAGCCATATAGATAAAAAAAGGATAGTGTGCCAATAAAAAAAGGAATCCGGATCCAACTGGTAGCCAAGAGAAGCAGGAAGCATATTTAAAGGGCGCATTCGAAAAGCTGCAAACGGACTATGCTTTGTAATGAAAGATATGGGGCCATGTTCGGTAAAGACACCGAGTTCTCCCCATTCTTCGATTAACCCTACTTGACTAAACCCAAATGGAAAAAACACTAATCCCACACCCAATAACATAATGAGGGGCATCAACACGTGAAATTGCAGTAACAGATCTTTTGCGAACCGAAAACTCGAGTTAGCCATGTTTTTACTTATCCCTTTCTCATACAATAAAATCACACTATTAAAAGGATTACGATTCAAAAGCAATCCCTCTCAAAAAAGTAAGCTGCAACTATTAAAAGTTCTATGGGAATTGCACTCGTTGGATGAGATTTAACAGGATAAAAAGCTTCTTTGTTCATTTGTATAAGCCACTATAAGGCGCTCTTACGCCGCACTTTAGGGATACCCATGTCACCAAAATCTGCTTATTTTACATTATCCTGAGCTTTTATACTTTTGACCATACGCTTCAATGCGTATCGAGAGGGACAACAAAATCAAGAGTGAGGGGAAGAAATGTGATTTTTCGTGCGAGGAGGGATTTACTCCCGACGAAGCAATTGATCCAAAAAATAGCTGAGTTCAATCTACAATCTAACTTATCCTTTGGGCCATTCAATCGTAAATCTTTTGTTAAAATCTTGCTCTTTTAAAAGGCGCTCGCAGTCATGAGTGTATGCTATTAAATCGTGAAGAGAAGGAGGAGAAATACCTCCATAGAGATTACGAACAAGAGCTTCTTTCAAACCCCTCTTGTCTTCTAAAGCATTATGGTAGGCCTTCAAGGCGCCATAAAAAAACTTCGCACACTTTTTGACTTGTTTCCCAACGTTTAAGTCGCTAACGCCTTCTTCTCGTAAAGTCAATTCAGTGTACAAAAAAAAAGTATCAAAAACGGCTTGAGCTAAGTCTCCTTTCAGATATTTTAACAGAAGAGCCATATGAAAGCAGGCGCAGTCAAAACGACCCTCAAGAGTATCAGGTACGCCCCATTTTTCGTACAAAATTGTTGTTCGAGCTTGGCTTAAAACAGAAAGGCATAACCCTTCTGCTTGAGCGCCCTGCGTCCTTTTCCAGAAAGCGTTGACAGAGGAGACAACGATAGGCATGGTATACTTTATTTTGTTGAGCATTCATAACACGTACTGACAAATGAACTTGAAATCAAGCGTTTTTAACCTATCTTTAACCCTCCTTGTCATCCTTACAGGGTGTGCAACTTATGATAATCGTGGTCATTTTATTGAGCCGGATCAATTGGCCCACATTCAAGTCGGTATTACCACCAAAGAACAAGTAGCGGAGCTTTTAGGAACACCCTCTTCTGTCTCTACCTTTGGGAATAAAACCTGGCTTTATATGTCTGAAACAACTCAAAGAAGAGCGTTTTTGTCTCCTCTGGTATTGAAAAGCAATACCACCCGCATTGAATTTGATGAACAAGGGAAAGTCACTGTCATTGACTCCCTAACAGAACTAGACCATCAGGTCATCTCCCACGTTAATCGTTCGACGCCTACTTCAGGCTATTCTGATAGTGTGCTAAAACAAATCTTCGGTAACATCGGGCGCTTTAATGGTAAAGACCCTGATAACGATCGCGGGGGCCGCTAAAAGCTTTCTTATGAGACATAGCGCGCAAGATAAAGGGGGGCCAAAGCCGCCAGCGCTTTAAGATGAACCCCTAAATTTTCAGCTTTAAGAGCATCAGATGAAATGACGTTATCCTGTTTTAAAAGCTCTACCTGATCAGGTGTCAAAGGAGGCGTAGGTAGAAACTGTGTTAACGTTGCAATCCCTTTTGCAAGGCTAAAAGGGAGGGGTAATAAAAACCGTTTGTGGTGAATGATTTTCAAAAGAAACTCCAAAAGTTCTTTAAAAGTATAAATTGAAGGCCCCCCAAGTTCATAGGTTTTCCCCCGGGCTTCTGCATTCAAAGAGGCCTTAAGGAAACATTCCGCCACATCCCCCGCATAAATAGGCTGAAAAAGGTTTTTACCTCCTCCTACCAGCGGAAGAAAAGGGGAAATAAGAGCCATTTGAGCAAATCGATTCAAAAAAGAATCATCAGGACCAAAAATCACACTGGGCCTAAAAATTGTTGCTTGGGGAAAATGTTTTAAGACGGCTTCTTCTCCTCGCGCTTTTGTGGACGCATAACGAGAACGAGAATTTTTATTAGCCCCCAAAGCAGACATATGAAGAACTCTTGAAACACCGAACTCTGCCGCTTTTTCAGCTACCCGACGAGCCCCTTCCACATGAAGAGCCTCAAAAGTTTGAGGGCCTTTTTCATATAAAATTCCCACAAGATTAACAACAATATCCGCTCCTCGAATAACGCGAGTGAGGTCCTTTAAAGAGAGGAGTGACGTTTGCACAGGAATGATTTGGCCAACTTCTCCCAGGGGCTTTAAAAAATGAGCCGCTATGGGGTTTCGAACAGCCACACGGATCAAATCGCCTTTATCAGCAAACTTTTGAACCACATACCGTCCAACAAACCCTGATCCTCCAAAAATTGTAATTGTGCGCATTTCTTTTTCCTTTAATATAAGAACGTGACAATGAGGAAAAACCCATGCCCCCTATAAGACCAGAAGATATTTTGCCAGATAATATGGACTTTGTAGAGATCCAAAATCAAAAGCTCAGAAAAGGAACCGTTGCAGCGGTTCTTGCAAATGCTGACGTTTTATTAGAGTCTAAAGCTACGAAAAATGAAAAGAATCAGGCTTTGAAAACAATTAAAGAGCTGGTTCCAAGTCTTATTACGCTTGGGATGCACCGACATGTCATTTGGAGAAACCCCCTGATTCAAGCCCTCATCGACGAGGCTGTGAAGCCAGATTAAAGGGTCTTTCATGAAATCCCAAAGGTGAGGATGCGTATTTAAAAATGATATCCCCTTATAAGGATCAAAAGGAACTTGTTGTATTTCCCATCTCTTATTGACTTTTAACCTGAATCTCTTTAACGAAAACAAAAGGCCCAGGTGGCGGAATGGTAGACGCGCTAGATTCAGGTTCTAGTGAATGAAAGTTCGTGGAAGTTCGAGTCTTCTCCTGGGCACCAATTCGCGGTATACTACCCTTATATCAAACTTAGTGAAGGTAAAATATGAAGATTCATTATCACCGTGGGGATATCCCCCCCACCCTTAAGTTTACCCATTCGGTTGCAATCGATACGGAAGCCATGGGGCTTTATATTCCACGTGATCGACTGACACTTGTTCAGCTATCCGCTGGTGATGGCGAATGCCATCTTGTTCACTTTCCTTTAAATTCATCCTATGAAGCACCTCATTTAAGGGCTCTTTTGAATGATAAAAACTTAGAGAAAATTTATCACTTTGCCCGGTTTGATTATGCTATTTTAAAGTATTATTTAAAGGTTGAAGCCTTACCGCTCTTTTGCACAAAGATTGCTTCCAGGCTTTCTCGCACTTTTACAGATAAACACGGCTTAAAGGATCTTTGCAAACAACTTTTAAGTGCAGAAATTTCAAAAAACGAACAAACGTCTGATTGGGGGTCTGAAAAACTTTCTGACAAACAAATGGAATATGCAGCCACCGATGTTCTTTATCTCCATCGTCTTAAAGCCGTTTTACAAGAACTTTTAAAACGCGAGGGGCGTGAGTCCATTGCAAAAGCTTGCTTTGAATTTATTCCTGCTCGTTGTGAGCTTGATATTCAAGGATGGAATGAGGTTGATATTTTTCAACATTAAGTATAAAGAAATAAAAGTGTAATAAATTAAAATTTAGGACGTCTTCTTTAATGCAGCAAGCAATTGTCACTCCTCTTTTTCCTCAAGATGATCTTGTAGAAGCACGTCGTGTTTTAAATCTTGAAGCTGAAGCTCTTCTTCAACTTGCTCAAAGCTTAGGCGGATCTTTTAAAGGAGCCTTAGATCTTTTAATGCAAACAAAAGGTCGTGTGATTCTTTCTGGTATTGGAAAAAGCGGACATATAGCCAATAAAATTGCCTCTACTTTTTCTTCTACAGGAACGCCTGCATTTTTTATCCACCCCAGCGAAGCTAGCCATGGGGATTTGGGAATGATCACCCTTGAAGATACTCTCATTATGCTTTCTCTTTCAGGGGAAACGGCTGAGCTTGCCAATATGATCAACTACGCGAAACGCTTTGATATTCCTATCATTGCCATCACGTGTAAGGCAGACAGTCTTCTTTCAAAAGCGGCCCTTTATACCCTTCTCCTTCCTTCTTTCTCCGAAGCGTGTCCTATGGGACTTGCCCCTACGACCTCAACCACTCTTATGCTTGCCCTTGGAGATGCTCTTGCTGTTACTCTTTTGAAACGCAAAGGATTTTCTGAAAAGGACTTCAAAAACCTTCACCCTGGGGGACGTTTGGGTCGCAAACTTTTGCATGTCTTTGATATGATGCGCCCTTATAAAGAGCTTCCTCTTGTCTTGAAAGGGACTTTAATGAGTGAAGCTCTTGTCGTCATGACAGAAAAAGGCTTCGGGTGCATTGGCGTTTTAGAGGATGAAAAAAAACTTATTGGCATTATTACGGATGGAGATTTACGTCGTCATATGAGTCCCCTGCTTTTAAGCCAAAAAGTTGAAAGTGTAATGACTCCCTCTCCTAAAACAATTTTTTCATCTTCTTTTGCGGTAGAAGCCTTAGGATTCATGAATCGCAAATCGATCACTGACTTATTCGTCCTTGAAGAGACGACAAATCAGCTGGTAGGTCTTTTGCGTCTTCATGATTGTTTAAGGGAAGGCCTTGCGTAAATGAAGTCTATTATCCCCAAAAGTTATTCTCGTTATGTAAGTTTAATGAGAGTTATCCTCCCAATCGGAATTCTCATGTCTGTAGGATTTGCTATCGGATGGCCTTATGTTCTTTCCCTAGATAAGAAAGAAGTTGTCTTCATCGATCCCTCTCAGCCTGAAATTCGAGAAAATCGTATGGTAAATCCTCATTACCTCTCTACAGATGCAAAGGGTCAACCCTTTCGTGTGGACGCAGATTGGGCGAAAGAGCAATCAGAAAACCTTACAAATCTTGTTAACCCTACTGGCTCCATGACGATGGTAGAAGGACAAACTTTTAACTTAAAGGCAAAAGAAGGACATTATAACAGTGAAACAAAAGTCTTGAGTTTAAAAGGAGATGTAAACCTCACCAGTACAGATGGGTATCACGTCCAAACGAAAGAAGCCCAGGTAAGAATTGATGACAAGACAATCGAAGGAAATAGTTATATTGAAGGCGAAGGCTCCACTGGCAAGATTAGGGGTGAAGGTTTTAAGATAGAAAGCCGCGGTCAGGAGGGGAAAAAAGTGATCACACTGAAAGGGCGTTCCCAAGTTGTTATCCATAAGTCTTCGATGAAAAAGCATAAAGAAAATCAAAAGGAATCTGATGAGTAATAAACTTTTTTATTTTCTGTCTTTTTGGGCCAGCACATCTTTGTGCCAGGCACAAGTCTTAGATCAACTCAATAATAACAAAGACGATTCCCCCCTTATTATTGACGCGGAAAAGTCAGTGGTCTGTGATGAAGTCGCGCAAAAGTGTGTTGCAACCGGTGATGCTAAAGCCCAAAAAGGCACAAATACGGTTTTTGGGGATGTCCTGACCGTTTATTTCACCAAAGACCGAGATATTACATCCGTGACAGCAGACGGTCATGTCCGCATGGAATCCCCCACTGAAACAGCTTATGGTGAACATGCTATCTATGATTTGGCTCTCGATCGCGTCCTCATGACAGGAGGAAATTTAAAAATTGTAACACCAAAAGAAACTCTAACCGCTAGGGATTCCATTGAATATTGGCATTCTAAGAACAAAGGAATTGCGCGTGGAAAGGCTATGGCCATATTCCCTGATAAGAAAGAAATGGTGCAAGCAGACACTCTTGTAGCTTTTTTCAAATCCTCTCCTGAAAAAACACAAGATGGTAAAGAAACATTGACGCTCGATCGGGTGGAAGCGGAAGGGAATGTGTTAGCTTCTGGCCCAAAAGGGATTATAACGGGCAAGCGCGGACACTACTCTGCCCAGACGCACATCGTTGAAGTTTTCGAAAATGTTAAGGTCATTCAAGGGGGAAATGTTATTCAAGGAGAACACGGAATTCAAAATCTAAATACAAATTTTGCTGAAATATACCCCACTCTCCCTGGAGCTTCTCAAACAGGCCCTGCAAAACGCATTTCAGGGATTATCTACCCAAAAGATGCAAAAAAATTGAAAGAAAAAGAGCCTGAGCCAGAAGAAAACTCCTTTAGCGAGCACGAAGGTGGACAGATCTTCTCCACTTCTGCTAAAACGAATCAGAATCCATCCCCTTAATCAAATATATAGTTATGCTATGACATCTTCTTCAGAAAATAAAGCTCCCTTGGGAGACGGGCTCAGAGCTCAAAATTTACGCAAATCTTATGCTCGACGTGTTGTCGTTGAAGACGTTAATCTTTATGTCAAGCGAGGAGAAGCCGTGGGTCTTTTAGGCCCCAACGGCGCAGGAAAAACGACCTGCTTTTCTATTATTACCGGGTTAATTAAAGCCGATTCGGGATCTGTCTTTTTAGATAATTATGACATTACACGCCTTCCCATGTACCGAAGAGCTCGCCTTGGTATTGGATATCTCCCCCAAGAAACGTCAATTTTTCGTGGTCTTTCTGTTGAAAACAATATCAAAGCTATTTTAGAGCTTGTAGAGCCTGATTACGATCAACGAGAAGAACGCCTTGAAATGCTCCTCGATGAATTTTCTATCAAGCACCTTCGTCACGCCCCTGCTCTTGCTTTATCCGGAGGAGAAAGACGACGCACTGAAATTGCACGCGCGCTTGCTAGTAACCCTCACTTTATGTTACTTGATGAGCCCTTAGCTGGTATTGATCCCATTGCTGTTGCAGAAATACGGAATCTCATTTCTCATCTTAAAGATAAAAATATTGGTGTTTTAATCACTGATCATAATGTTCGAGATACCCTCGGCATTGTGGATCGGGCCTATATTATTAACGAGGGGATGGTTCTCAAAGAAGGAATTCCTGAGGAAATTGTTTCAGATGTGGGTGTCCGGCGTGTTTATTTAGGGGAAGAGTTTAGGCTTTAAGGAGATAAATAATATGCGATCCTCCGTTTTTTTCTATCCTACATTAAGGGAAACGCCTCAAGAAGCTCAAATTGCTTCTCATCGTTTGATGTTGCGATCAGGAATGATTACACAAGTTACCTCTGGGATCTACACATGGCTTCCTTTAGGCCTGAAAGTTCTCCAGAATATCGCTCAAATTGTTCGTGAGGAACAGGACCGCGTCGGAAGCCTTGAAGTTCTGATGCCAACAATTCAACCAGCAGAGCTTTGGGAGAAAAGTGGACGTTATCAAGATTATGGCAAAGAAATGCTCCGTATGAAAGATCGTCATGAGCGGGAAATGCTTTATGGTCCAACAGCTGAAGAAGTCATCACAGATATTTTTGCTCGCTATATCAAAAGCTATCGAGATCTTCCCAAACGTTTTTACAATATTCAATGGAAGTTTCGAGATGAAATTCGCCCCCGGTTTGGTGTTATGCGGGGAAGGGAATTTTTGATGAAAGATAACTATTCTTTTGACCTCACAATCGAAGGAGCAAAAGCTTCTTATCAAGCTATGCTTGAAGCGTATGTTCAGACTTTCGCTCGCATGGATCTCACTGCCATCCCTGTCCGCGCTTCGTCGGGTGCCATTGGAGGTACCCTTAGTCATGAATTTCAAATTTTAGCCGAAACCGGTGAGAGCGAGATCTTCTATGATGTGGATTATGAAAACTTAGATGTCAACACCCTTACCCTCGATCGCTTGCAAACCCTTTATGCTGCAGCTGATGAGCTTCACGACCCTAAACTTTGTCCTGTTCCCCCAGAACGACTCAAGACAGCTCGAGGAATTGAAGTGGGGCACGTATTTTATTTTGGGACGAAGTATTCTGTGCCTTTTGGAGCTTATGTGATGGGCCCTGATGGCAAGCAAATTCCTGTTGAGATGGGATCCTATGGGATTGGAATTTCTCGCCTTGTAGGAGCCATCATTGAAGCCCACCATGATGATGAAGGCATCAAATGGCCTGAAAGTGTCGCTCCCTTTAAGGTTGGCCTTTTGAATCTTAAAGTTAAAGACGAGGCCTGCTCCCAGTTATGTGAAGATCTTTATACAAAACTTCTTCAGGCAAGTGTGGAGGTCCTTTATGATGATCGTGACATGGCGCCCGGAGCCAAATTTGCGGATATGGATCTCATCGGCCTTCCCTGGCAGATCATCATTGGTCCTCGTAGCGTGATTTCGGGCCAATGTGAATTGAAAAATCGCCGCACGGGAGAAAAGTTCGAACTTTCGCTTGAGGATACGCTAAAACGGGTGAGTTAAATTTTTCTTTAAAGTCCCACTGATTATAGTACCTCATGTAAACGGTTTTTCGTGGCCCAAACTCTGATGACAAAGCGTGTTGTTGTGTCTCTGTTCTTACAATCTCACAAATAGATTCTAGAAAAATGAGACAGCTTGACCCACATTTTAATGTATGTAATTTTATTTTTTAATAAAAAACATTAAATTTGTGCAGGGGAACTTTATGCATAAACCCTTTTTTATATTAGCTTTTATATTTCTCTTGACTTTAAAAGGGATAGCGTTTGGACATCTTTGTGATTCTGATTGTCCATATGACTGTGTTAGTTGTGACGATCCTCCTTGGACTTATTGTATTACCCCCCATGGTGCAACAAACCCACATGTCTGCTGTCCTTCTAAATCCTTGTGTTGCGCTGATAAATGTTGTCCTGCGGGCTCCCAATGTCGGAAGGAAGTATGTATGGTTTCCAACAAACAAGTTCCTTCCGTTCCTCCTCTAACTCCTCGCGCGCCTGTTCACAATTCTGGTAAAGGAGTGCCCGGAAAAAAGCCTGTTGTTAAGAAACTAACACCCTACGATATACGTGAGCGGCAGCAACAAAGAAACCAGCGAACTCTAATACCCCCTCCTTCCGAGGGATAATTCTTCCTGCACTGGGGTAGGCCTTTGAGATGACCCCATCAGCACCTTGACGTGGCAATTAATGTTCCATAAGAATTAAATCGCCCTTGCAATATGTTATTGGAACGGTTTTCAATCATTATTGAGAAGGATTTTAAAAGTGTCCTCTTTCCCCACAACCCGACTTAGGCGGCTTCGTCAAACTTCCTCTGTGCGCCACCTCACGAGAGAAATGCGACTCCATAAGGAGCAATTTGTTCTTCCTTTGTTTGTTAAAGAAGGAATATCTGAACCTGTTCCTCTTTCTTCCATGCCTGGGTCTTATCAGCTAAGCCTCTCCTGTCTTAAAAAGGAAATAAAGGAAATAAAAGAATTAGGAATTAAAAGTCTGATTCTTTTTGGGATTCCTTCTTTAAAGGATGAGCGAGGATCAGCGGCTTCTCAGAAAGACGGGATTGTTCAAAAAGCTATTCATGAAATAAAATCACTTTGTCCCGACTTGGTTCTTATTGCCGACCTTTGCTTTTGCCAATATACGGATCATGGCCATTGTGGAATTATCCATCAACAGAAAAAAGGTCATGATATTGACAATGATGCGACACTCGAAATTCTTGGGGCGCAGGCGATGAGCTTAGCTGAAGCGGGAGCGGACATTGTGGCTCCTAGCGGGATGGTAGATGGTATGGTTGGGTATATTCGTCAAACTCTCGATCAAGAAAAGTATACTCATATTCCTATTATGAGCTATGCGGTTAAGTATGCTTCAGCTCTTTATGGTCCGTTCCGTCAAGCCACAGAAGGAAATCCTATTTTAGGGGATAGGCAAACCTATCAAATGGACTCTTCTAATGCGCATGAAGCCCTGCGAGAGGCGGCTTTTGATATTGAAGAGGGTGCAGACATATTAATGGTGAAACCTGGTCATACCTACCTTGATATTCTTTATCGTATTAAGAAAGCCTATCCTTTTATTCCTCTTGCTGCTTATCACACAAGTGGGGAATATAGTATGATTAAAGCAGCTGCAGAACGGAATTGGATTCATGAGAAACAAACAGTTTTAGAAATCATGACGGCTTTTCGACGGGCAGGAGCAGATATAATTCTCACCTATTATGCTAAAAACATTGCCAGATGGTTAGAAGAAGATTAAATATATCTCACCCCGCTTTTGGATAGGGCCTCTGTTTTTTATATATAAAACAGTAAGTTGTCGTCATTTTGAGGCTGCATAAGAGCCGAAACAATCCAGCAAAACAGTGGTAAGGAATGAATACAATGGCCCTCATACACCTTGTGGTTAACAAAATTACTAAATTGTTTCCTCTCCCTTTCGGAGAGGTAGCGATGGTGGTTGGGAAAAGTTAATACGAATGAAGAACAAAACTTTTCGTATTGGAACAAGAGAGAGTCCCTTATCTTTAATTCAGACTCAAGAGGTAGTGAGGGCTCTTGAAGTTCATCACCCTGCTCTCAAAGGGCGACTCGAAATGGTGCCCATGAAAACCACAGGAGATAGCATTGTTGAACGCAGTCTTATTGACATGGGAGGTAAGTCACTTTTTACCAAGGAAATAGAACATGCTCTTTTAAAAGGAATCGTTGATCTTGCGGTTCATTCAATGAAAGATATGGCTGCTGAGTTCCCTCCAGGCTTAATCGTTCCTGCGATGCTTGAACGGGAAGATCCAAGAGATGCTCTGATGACAAGACATGGTCAGTTATTAGAAGATTTTCCGCCAGGGGCTCTCTTTGGAACATCTTCATTACGTAGGCAAGCTCTTGTTCTCCAAAAATTTCCTCACTTTCAAGCTGTTCCTTTAAGAGGAAACGTTCAAGCCCGTCTTTTAAAGATTGAAAAGGGAGAAATAGAGGCCACTCTTCTTGCGGTAGCTGGATTAAAACGCTTAGGTCTTTTGGAAAAAGCCACTCAAATTCTCTCTCTTGAGGAATTTCTCCCTGCTGTTGCGCAAGGCGCAATTGGCATTCAATGTCGGGAGGGGGATCCTGATGCTCTCGAGTTGTTGATTCCTCTGAATCATCAATCTACCTTTCAAGCCGTCACTGCGGAGCGAGCTTTTATGAAAGCTTTAAACGGTTCGTGTAGGACTCCTATTGCAGCTTATGGAATAGTAGAAGGAGAGACTCTTTTTCTCAAAGGCATGATCAGTGACCCTCAGGGACATAATATGCGTTTTATTTCTCACGAAGGAGTTGCTTTACACCCTGCGGCTATTGGTCAAGAAGCCGCCCGGTTGCTTCAGGAGAAAGCATGCTTCGTGTCCTTTTAATCCGCCCTCTCGTGGACGCTCTTCCTCTTGCCAAAATTTTGCAATCCAAAAGAATTGACTCCCTTCTTTATCCTCTTTTTGAGCCTCACTTTTTTTCTCTTCCCCTTTTAAAAACGCCTCAAGCTTTAATTATCACTAGTAAAAATGCCCTCCGAGCCATTGAAACAAAAGAAGAGCTTAAAAAAATTCCTCTTTATGGGGTTGGGGATCAAACGGCCACTCTTGCCCAACGATTGGGGTTTTCAAACGTATTAAGTGCTTCCGGGAGAACTCAGGAGTTGATAGACCTTGTTCTCCGTCATACCCATCCCAAAAAAGGGATTCTTTGCCATCTCTCGGGTGAAGTTATGAAAGGCAATATTGTTAAAGAGTTAAGAGCGAAGGGGTTTGAGGCTGAACGACACATTGTTTATCGCATACAAGAAGCCAAAAATTTTTCTGAGACTCTTCTTTTTGATCTTCAAAACAAAAAAATTTCTCATGTGATGTTTTTTTCTCCCCATACAACCACTATTTTTGTTAATCTCATAAATAAGAATGCATTTGAGAGAATCGTTTCCCGAATGACAGCCGTATGCTTAAGTCATGAGGTTGCTGAAAAAGCGAGATCCCTCGGGTGGCAAAAAATATGGATAAGCCCTCAACCAGCGGCACAGAATATGATGGGATATTTTGATGAAGAAAAACACCAAACCAAATAACGCCCAATGGCTCTCTTGGGTTCAATCACCCGATTCACTTAAAAAAGTTTTTATTTTTGTAACTCTTGTCATCCTTTTGGTTCTCTCCATTTTTATTCTATGGAAGCGGTATGTGGAAAAGGAGATAAGTCAGCCCATAAGTCTCATTCAGACTTCTTCAACCCTCCCAGCCACTCAACTCCTTGAAAAGCCTCTTTCTCCTCCTCAAGAAGAATTAAAACTATTTTCAGATCGCCTGACGGCCTTGGAAAATAGGATGAACCAGCAACAAGAAATCTTACTGACGCCGCCCAAACTTGTTGTTGTTGAGGTTTTGAGAGCTATTTTAGAAGGATGGATTCCTGTGGAAACCTTAACCGTATTTCTTCAAAGAAACTCAGCTCCATGGGCACAAGGACTTTTGGTTACGCTCAACCCTATAAAGGAGAGCAAGACTTATTCCCAACTTGAGGCTTTATTAAGCGTTTCTTCTTCTCAACCTCTTTCCCTATGGGAGCGTGTTAAAAGAAAGATAAAATCTCTTATCCGTATTCGAAAGCTGGATGCAAAAGGTGATTATCAAGGGGCAAGAATTGAAGATGTTCAAAAAGCTCTAAGCGATCATGACATTGCAAAAGCTATGGATTTTTTTGAAAAGCTTTCTCCTCAAGAAAAGACGGAGCTTTCTTCATGGAAAATATTAGCGCAGAATCGACTTACACTCGAAATAATAATTAAAAAGCTTATCATAGAACTTACGGAAGGCTAAACATCAATGAAATGGATTTTATTTATTCTCGTTCTCGCTTTAGCTCTTTCTTCATTGGGTCTTTTATCTCTTCAAGATCCAGGCATCGTTGAAATTGTCTGGCTTGGATATGACATTCAGCTTACAGCTCTCTTAGCCTTTCTCATTTTCCTTTTTGTTCTTCTCATCATTATTTTATTTGGCTGTGGGATTTCCTGGCTTTTGGGAATGCCCGTAAAATGGTTCTCTTTTTTTCAACGTTCTCGAAAGAGAAAAGCTGAGTTTGAACTGTTAGAGCTCCTCTCCTCTTATGAAGCTGAAACTTTTTCGGGTGCTCTTCCCCATCAAAAAAAAGGAGCACACAACTTTACAGACAATCCTTTTTTCCTTTGGGTGTCAGGAAATGCATTTGAAAGAGCTGAAAACCATCTTGAGGCTGAAAAGTGTTTCATGGCTCTTACAAAAAACTCTTCCACTACTTTCTTAGGATTGAAAGGGCAAATCCGTGCGGCGATCCATCGGGGGGATCTTAAATCAGCCTATGATCTTTTAAAGCATGCTGAAAAATTTTCTCCTACATCTCCGTGGGTTCTCAAGCATCTTTTAGCTTTGACGCGGGAACACAAGAAGTGGGAGAAAGCAGAGACTCTTATCCTTCGGTTAGAAGACTTGGGTTATCTTACGCCAGAGCAAAGTAAAAAACAGATCGCATTCGTTCAATACCAGCAGTCTCTTCAACCTAAAATCTCTTTAGCTCAAAAGGAGGTTTTTTTGAGGCAAGCTCATTCCTTAGATCCAAGCCTCGCTGAAGCTACAATGGTTCTTGCTCCCCTTTTACAGAAGCAAGGTCATATAACCTATGCTTTAACGGCACTCGAGGCGACGTGGAGTTTAAATCCTACTCAAATTCTTGGAGATTTATATCTTAAAATTGCCGAACCTCGTGATGATATGAGCGCTTTTCAAGAAGCTCAAACCCTTGTAAAAAATAATCCCCAACATGCGGAAAGTCTTTTATTCTTAGCCCGTATGGCTCTTAATGCTAAACTTTGGGGGGAAGCTCGCGTTTTTTTAACGGAACTTTTAAAACAGAATCCCACCACCCATGTTTACCAACTTTTGAGTCGTCTTGAATTGGAAGAAAAGCATAATTGGAAAGACGCTCTCAAATGGTTAGAGGAAGGCCTTCAAGCTCCTCACCGTGTTGAGGAGTCGTATTAGATAATTTTCGTCATTGTGGCTTACAATCCATCACTCCTTCTTCAGTCAAAATATAATCCAATGCAAAATCGTGGGGTTGATGAGGAATTTTTTCAACTTCTTGTTCCTTAAAACCCACCCCAATTGTTAGAACTTTATGGTGGTGGAAAAACCGATCAAAATGCCCTTGACCATAACCTAGCCGATGGCCTTTCTTATCAAAAGCTAAAAGAGGAACAAGAAGAACAAGGGGGGTCATAATAGGTGCTGAGGGAGTTGGTTCAAGAGCTTGAAATATTCCTTTTTCAAGGGGTGTGGAAGGTGTCCATTCTCGAAAAATAAGTCCTTTCGATGTGATACAGGGAAGTGCACACTTGAATCTCTTTTCGGTAAGTTTGTTCAAGAGAGATCTGATATCAAGCTCGCTCCCCATCGGCCAATAGCCCCCAATCAAGGTATCAGGGGGTAAATTAAAAAAATCAAAAAAGTGAAGGATAACTTTTTCACTAGCATCAAGGTGATTTTGAAAAAGCGACTTACGTTTCTCCTTCATAACAACACGCATCAATTTCTTTTGAGAAGCGGGCATGGAGGCAGTCCTTGTCATAAAGAAGAGGGCGCCGTAAAAGACCGTCAGCGATATTTATCCTCGTGTGGCCCGCGTATGCAGGTGGGTGCCATATGCCAAGATCCACGGATCTCGGCAGAAACAGCTCCCTTAAGGATCTTATCGGCCCCAGGGAAATGCACGCTTAACGCATCCCACAGCAGCCCTCCTTTGCTATGTAAGCATAAATTTATAAAACTGCAAGACATGATTACAGAAGAATTTCATCAAGGCTCTTCCGAAAAGAGGGTGTTCCTAGCAAATAGTCTATAAAGTATCCAGGTTTTTCATCCATCATTTCAGTCCATTCGAAGAGAGAATAATATTTTCTCAAAAACCCTAGAAGCTTTAATCCTAAAGAGAAAGCGTCGAGCTTGTTGAAGTCCGTTATGAAAAGTTGGGCTCCTTGGCATTTTTTTCCTCTATATTCTCCGGATTGGGGTGTAAAAACAAGAGGTCTTGCTCGAACACCCTCCACTTCATTTATAAAATCTACAAGCTCATGATGATTTACCTGGGGAGCTCCAACACAAGTAAAGGGGAGGCTTGTGCCTCTCCCTTCCGAAATATTTGTTCCTTCCAATAAGACGAGAGCTGGATAGAGGAGAACTGAATCCCAAGAGGGAAGGTTAGGGGAAGGGGGAATCCATGGGTATTCATAAGGGGTGTGATCATGTTGGCTGGAAATAACGGTGAGAGGTAATTTCCTGTCGTCTAATGACTGATTGAAAGCCCAGAGGAGCTCTCCTATCGTTTGACCATGTTGAAAGACGACATCCAAATACCCTACAAACGAGCGGAAATGAGGCTCCAGCATTGGCCCTTTGCGGTGAGAGCCGAGAGGATTTGGACGATCACAAACAATAATCTCGAGGGAAGAGTCAGAACAGGCTTCCAATACTTTCGCGCACGTTGCTGTATACGTATAACACCGCAAACCTACATCCTGGAGATCAATGATGAGAGTGTCTATGTTAACTTCGCGGAAATTTACTTTGTTACCTCCGTATAAGCTATAGACGGGTATGCCTAAATGAAGATCAACTTCATGACTCACCTTCACTCCCTCTGGAACGAATCCACTCCACCCATGTTCAGGGGTGAAAATACACTTTAAGGAGGCTCCTAACTGTTTCTTTAAAGCATAAGCTGAAGGAGTATAATTTTTTGTAAGAGCACTTTGATTTGTCAGAACTCCAATTTTTTTCTGAGAAAACCCATGAATAAGAGTCTTATTTTCTAAAAGAAAATCGATTCCAAAAGAGGGAAAATGAGGAGATGTTATCATGGAACTTCTTTAACATGGCCCCTTTTCTTTTGAAAGACCAGGGTCACCGCATTAAAATGTAAGAGTTTGCAAGAATTTTAGATAAAGTTTAA
>JBEPVR010000007.1:0-30216 GCA_041690915.1 Alphaproteobacteria bacterium
AAGCGAAAATATTTATTAGCTACAATTGACAAACTAAATCAGCGGTATGGAAGAGATTCCCTCATTTTTGGAAGTCAAGGCTTATATAATTCCTGGCAACCAAAATCATCATGGAAGAGCTCCTCATTTACGCAAGATTGGGACCAATTACTAACAGTGACCTAATTTTTTCTTTTGAGAAAAATTAAAATCCAATACGTGATAATCACAACACCCTCATTTCTGTAAATGCATCAGGTTTTAATAATGACGGAAAAGCCCTATGCAGTTGGAGCGAAGACCACCAAAATATTCAAGAAAGGTAGTTGTGGGGACACCGCGTATTGTAGGAGTATTTCTAAGATCCGCAGGCCCCACAAGAATTGCTATTTCCCGATGAACCATCGCTTTCTCGTCCCAACCTCTGCTCTAAGGTTGATTCTGGTGAGGGATTTAAATAAAGGGGAGGAACAAGCCCTTGTGGAATATCTGACTCTTGCGCGTTTACACCTATCATATAGGTCACAAATAACAGGATAAGTTTTGGTTTCAATGACATTCGTTTTATAGCCTGCTCTTAGATGCTTTCAATAATATCACATTTTTGGGGTTGTGGAAGAGGGAGAGATAAGTAAGAATTTAGGAAAATTATGAGTGGCAATATTTAAATGAAACCCTATGCTTTGACTAAAATGCTTCGAAGCTATGCTCTTTTTAGCTTTCTCGATCAAGACACCTCCTATGGGGGGCTCGCGAGGACGCGGGAAGCGACATTATGATCCACAATACCTTCGCTGAAGTCCTTATTCTTGTGATTGCTTATCTTTTAGGCTCCCTTCCCTGGGGGCTTTTTGTCAGTCAACTCTTTAAACTTCCTGACCCCCGTACAGTAGGATCCCACAATATAGGGGCCACAAATATTTTACGTTCCGGCCATAAAGAGGCCGCTATTCTCACCCTTATTCTCGATATTCTTAAGGGAAGTCTTGCGGTTTTGTTTGCCTTAATCTTTACCCCTCCTCTTATCCAGGTCGCCGCCATTTTAGCTGTCATCGGTCATATCTGGCCCATTTGGCTTGGGTTTCGGGGGGGGAAAGGTATCGCAACCGCCTTTGGAGCTATTTTCATCTTAAGCTGGCCTCTTGCTCTTGCCTGCCTGGTCACTTGGCTTGTGGTTGCTTTTACCACCCGATATTCGTCTTTAGCCTCCTTGATCACCATCATTTTAAGTCCCCTTTACACTTTCTTCTTAAGAGGTGAAGATCTTGTCATTACCTGCTTAACTCTGGCTCTTATTCTTGTGTGGAGCCACCGTCTTAATATAGGCCGCTTAATTACAGGGAGAGAACCAAAAATTGGCGAAACCAGCCCTCCAAGCCCCTCTTAAGTCAGATGAGAACCTTCTTAGCTGGCTTCAACTCGCGCGGTCTGAAAACGTTGGGCCGCTCACTTTTTATCGCCTTCTCAACAAATATAAAACTCCACGAGAAGCTCTCATAGCATTGCCCGAACTTGCGACGCAAGGCGGACTCAAGCGCCCCTTAAAAATCGCGCCCCTTACCGAGGTTGAGCAAGAACTCCTCGCCACACGCGCCTATGGCGCTGAGATCCTGACATGGGAAGATTCTTTTTATCCAAGCCTCCTCCGCCATATCGATTCTGCCCCCCCCGTTCTCACCGTTAAAGGAAGGCTTGAGCTTCTTCAAATGCCCCTTTTTGCGATTGTTGGGGCTCGGAATGCTTCTGCCATGGGCAAAAAAATGGCCTATCAATTTGCTGAGGGGCTAGGCAAACAAGGCTGGGTGATTTCTTCTGGCCTCGCACGAGGTATCGACGCAGCCGCCCATCAGGGAAGTCTTTCACAGGGAACGATAGCGGCACTGGCTGGCGGCCTTGATCAAATTTATCCCCCTGAAAATCAAGCCCTTTACACCCAAATTGGGGAAGAAGGTGTTCTGCTTGCCGAATCTCCTTTGGGAACCCAACCCCAAGCGACTCTTTTTCCACGACGTAATCGAATTATTTCAGGGCTTTCTCGAGGCATTTTGGTTGTTGAAGCCGCTCTTAAATCAGGATCTTTAATCACAGCCCGTTGTGCTTTGGAGCAAGGACGAGAGGTCTTTGCCATCCCCGGCCACCCTCTTGACCCTCGAGCCAGAGGATGTAATCACTTGATCAAAAATGGAGCTATTCTCGTGGAAACTCTTGAAGATATTGAACAGGAAATCTCCCCCTTAACATCCTTACGCCTCGAAGAACTTCCCTCTCCCTTTGAAGAAAATCGCCCTTCCCTTTCCTTAAGCAAGGTTCGCTGCATTCTTAACGAAAATTTAAGTTATGTTCCGATAAGTATTGACGAACTGATCCGAGAATGTCAGTTGTCGGCATCTGATGTGTGGGTTGCCCTCCTCGAGATGGAAATTGCAGGACGCCTTGAACGCCTTCCCGGCGGCAAGGTTTCCCTTAAGGAAGAATGGAAAAGTATATGAACGTTGTTGTCGTTGAGTCCCCGTCAAAGGCAAAAACAATAGAGAAATATTTAGGCAAGGACTACACTGTCCTTGCAAGCTACGGTCACGTGCGCGATTTAATTTCCAAAGACGGTTCTGTAAAACCAGACGAAGGTTTTGCTATGAGTTGGGAGGTTGACGAACGTTCCAAAAAGCATATTGATGCGATTGCGACCGCCCTGAAGGGAGCCGACCACCTTTATCTTGCAACTGACCCCGATCGAGAAGGAGAAGCTATTTCTTGGCACATTCAAGAAATCCTCTCCCAAAAAGGGGTTTTAAAAAAGGTGAAATCTCAGCGGATTGCTTTTAATGCTATCACTAAGGAAACAGTAGCTGAGGCTCTTGCTCATCCTCGAGAAATCGACAACCAGCTCGTAGATGCCTATTTGGCCCGCCTGAGTCTTGATTATCTTGTAGGGTTCACTCTCTCACCAATTCTCTGGCGTAAGCTCCCCGGGAGCCGCTCTGCCGGGCGTGTTCAATCGGTCGCCTTGCGTCTTGTGGTTGATCGGGAACACGAGATTGAATCTTTTAAGTCTCAAGAATACTGGACCATTGAGGTCGATTTTTTAACGGAAGAAAAAAAACCTTTTAAAGCTCGCCTCACCCATTTGGAAGGGGAGAAACTGCACAAGTTTTCTCTCGGTAATGAAAAAGAAGCCCGCGCTGCTGAGCGGAAAATTGAAGCTGGAACATATCATGTTGAATCCATTGAAAAAAAGCGCGTCCAGCGCCATCCGCGGCCGCCCTTTACCACATCAACATTGCAACAAGAAGCGTCTCGGAAACTAGGATTTAGCCCGAAAAAGACGATGCAACTTGCCCAAAAACTTTACGAAGGAGTGACTGTTGGGGGGGAAACAACAGGTCTAATTACCTATATGCGTACAGACAGCACCCAGGTGGAAGCAAGTGCACTTGCAGCTTGTCGCACCATCATCGATAAAACCTATGGGAATAAATATCTTCCCGAGAATCCCCGTCAATATAAAACCAAAGCTAAAAATGCCCAGGAAGCCCATGAAGCCATCCGCCCTACAGACTTAGTTCGTAAACCACAAGATGTTTCTCAATATTTAGATAAAGACCTTTCTCGACTTTATGAGCTCATTTGGAAACGAATGATGGCTTCCCAAATGGCAAGCGCTGAGATGGATCAAACAGCCGTTGATGTCACCAATCAAGGGAAAGATATTATCCTTCGAGCAACCGGTTCTATCCTTGCTTTTGATGGCTTTTTAACGCTTTACAGAGAAAGCCTCGATGAAGATCAAACAGAAGAAGAGGAAAATAAGCTCCTTCCCTCCCTTCGCGAAAAAGAAGCGGTTGATAAGCAAAAAATTCTGCCTGAGCAACATTTCACCCAACCCCCCCCACGGTACTCGGAAGCCAGCCTTGTCAAGAAAATGGAAGAACTGGGAATTGGTCGACCTTCTACCTACGCTCGCATCCTGCAGGTCCTTCAAGAGCGAAAGTATGTCCGACTTGAGAAAAAAGTTCTCTTTCCAGAAGATCGCGGCAGAATCGTCACCGCCTTCTTGTTGAATTATTTTCGGACCTATGTGGAATATGATTTTACCGCTCACCTTGAAGAGCAACTCGATGAAATCTCAAACGGTGAACTTTTCTGGAAAGATGTTTTAAATCAATTTTGGGGGGCTTTCCATGAGGCGATTGATAAAGCAAAAGATCTTAAAATCCAGCAAGTTCTTGAACAGCTTCAAGAGGATTTAGACCCTTTTCTCTTTCCTCCTCTTGAAGATGGCAAAGATCCCCATATTTGTCCCCGTTGTGAAAAGGGTCAGTTAGGCCTACGTCTGAGTAAATTTGGAGCCTTTATTGGCTGCTCCAACTATCCAGAGTGTAAATATACGCGCCCTCTTATTGCCGCGGAAGATGGACAAGATCCCTCTCATGGAGAACCCTTTGAAAGAACTTTAGGAACAGATCCTACATCCGGATTGCCCATTACCGTAAAGAAAGGACCTTATGGATTTTATCTTCAATGGGGCGAAGCTCCCTCGAAAAAGGAAAAGCCTAAACGCGTTTCTCTTGCCGCAGGAACTTCTCCTGAAACGATTACGCTTGAAGAAGCCATATCCCTTTCTGCTCTTCCTCGCGTTGTAGGAATTCACCCCGATACAAAAGAGACTATCACAGCCGCCATCGGACGTTTTGGTCCTTATGTAAAATATGAAAATATTTTTGCCTCTCTCAAGAAAACAGATGATGTTCTGACTATTGATCTGACGCGCGCTATCGAGCTTATTGAAGCCAAAAAAGCTGCGCCCCCGAGGAGAGGCGCTCCTCCTAAGAAAGCTCCTACTAAGAAAGCTCCTACTAAGAAAACGAAAGCTGGCCGTGGCAAAAAAGGGTAAACATCTTCTGGCTTCTCAAAAGAAAAAAAAGTCTGGCTTGCTTCGCTCTGCTCGCAATGACAAAGAAGATCGTCATTGTGAGGTTTCAAAGGAACCGAAGCAGCCCAGGCTCTTCAAGCATAAACAAAAGTTTCGTGCCTCTGACCACCTCCCCCCTGTCCTTCTCGTTGATGTTTCTCCCGAGCTTTCAGAAGAGGGTGAAGTTCTCTTAACCCCTGTTGAGACTGCAGCAAACACTTTCCCCATTATCTTGACGGATAAGAAAGCGGGAAATATTAAAGCGGGCGATCGTCTTTTGGTTCGTGTAAAGCTCTCTCAGGACGGATATTATACAGCTCACCTTATAAAAAAAATCGTGGAACAATCCCCCATCTTAGTGGGAGCCATTATAAAAAGCCGGGGACAACTTTATTTTCAGCCCTGCGATCGTAGACGGCAAAAGGATCTATCCCTCCTTGATCCAAAATCTCCTGTCAAAGAGGGAGAGCTTGTCCTTGCAGAACTCCGCTCTCAATTGCGAACCCAAAAAGCGAAAGTCCTTAAGACATTAGGAAATTTGGAGGATCCCCATACGATTAGCCTGATCTCCATTTATCAAGAAGGCATCCCTTATGAATTTCCAGAAGAGGCCCTTCAAGAGGCCGAGAACGTCCGCTCCCTTTCTTTGGAAGGTCGCGAAGATTTAAGATCTATCCCTTTTGTCACCATCGATGGAGAAGATGCGCGCGACTTTGATGATGCGGTGTGGGCTCAGCAGGAAGAAGAAGGATGGCACCTCATGGTCGCCATTGCCGATGTTTCCCATTATGTGAAGCCGGAGAGCGCCCTGGATAAGGAAGCTTATCTCCGAGGGAATTCGGTCTATTTCCCGGACAGAGTAGTTCCCATGCTCCCCGAAGCGCTTTCGAACGACCTATGTTCCTTAAGGCCTAAAGAAGACAAAGCTTGTTTTGCCGTTCACCTATGGCTCGATAAAAAAGGACGGCTTAAACACCATCAATTTGTCAGAGGCATCATGCAATCCGTAGAGCGTCTCACCTATTCTCAAGTCCAAAAAGCGATTGATGGAAACACAGATACTCAGACAGCTCCTCTTCTTGATTCTGTGATCAAGCCTCTTTATGGCGCGTATGCTCTTTTGAAAAAGGCCAGAGAGTTTCGGGGAACGCTTGACCTTGAAATCCCAGAAAAACAAGTCATTTTGGATGAGGAAGGCCATATTCAAGATATTCATCCGCGACCCCGCCTGAACAGCCATCGCCTCATTGAAGAATTCATGATTCTTGCCAATGTGGCTGCTGCTCAACAGTTAGAAACCCTTAGAGCTCCCTGCATTTATCGCATCCATGATGTCCCCAGCCCAGAAAAAATATTTATCTTCCGGGAACTTGTGGAAGGATTAGGCTTTTCCTTTCCTAAATCTCAAGCTGTAACGCCTCGTTCTTTTTTACATCTTTTAAAAGCGGCTCATGGAACACCTCATCAAGAACTCATCAGTCAACTCACACTAAGAACCCAAGCCCAAGCGCTTTACCACCCTGAAAACATTGGTCATTTTGGGTTAAGCTTAAAAAAGTATAGCCATTTCACTTCCCCCATTCGGCGATATGCTGATATTATTGTTCACCGGAGCCTCATTACAGCTTTGAAACTCGGCAATGACGGGCTTCATAAAGATGCTGATTTGAGTGCAATGGGCGAACAAGTTTCCTTTACGGAAAGACGAGCTGCCGCTGCAGAGCGCGCTGCTACTGAGCGATACGTCACTGTTTACCTCAAAGATAAGGTTGGAGAAACCTTTGAAGGAAGAATCAGTGGGGTGACGTCCTTTGGGCTTTTCGTTACCCTTGAATACTCAGGCGCTGATGGCCTTATCCCCATGGCTGCTTTGTCAGATGATTTTTATTATTACGAGGAACGAAAGCACCGTCTGATCGGCCGGCGCCATCGACGTACATTTACCCTCGGTGACCCTTTAACAGTCCTTTTAAAAGAAGTCGATACACTCACAAATTCGGTTACTTTGACGCCTGTGGAAACGGGTCTTTTAAAGAAAAAACGGCGCTTTTAAGGCTTTAAAGATAAGTAATAATAAAAAGGGGGGATTATTAAACTATTTTTTCAAAACCAGATGAAACCTAAGAAGGTTTTTTCTTTTTTATTCTAATTTATCAGCTTCTTCACAATAATCCCTCTTTTAAAAAAAGGACACAGAGTCCAATTTGAAGGCGTATTTTTTAATCAGGGAGGCAGGTATTAAATCCTTTAGCTCCATCCCACTGACAGGAATTACCAAACGCACAGCAAACCAGCATGTCGTCTCCTCCCTGGCAAAATGAAGTTTTCTTACAACAAGTCAGGTAGCCTCCTCCGGGTATAACCGGCAGGCATGTCTCCCCCTTCTCACAGCAAACCCCATTGCATTTCTTACAACAAATTTTGTGGCCGCTTGCGAGGATATGGCATTTTTCTCCCTTCCCACAGCAAACCCCATTGCAAATTGAATCTTTCTTACAACAAACTTTTTTGTCCACGGGGAGTCTAACTGTCGAGCAACTCTCCCCCTTATGGCAATCCGAATTTCTCTTGCAAGCAGAACAGGATGGAGCATCTAATAGCTTAAAAAAGCATAAAAATAGAAGAGCTCGACAACATAAATTTAGTTTCATTGTTTTCTCCTTTTTAATAGCTAATATGAGACTATATCCAAACTTCTAAAGAAATATTTAATGGAATGAAAAGTATTTTAAGGGATATTCATCTCTTGTAAGAGGTACAAGATTTAAGAATTCCTTTTAGAAAGGGACTTTCTTTCTATCAAAAATACGTTCGCAACAAGCCCTGTTGTCAGCCCAGGCCCAATATGGTACATCATTAAAAAACTTAAATAAATTCAAGAGGCAGTGTCCGTGTCACATGTTGAGACAAGACGGGGTGAAATTGCAAAACGCTATGGGGGCGTTCTTTTTAGTCTTGCCCAAGAACAACAAACTCTCCCCTCCGTCTTAAAAGAAGCTGCTCTTCTCCAACACTCTCTTCAAAAAGAGCCTCAGGCATGGTCCCAAGTTGTCAACCCCACCCTTCCTCTTCAGCCCCAGCGTCACATTGTGGAAAGTTTGGGGGTTTCCTTAAAGCTTGGAAGTTTGATGAGGCGATTCTTGATGGTTTTATGTCAAAACCGTCGTCTTTCTCATTTAAAACCAAGTCTAGAAGAATTTTCAGCCCTTACCCAGTGGGCAGAAGGCACTCGAGAAGGCGTTTTAGAAACAGCCTCTGAGCTTACGCAAAAAGAAATGGAATCCCTTCAACAATCTTTAAAAAGCCAATTAGGCAAAGATATTTCCTTACGCCAAGAAGTCAAAGAAAATCTTTTGGCAGGGGTCGTTCTCCACCTTGGCTCGCAGATGATTGACGCATCTCTTAGGACACAACTTAATAAGCTTCGAACAGCAATGAAAGGGTAAGCAATGGAACTGCAAGTCGCTGAAATTTCATCAATTTTAAAAAAGCAAATTTCCACTTTTGATGAAAAAGCTGAAGTTGCAGAAGTAGGGCAAGTCATTTCAGTGGGTGACGGTATCGCGCGGGTTTGGGGTCTTGATCTGGTTCAAGCGGGTGAATTGGTCGAGTTTTCCTGTGGGATTCGGGGAATGGCCCTTAACCTTGAAAAAGACAACGTCGGTATCGTTATCTTTGGAGAAGATAGAGAAATCCGAGAAGGAGATACGGTCAAGCGAACAGGTCGTATTGTCGAAACCCCCGTTGGACGCGGCCTTTTAGGACGGGTGGTTGATGCCCTTGGTAACCCCATTGATGGGAAGGGACCTCTTAAAGAGGTCGAAATGTCTCGTGTCGAAGTTAAAGCTCCTGGTATTATTGCCCGACGATCTGTGTATGAGCCGATGCAAACAGGCCTTAAGGCCGTGGATTCCCTCGTTCCTATTGGCCGTGGACAACGAGAACTTATTATTGGTGATCGGCAAACCGGAAAAACAGCGCTTGCGATTGATGCCATTCTTAATCAAGGAGAAGCTAACAAGGGTGCGGACGAGTCCAAAAAACTGTATTGCGTGTATGTAGCGATTGGCCAAAAACGGTCAACCGTTGCGCAGATTGTTAAAGCGCTCGAAGAAAGAGGCGCCATGGAATACACCATCGTGGTAGCTGCCACAGCGTCTGACCCTGCTCCTCTGCAGTTTCTGGCACCTTATACGGGGTGCGCAATGGGTGAATATTTCCGCGATCGTTCAAGCCATGCCCTGATCGTTTATGACGACCTTTCAAAACAAGCCGTGGCTTATCGCCAAATGTCCCTTCTTTTAAGACGACCTCCCGGAAGAGAAGCCTACCCGGGTGATGTTTTTTACCTTCATTCCCGGCTCTTAGAGCGCGCCGCTAAGTTGAATGATGAAAAAGGAGGTGGATCATTGACCGCTCTTCCTATTATCGAAACTCAAGCGGGTGATGTTTCGGCGTATATTCCAACCAACGTGATTTCAATTACAGATGGACAAATTTTCTTAGAAACAGACCTTTTCTACAAAGGGATTCGACCTGCAATTAACGTGGGTCTTTCCGTAAGTCGTGTCGGATCGGCAGCTCAAATTAAAGCCATGAAGCAAGTCGCTGGAAGCATTAAGCTCGAGCTCGCTCAATATCGAGAAATAGCCGCTTTTGCTCAGTTTGCATCAGACCTTGATGCATCCACCCAGAGACTTCTTAACCGAGGAAGCCGGCTAACAGAGCTCATGAAGCAACCTCAATATTCTCCTATGCCTGTGGAAGAGCAAGTCGTGGCTATATATGCCGGCGTGAAGGGATATTTGGATGAATTGCCTGTTAATGATGTCAACCGTTTTGAGCAGGCTGCATTGAAAGCGATACGTTTTGAGCACCCTGACATTTTAGAATCTCTCCGGACAGAAAAAGTAATAACGGAAAAAATAGAAGAAAAGCTTCATGCTTTCTTTAAAAACTTTGTAAAAATTTTTGTCTAATGACAACACTAAAGACACTGCGCGATCGCAGAAAATCAGTTCAATCAACACAAAAAATTACTCTTGCCATGAAAATGGTGGCCGGAGCTAAATTAAGACGCGCTCAAGAACGTGTGGAAGCGGGCCGCCCTTATGCTCGCTTGATGCGACAAATCCTCCGAGATTTGGCTGCCAGTGTTCAAGCTTTAGAGTCTCCTCACCCTTTGTTGACAGGAACGGGCAAGGCAGATACCCACCTTATTCTTGTGGCCACTTCCGATCGAGGTCTCTGTGGTCCTTTTAATTCATCCACCCTTCGTTACACCCGCAAATTGATTGCGTCTTTCCAAGCAGAAGGTCAAACCGTAAAGCTTCTTTGTGTAGGTCGTAAAGGAAAAGACATGCTCTCTCGAGAATACGGTTCATTAATCGTTGAATCATTTACGGAAGTGGGTGTTCCACGACTTCATTTTCCCGAAGCTCAACGTATTGCCGATAGTTTGCTACAAATGTATAAAGACGGGCTTTTTGATGTTTGTACGATCGTTTATAATCATTTTAAGTCTGTTATCTCTCAAGAAGTTACAACCCAACAAATCATACCCGTGAAGCTTGACCCTCTCGAGTCTCTCTCCACAGATGTAAAAACTCAAAAAGCCATTTTTGAATATGAACCCTCTGAGGAAGCTATCTTGACACAACTGCTTCCCCAAAATGTTGCCGTACAAATTTACGATGCTTTGTTAGAGAATGCTGCAAGTGAACAAGGGGCTCGAATGACGGCCATGGACAGCGCGAGTCGTAATGCAGGCGATATCATTCGTAAACTGACATTAACTTATAATCGGACACGCCAAGCTCAGATCACACGTGAACTGATTGAAATTATTTCTGGGGCTGAAGCCCTAAGCTGAGAAGAGGAGATAGATATGGCAAAAAAAGCATTAAAGGGGAGGGTTACTCAGGTTATTGGCCCCGTTGTAGACGTCTCTTTTGAAGGCGTTCTTCCTGAAATTCAAAATGCGCTCGAAACGCAGAATGATGGCAAGCGTCTTGTCTTAGAAGTGGCTCAACATCTGGGCGAACAAACAGTGCGGACGATTGCTATGGATGCGACCGAAGGTCTCGTGCGAGGGCAGGAAGTTACAGATACGGGCAACCCCATTCGAGTTCCTGTGGGTCCAGGAACCTTAGGCCGCATTATGAATGTTATAGGGGAACCTATTGATGATCTGGGGCCCATTAAAGCAACTGAATACCTCCCCATCCATAGAGAGGCGCCAAAATTTATGGATCAGTCCACTGAAATGGAAGTTCTTGTAACCGGTATTAAAGTTGTCGATCTTTTAGCTCCTTATGTAAGAGGTGGCAAGATTGGTCTTTTTGGGGGTGCAGGTGTAGGGAAAACAGTTATCATTATGGAGCTCATCAACAATATTGCCAAAGCTCATGGTGGCTATTCTGTTTTTGCAG
Source organism: Alphaproteobacteria bacterium (assembly GCA_041690915.1). Classification (GTDB taxonomy): domain Bacteria; phylum Pseudomonadota; class Alphaproteobacteria; order UBA9655; family UBA9655; genus UBA9655. The sequence continues at coordinate 11,320 of JBEPVR010000007.1, forward strand.
GAGTTGGAGAACGCACACGCGAAGGCAATGACCTTTATCATGAAATGATCGAATCTGGAGTTATTGATCTTGAAAAAGGTAATTCAAAGGCCGCATTAGTTTATGGGCAAATGAACGAACCGCCTGGTGCCCGTTCACGGGTTGCCCTTTCGGGTCTTACAGTTGCTGAATATTTCCGAGATCAAGAAGGACAAGATGTCCTCTTTTTTGTTGACAATATCTTTCGCTTTACCCAAGCGGGGGCAGAAGTTTCAGCTTTATTAGGTCGTATCCCTTCTGCAGTGGGATACCAACCGACTCTTTCTACGGAATTAGGAGAATTGCAAGAAAGAATTACCTCAACGACCAAAGGCTCCATTACCAGTGTGCAAGCGATTTACGTCCCAGCCGATGACTTGACGGACCCTGCTCCCGCAACCACTTTCTCTTTCTTGGATGCCACAACTGTTTTAAGTCGACAAATTGCTGAACTTGGTATTTATCCGGCTGTGGATCCCTTGGATTCCACTTCACGCATTTTAGATCCGCGCATTGTAGGAGAGGAACATTATACAGTTGCGCGGGATGTTCAAAAAGTTCTTCAAACTTATAAATCATTGCAAGATATTATTGCTATCTTAGGGATGGATGAACTTTCGGAAGATGATAAACTAACCGTTGCAAGAGCCCGGAAAATTCAACGTTTTCTTTCCCAGCCTTTTCATGTCGCCGAAGTCTTTACGGGAACGCCAGGCGTTTTTGTACGCCTGGAGGACACCATCGCAGGTTTTAAGGGTATTGTGGAGGGCACTTATGATCATTTGCCTGAAATGGCCTTTTATATGGTAGGAACAATTGAAGAGGCCGTTCAAAAAGCTCAGCGTTCAGCGAAAGAGGCTGCGTAAGCTTATGATAACTCTTCCTTTCACTCTCGTTTCCCCTGAAAAAGTGTTATTTGATCAAGAAGTAAGTATGGTTGTTATCCCAGGCTTAGAAGGGGATATTGGCGTTTTACCCCATCATGCTCCTCTACTTACTCTCTTGCGCCCAGGTGTTATTACAGTTTATGAAGAAGAAAAAATTCTCGTTAGAATTTTTGTCGAGGGCGGATTTTCTGAAATTACGTCTGAAAGATGTGTAGCGCTTGTGCCGGCAGCTACGTCTCTTGAAGCCATTGATAGAGCCGCTTTAGAAATTGAAATTAAAAATTTGCTTGAAGATGTTGCTGACAGTAAGACTCTTGAGGAACGCAAACAATTTGATCAAAACTTAGAGATCGCTCGCATTAAACTCATGGAAATTGTAAGTCATCAAAAAGGGGTTTAACTAAATATTAAACTTTTCCGTATAATGTGAGCCAGTATTAAGAGAATTTTATCAAGAGCTTTAGATAAGAATGAAGAACGATGTCTGAAAAATGGAAATTTGATGATATAGACTGGTCCTTATTTGATCCTCAAAAAATAAACCCAGAAATTTTACGTATTATCAAAGCCGGAAGCGTTATTGAGCATAATAGTTCCGATTATGGGCTTTATCTTAAAAATGTTTTTTCAGGCGATGATATTTTTCATAGAGAAATTGAATGGTGGGTAAAAGACGAAGTCAAGCATGGCAAGGTTCTCGCCAAATGGATTAAATTGGCTGATCCTTCCTTTGATTTTGAAGAACGTTTTAAAGCTTATGTCGAAGGATTTCCCATTGACGTTGAGGCCACCGAATCCATCCGAGGATCTCGTGCAGCAGAACTTCTTACCCGCTGTATGGTTGAAATAGGAACCAGTAGTTTTTACATGGCTATGAAAGATGCAACAGATGAACCTCTCTTAAAGCATATTTGTGGTAAAATTGCCGCCGATGAATTGCGCCATTACAAGCTTTTTTATACTCATCTCCAACGCTATCAATATAAGGAAAAGCTAAATCTCTTAAAGCGCTTTAAAGTGACTTTTTCCCGCCTTTTTGGAAGTCAGGACGATGAACTTCCCTTTGCTTACTACATTGCCAATAATGAAAGAGGACTCTATAGTCGCCACCATTATACACAAGTATATAGTAAGGGAGTCTATAGCTGCTACAAAAAAATCCATATTGAAAGAGCGATGGCTCTTTTTTGTAAAGCTATTGGAGTGGCTCCTCAAGGATGGTTTCAAAAGATTATGTCCTTTGTGGTTTTTAAGATGCTTTCATCAAAGGCCGTTAAATATGCGAAGGCCGTTGGAGGATAGGATTCTCAAACTTCCACCAGCTTTCTCTTTTGTGTTCTTTCTGCTTTCTTTTTTCTAGAATAAACCTCAGGCCCTACCTCCGCCTATCCCTATGGAGGCGAATCTTTCGCTGATCGTAACGAGGCCCTATGAGCTGATCAATTTTTTCTTCTTCCCATTCTGGAGTTAAGAAAGAAATGCGTGAAGAAAAAAAATCCAAAATCCCTTTACGATAGGCTTCTACAAGCAAAGTAGCCCCCCATACAAGGAAAATGTATTTAGGCCAAAATGCTCCCCTTCTATCAAAAGCCAACCAAATAAAGATAAAAAGGGCATTGCCAAGGACAAACCAAATGATGTCCATATAAAACCCTCTTAAGGCTTTGACACGTTGGCGAACTTCTTCTTCTTTCATGTGATAACTCCACTAGATTCTTAAATATCCATCTGATAGGGTTCTTGGATCTTATTCATATTTTAGGGGAGAGCTCTTTAGGAATGGTTAACAACACAAAATTTTTTACAACGCCCCTCTCTGAAGCGGATCCTTCCCTTTTTTCTGCTATTCAAGGAGAGCTAAAGCGGCAACAAAATCAAATCGAGTTGATAGCTTCCGAAAACATTGTTTCAAGAGCTGTTCTTGAGGCACAAGGGTCCGTGATGACAAACAAGTATGCGGAGGGATATCCAGGTAAACGCTACTATGGCGGATGTGAATGGGTCGATCAAGCAGAACGACTTGCGATTGAACGGGCGTGTGCTCTTTTTAACTGTACCTATGCCAATGTCCAGCCTCATTCGGGCTCCCAAGCGAATCAAGCTATCTTCTTAGCGTTTCTAAGCCCCGAGGATACAATCCTTGGAATGTCTCTCGCAGCCGGGGGGCACCTCACCCATGGATCAAAGGTTAATCTTTCTGGCAAATGGTTTAAGGTAGCAAGTTATGGAGTTCATCGTGAAACCCATCTAATTGATTATGAAGATGTTCGAACGCAAGCCCTTACTCACCGTCCAAAATTAATTATTGCAGGAGGGTCCGCCTATCCTCGCACCATCGATTTTTCTTTGTTTCGAGAGATTGCAGATGAAGTGGGAGCCCTTCTCATGGTAGATATGGCTCACTTTGCGGGACTCGTGGCGGGAGGGGAATTTCCCTCCCCTCTCCCCCATGCTCATGTGGTCACAACAACAACCCACAAAACCTTACGGGGACCGCGTGGCGGGATGATTTTAAGTAATGACCTCGAGCTCGGTAAAAAAATTAACAGTGCTATTTTCCCTGGCCTTCAAGGAGGCCCTCTCATGCATGTGATTGCTGCCAAAGCTGTGGCCTTTAAAGAAGATTTGGAGCCAAATTTTAAAACCTATACCCAAGCTATTATTGAAAACGCGCGTGCTCTTTCAGAAACTTTAAAAGAACGCGGATTAGATATCATTACAAAAGGAACCGATTGCCATTTACTTCTCGTCGATTTGCGTCCTTTTAGAATTACGGGTGCTGAAGCTGAAAATAAGCTTGAAGATGCGGGCCTTACTTGTAATAAAAATGCGATCCCTTTTGATCCATTGCCCCCTACTCAAACCTCAGGAATTCGTCTGGGAACACCTGTGGGGACAAGCCGTGGCTTTGGCGTTAAGGAATTTCAACAGATTGGTCACTGGATTGCCGATGTCCTTGAGGATGTCAAATCTTGTGAAATCAACACCCGTGAGAAGGTTGAAGAACTCTGTCATCATTTTCCGATTTATACGTCAGGAACAAACTGACTTCACTCCCCCGTAAAGTATCCTTTCTTTAGATCTTCTTCAAATTCAGCAAGCCAGGTACCAGAACCCGCACGGCTAGAATATGTCTTTGACTTTTGATGTCCTAAATGGGTTGCTTTTGTCTTAACAATAATAACATAGTTAATGTCATTCATATCCATAGGGCCTTGATCTTCCTCAACTTCTAACAGAAAATGATCAGACTCGTGACCGTGAAGGCTTAAAATACCATAAAAGGATGTCCGCTCTTCCTCAGAAAGGAGGTTAGTTTCATCAAAAATGGTCATAGATTACCCCCCCTGTTTTGTTCTAAGAATAATATACGCACATTTCTCTTAAAAATCATTAATAAAACGTTTCAGGCATTTTGGACATTTCTTTAGGATCGCAAATCGTATTAGAAGGAGGAGCCTCTTCCTTTGAGGGATGAGCGACAACTTTCTCCGCCGGTGGCTGAGGAAGATTAGCACTTTGAACAATCGTTGAAAGAGATAATCCTAAGAGGATAATAAATAAAGTACGCATGGCACCTCCTGATATACATTTATAAATATTTATAACATATATTTTGTTATTATACAATATTTGTTTTTCTTATTCTTAGGTTTAATTGCTTTACGTATTTCTACTAGACGAAAAAACTAAGAGCGAGCCGCCCACAAAAAATAATTGACGCCCGTAGAAGGGGAAAGATGCCAACTCCCTATTATAGGGGAAAAGTGAAGCCCTGTTATATTTTGATTCTCAAGGCCAAAATCTTTCAACTTTTGAGAGAGATCTTGAGGGGTGATAAACTTTTTCCAAGAATGAGTTCCGCGGGGAGCCCATTTTAGCACATATTCAGCGGCAATGATCCCCAAAAGGTAAGATTTAAGTGTTTTATTAAAGGTTGTCACAACCAACCCTCCTTGAGGACAAAGATGAGTCACACATGCTTCTAAAAAGCCATCAGGATCAGCCACGTGTTCAATGATCTCCGAGGCCACAATAACATCAAAGGGAGGAAGCTCGGGCGGCAAATCCTCCACAGCACAAGCAAGATAGGCTATGGAAAGATCCATCCTCTCTGCATGATTTTTCGCAATTAATATATTTTCAGCAAGGGGATCTATGCCTGTGACCTCAGCCCCAAGGCGGGCTAAAGGCTCACACAAAAGACCTCCTCCACAACCCACATCCAAAATCCGAAGGCCTTTAAAAGGTTTCGGAGAGATTTCTGAAAGACGAAAATGAACCCCAACATTTTCTTTAATAAAAGACATACGCAGAGGCGTAATGGCATGCAATATTCGAAAGGGTCCTTCTTCATCCCACCAGGTGGAACTTAGACTTTTAAAGTGAGCAAGTTCAGCCATATCGCGTGTATTGAGCGTCATCCCTTCTCTATACCTTGCTGTTCTTTTCAAAACAAGGTATAGAACCCGTCAAGGTCAAAACTGAATGGGGATTATGGCCACTATTATCCAAAAATTTGGAGGCACATCATTAGCCACCCTTGATTTAATTAAAAAAGCAGCTTTACGTGTAAAGACTGAAACTCAGGTTGGTAACCAGGTCGTAGTGGTTGTCTCGGCTATGGCCGGTGCAACCAACACTCTCCTCAGCTACGTAAGAGATCTCTCCTCAACTTATGATCGTGCAGAATTCGATGCTGTCGTTTCTTCCGGCGAACAAGTGACAGCAGGACTTCTTGCTCTCTCCCTTCAAAACATAGGGATCCCTGCTCGCTCTTGGCTTGGATGGCAAATTCCGATTTATACAAATTCTCATCATTCACAAGCAAATATTGAACGCATTGAAACGGAAACTCTTTTAAAAGATCTTAACAAAGGAATTGTTGCAGTTGTGGCTGGCTTTCAAGGGTTAAGCCTAGAAGGTCGTATCACAACCTTAGGACGGGGAGGATCAGACACAACTGCTGTGGCTCTTGCCGCAGCTCTTAATGCCGAGCGGTGTGATATCTTCACCGACGTGGAGGGTGTGTATACAGCTGATCCTCGCTATGTGACAGCGGCAGACAAACTTGAACATATTGCTTATCAAGAAATGTGGGAACTTGCTGCCCAAGGTGCGAAAGTCCTTCAAAAAGAATCCGTGGAGCTGGCAATGAAACATCGCGTGCGACTTCGCGTGCTCTCAAGTCTTTCTGAGGCGCCCGGCACACTTGTAAGTGGTGAAAATGAATTCACTGTCAGGAGACAGCACATCCGTGGCCTTGCTCACTCCCTCAATGCGGAAAAACTGACCTTACGCTCTCTCCCCCAAACGCCTTCCAAAATTGATGAGATTAAAGCCCTTTTGGAGAAGCAACATATCGCTATTGATATGATCCAGCAAACTCTTTCCTTATGTGGAAAATATCTGGATTTCTCGTTTACTCTTCTTGCCACCGAAGGAGACCGGGCCATAGATATTTTACAACAAGAGAAAAATAAACTTCAATTTTACGATTTGTTAAGAGATTCTCATGTAGCAAAGATATCTGTGATAGGGTCTGGGCTTCAAACAGAGTATAGTTCCTCTCATAAACTTTTTCAAACCTTACGGGAAGAAGGAATTGAAGTGCAAGCAGTAGCAGCTTCCGATATTAAGTTAAGCGTTTTAATCCCTGCACATGATGCGCCGCGGGCGATTTCAAGTTTACACACTATCTATCAATTGGACGTAAAGGAATGGTAATGCAACCAAGTGAAAAATGTTTAGATGACTTATGGTCTAGAGGAAAAAACTTTTTAGGCGTGCGCTATGCCATTTTAGGGGGTGCAATGACATGGGTTTCCGAACGGAATCTCGTTTCAGCCATCTCGAATGCGGGGGGCTTTGGAGTCATTGCCTCAGGGGCTATGTCCCCTGAACTTCTGCGAGCTGAAGTGCGAGAAACTCAAGCGCTTACCCTCAATCCTTTTGGAGTCAACCTTATTACCCTTCATCCTCAACTCATGGAATTGATCGATGTTTGTGTGGATGAAAAGGTTACTCATGTCGTCCTCGCGGGAGGTCTTCCTCCCTCACAAGCTATAAAAAAACTCAAAGATAGGGGACTAAAAGTAATTTGCTTTTCGCCTGCCTTTGTACTTGCAAAAAAGCTCATCAAGCTTGGAGTAGATGCTCTTGTAATAGAAGGAATGGAAGCTGGAGGACATATTGGTCCCGTCTCTACAAGTGTTTTGGTTCAAGAAATCCTTCCCCATGTCACGGAAGTTCCTATTTTTGTGGCTGGCGGGATTGGGAGAGGAGAGGCGATTATCTCCTATCTTGAAATGGGAGCAGCAGGATGTCAGCTAGGAACCCGTTTTGTATGTGCCACAGAATGTGTTGCTCACTTTAATTTTAAAAAGGCGTTTATGAATGCCCAAGCACGGGATGCTGTTATTTCTCCTCAACTTGACCCACGCTTTCCTGTCATTCCTGTTAGAGGCATTGCTAATCAAGCAACAAAAGATTTTATCGCTTATCAAAAAGAACTTATTGATCTAGTTAACCGTCAAGAAGTGGATCTTAAAGAAGCACAACTCAATGTCGAACATTTTTGGGCTGGCGCCCTTAGACGGGCCGTCTTAGAAGGCGATATTGAAAGAGGGTCACTCATGGCAGGCCAGAGCGTTGGGATGGTCACGCGCGAACAACCCACTCATGAAATTATTGATGAGCTAATCGCTCAAGCCAATCTGTCACTTTTATCTCGCTCACAGCTTAAATCCCGGTCTAACTCATTATGCTAGAGCTTGTTTCTCCTCATCCTCAATTTTTACTTCATAATCTCTTGCAAAAAGTAAGTGAAATTCTAGAAAAACCTCAAACACTCCCTTCACGTCTTACCATTGCCTTAAAAACCATTGCTCAAGAGATAGGAGCCGGAACAGCCATCCTTTATTTACTCAACCCGGAACGCTATTTGGAAGTTTATGCCGTTTATGATTCCTTGGCTCCTCATCATAAAAAAATAAAGTTTCGCCTTGGAGAAGGAGTTGTAGGATTTATTGCCATAACAAGGAAAAGTATAATTTGTGATAATATTGCACGCCATCCCAATTTTCTCTTCCGTCCAGGAATTGCTGATCATGTTAATTTAGCTCTCCTCGGCGCTCCCCTTATTTCTCCTAAAGGGATAGTAGGTGTTCTTACTCTTCAAAACCCTCCCTCTCATCCTTTTGAGTCATGGAAAGAAAAGCCTCTTACAGAAATAGCCGATTTTTTTGCCAAACTTCCTGAGTTAGAGCGCTTTCCAACTTTCCCTACGGCAGAAGGAAAAAATTCCGGAATGCACACTCTTAAAGGGATTTCCTTCAATCCTGGTCTTGCCATAGGAACAGCCGTTCTGCATCAACCTTATTCTTGGAGAGAAACAGATGTTTCTCAAAATACAAAGGACGAAAGCGCGCGCCTTAAAAAAGCTATTCGCGAAATGATCGAAGCTATCGATCGACTTGTTGAGTCCACTCCAAACCTTGAGAAAAACACCCAGGAAGTCTTATCTTCTTATCGGATGATTGCGTCTGACCGAGGATGGGTCCGAAAAATACAAGAATACATCCAAAAAGGATTTACGGCAGAAGCTTCCGTTCAAAAAGTCCGTCGCCATACCCGTGAACGCTTTGCTCAAATTGGTGATCAGGTCCTAAAGGGGCGTCTAACCGACTTTGAAGATCTCGCCGGTCGCCTTCTTAAGCATTTATCTGGAAAAGATTCAATTCCTGAAGACCTTCCTGATTCCACCATCCTGGTGGCACGCAATCTAGGACCCGCTGAGCTTCTTGATTATGACCGTCGCTTTATCAAAGGTCTCATTTTAGAGGAAGGTGTTCACACGGCGCATGTCGCTATCCTTGCTCGCGCTCTGGATATTCCCGTTGTCGGACGCTTGCCCCTTCTTTTAACCCATGTAGAAGCAGGGGATAAGCTGATTGTCGATGGGGAGCACGGCACTCTTATTGTTAATCCCAATAGTGAAGCGTTCCAACTCACACGAGCAAAAATTACCCAGCTCAAGAAAGGGCAGAGCCTCAATAAAGAGTTGTGTAACCAACCCTGCCAAACGCGGGATGGGGTTCCCATATCTTTAGCCTTAAATGCAGGGCTTCCGATTGATTTACATCATCTCAAGGAGTTCCATTTGGAAGGCGTTGGACTTTATCGTACAGAAATTCCGTTTATGATGCGTTCATCATTTCCTGATGTAAAAACTCAAATCGAAATTTATGGAGATATTATTGAGCAAGCCCAAGGTCAACCCATTACATTCCGTACCTTAGATATTGGAGGAGACAAAGTCGTCCCCTATATGTGGCGTATTCAAGATGAAAATCCTGTATTAGGCTGGCGTGCCATCCGTGTTGCTCTGGATAAACCCGCCATTTTACGTCAGCAAGTTCGCGCGCTTATTCAAGCAAGTTCAGGGAGAGATTTACGTCTTCTTTTTCCTATGATTTCAGAGCTTTCCGAATATCGCGAAGCGCGTTATCATGTGGAACAAGAATGGGCGCGAGCCCACCAACGTCAGATCCTCCTCCCCGCTTCCCTTACCTATGGAGTTACGTTAGAAGTGCCTTCAATAGTAGACCAATTGGAGCCCCTTCTGAAAGAGGTTGACTTTATTTCGGTTGGAACAAATGATTTGTTTCAATTCTATTATGCTTGTGATCGCACAAATCCCACGGTTTCAAATCGTTATGATGCTCTTTCCTCTTCCTTCTTACAGTATTTACGTAAAATACGTATGGCTTGTGAAGCCGCAAAAGTCCCTATAAATGTATGTGGAGAAATGGCAGGGAAGCCACTTGAAGCCCTCGCTCTTCTCGCCATAGGCTATCGCTCGCTCTCTGTTTCAGGCCCTTCCGCAGGGCAGCTTAAAAAAATGATTTTGAGCCTCCCCTTAAAGCAAGCCGAATCAATAGTTTCAGAGAGCTTACAAGCCTATTCTTCTTCCTTAAGACCTTCTCTTCTTGGATTTGCAAAACGGTACAAGGTGTTTGTTTAAATCTCGAAAGTATGACAAAAATTTTTCAACCTAAAAGCAGAGGCTTTTATCCATACCTAGAATGTTTTGCTATCTTCGACGCGCTACTCCTCGTTCTTTACGAGGCGTCGAAGCTCTTAATCTAGAAACTCTTATGGCTCCTTGCCTAAAAACTCTTATGGCTCCTTGCCTAGAAGCTCTTATGGCTTGCCTAGAAGCTCTTAAGGCTGGTCTAGAAGCCTTTGTCCGAGTTCAGATACAGGTGAGACACAAGTGATTAAAGTGCTTGCGGAAATCATCCCTTGCATAGTAACCTCCATCTATCAAAAAAATTAGGGGAATTTTATGATTTTTTTACACAAAACACAAAAAAAGAATCTTTAAGAACTCTACAAATAAACACTACAGGGAGCTAAATTTATATGATCTTGCAGATACGAATTATGTTTCCAGTTTTTGCATTACTTTTTATGACAGGCTGCGGTACACAATATGCTTATCATCAAACAGAAACTGAAGTCCACGAATTTAAAAATTTAAGTCTGGAGAATTTTATTAGAGAGAAGATTATTGATGGTGATAATACACAAGCAGCTTTTAACGTCGTATTTGAACCGCTTAGTAAAGTTATCTCAACAGTATCTGGAGGCCCATCCATTCAGGAAGAGGTAGAGAATAGAAAGAAAAATTTTATATATAAAGCCTTGTTTGATTGTCGGTATCACGCCCTCACAAAACCCAAAAAAGACCTAGAATTTTACTGTAAAAGTAACGGTGGTTATTTAGAAGCGAACTATATAAACACAACGAATCTTGCAGGTGACAGCAGAATCAATCCACTTGAAGCGTATGTTAATGTGATGAAAAGCAATATCAAAGACATGGACTCTGAAATAAGACTTATAGGTATTTCTATTCCACTTCATTGTTCCAAAGAGAAACTCGCCGAGTCATATGAGAAAATAGTTTATGAAGAAAACAAGAAATCTGGTATGTACAAAGCATATGAACCAATCGATAAGGCTATAAATGAGGAAAGTTTTGGAACATTTTCTTGTATAAAAAATAAGGAAACCTTCTGGTCTGTAGAAATTATGCCTCTCATTTTACAACATGCACCATCGGTTATAACGGATTTGAATGCACCACTCTACAGAGTGTATATAGGCATTATACCATTGCATTCTCAGGCAAATTAACTAAACTACTTTTTTGAAATATTTTATATTGCTATACGAGAGGCTGCTGTTTATAAAGAAGAATAAATTTAAATAAAATCTTAAGAGAAAAGATGATGCTTAAAAAGTGCGCATTATTTATTTTTTTATTATTTCCTACATCTAAAATATATGCGAATCCATCTCCTTTAGGAATAGAATTAAACAAATCTACTTTAGACGATGTAAAAAAATCTTATAGAATTTTAATATCAACGCCAATGTTTTTAGAGGGGTATTACAACAATCTTTTAGATGAAAAAACCATACGAGTGGAGGGCCTATCAACGGCTAGCGTTATCTCTAACAAAAATAACATCATAGAGAGCGTTGTGCTATTGTTAGATAAAAATAAGTTTACTGAAGTTAATCAAACACTCTCTGAAAAATATAAAGTCGTGTTTTCTAATCTTCTCTCTGATGGAGATAGAGAGGTAAAATTACAAGATGGAGATTGTGAGATAATAATTCAGATTTCACAAAGGGACCTTACCATGACTGTAATATATGCAACAAAAAATTTAGCAAACCAATATTATAATAGAACAGAAAAAACCCCCATAATTCCGACGGAGTTTTTTGAGAGTATGCGACAAGTTCTATCACCGACTAATCATCTGGATTAGTGGCTTAAACCATGACTTCTGGCAGACAATAGATACGTTGAAAGTAATAGGAAATCTTACTCTCTATCCGGATATTAACGACCTTCTAACTCTTTTATCTAAAAGCCTTCAAGAGATCTTTGAAAACCAACTTGTCGGTTTATATCTGACTGGCTCCTTGACCTATGGCGATTTTGATAGAAGCAGTAGCGATATTGATTTCTTGGCCGTCCTAAAGCGACCCTTGTCTAAAATACAAGTGGAACGGTTAAGAAATATGCATACGCATATTGGTGAACGCTATCCCATATGGGCTCAACGAATCGAGGGCTCTTATATCACGAAAGATATGCTTTCAAATATTGAGCCACCAAAGATACCTCGGCCTTATATAAATGGAGGGAAATTATATGACGCTCCTTATGGAAACGAGTGGCTCTTAAATCTCCATGTTCTTTATGAATGTGGCGTTACCCTTGTCGGTCCTGAACCCAAGAAATTGATTGGCCCTGTTGATATTAATCTGGTTCGAGAAGCTTCAAAAAGAGATTTATACGAAGAATGGGAACCAAAACTTAACAACTTTTTAGACTTAGAAGACGGCCATTTCCAAGCCTATCTTATATTGACCCTATGCCGTATTCTCCACATAGAAAAGAATGATGAAGTTGCCTCGAAAAAAGCTGCTGCAGCTTGGGTCAAAAAGACGTATCCAATGTGGAATAATCTCATTGAAAAGGCTGAAAATTGGCAGTATGGACAAGAGATGACCGCGCTGGAAGAAACATTGAATCTTCTCAGGTTTACGTTAAAAGAAGTTGGATAAGATTGCACTAAATGGATCCCCATATGAAGACGCCTACCATTGACCCTCTTATTCTGCAAGAAGTTATTGATGTTTTATCAAAAAGATTTGAGAAGCCAATTAAAATTCAATCAATCACACCACTTAGTGAACCCGAAAGAAGAAACACGCTCTCAAGAATTCATATCCAAAATCCTGCAAAGGAAGTGCCGGAGAGTTTTATCTTTAAACAAACCTGTTTGGAATCTTCAGAGAACGAGGAAGACTCTTTTGCACGATTTGCAAGAGATTGGGCAGGGCTTGAATTCTTAAGCCAGGTTAAATCAAATGATCTTCTGGTCCCTCAATTTTATGGAGGCAGCATCAAGTATCGTTTTATCTTGCTAGAAGATTTAGGAGAAAATCACGTTAGTCTTGTCGATTCGTTAACAGGGGCTGATGAGAATCAAGCCAAAGTGGCGCTCCATCGGTTTATGAAGCGCCTCGGTCAATTCCACGCTACTGGCTATGGGAAAACAGATACGTATTTTGAGATTATGAAAAAGCTAAATGCTCCTGTGCCGTCCTGGCAAGAAGACTTAAAAATCACTTTTGATGAACCTTTTTCTAAGATTAAACCCTTGCTCAAAACCTTTGCGCTTCTTGAATCAGAAAGCCTGTGGGAGGAAATAAACGGGTCTCTCAAGGCGCCCTTGGAACCGGGTCCTTTCACAACATATGTTCATGGAGATAACTGCCCCGACAATGTTTTTGATAACCCAGATAAAAACGAGTTACACCTTATTGATTTTGAGTGGGGTTCAGTAAGAAGCGCTTTGTTGGATGGCTCTTACCTTCGTATGAGCATGCCTACCTGTTGGTGTTCAAAAGCTATTCCTCAAGATCTCATTGATTCTCTTGAAATAATCTATAGGGAGGAGCTAAAGAAAAAAATTCCGGCAGCACATGACGACGAAGCTTATTTTGCGGCCTACACAAATGCTTGCGCCTTTTGGATGTTAAATATTTTTGCCGAAATTGAAAAGGTTATGCTTGAAGATAAGCTTTATAATTCAGGGCCTGTTCCCGAAAGGTGTCTCTGGAAGCCTGAGGAAAATTCAGGTCGTCCACGGACGTTATCTCGCTTACAGGCTTTTATTGATGTCTCAAAACGATATGATAGATTACCACACCTCGGATCTATGGCTGAGAAAATCTTAATGGAGCTTAAAATCAGATGGCCGGACGCAAAACCTTTGGAAGTATATCCGGCCTTTGCATAAAAAAATTTCCAGAAGCTATGCTAAATTACAAACAATCATTATAAATGAATGAAGATTTAGATACCTAAGGCTACGAAGAGATTGCATCAGAATGACCGGCATTCAAATGGGTAAGGAACTGCTAATAATCGACGAAACTCTGGTGCGCCGTTTGGTAGCTTCTCAGTTTCCTCAGTGGAGAGATTTGCCTGTTCGATCGGTTGCAAACAGTGGGTGGGACAACAGGACATTTCACTTGGGTGATCACATGCTGGCGCGTCTGCCGAGTGCAGAAGAGTATGCACCAAAGGTTGAAAAAGAACAAAAGTGGTTGCCACGATTGGCCCCTTTGCTGCCCCTTCCCATTCCAACACCTTTGGCAATGGGAGAAGCGGCTGAGGGCTACCCATGGCAGTGGTCCATTTATCGTTGGATTGAAGGAGACACTGCGGCTTTTACGCCCACCTCAGATCTGAATGACATTGCGACCCGTCTTACTCAATTTCTTATTGTTCTCCAATCCATAAATACGATGGACGGCCCGCAGCCTAAATGGGGGAGTTTCTCCTACATAGGAGGGCTTGCAGCTTACGATGATGAAACACGACAGGCGATCGCGATACTGAAAGACAAAATTGATGTGAATGCTGCGACTGAAGTTTGGGAAACAGCACTTGAGACTACTTGGCAGGATGCGCCAGTCAGTATGGGTCCACGGCGACATCAGCGCTGGTAACCTACTTGTGCAGACAGGAAAGTTGAGGGCTGTTATTGATTTTGGAGGGTTGGCGGTCGGTGATCCTGCTTGCGATCTCGTCATTGCTTGGAAATTTTTCCGAGGCAAAAGCAGAGAAATCTTTCGCGAAATGCTTCCACTCGATCCTGGCACATGGGATCGCGGCCGAGCTTGGGCTTTATGGAAGGCTTTGATTATAGCTGCGGGCCTTACGGAGACAAACGCCGTTGAAGCCGTACACCCTTGGCGCACTATTGAGGAGGTGCTTGCAGACTTTAAACGTACGAATTTGAGAGGAAAGCATGAGCTCTAAAAACAACATCCACGTTCTCGCGCGCGCCGTTATTGTGGATCAAGATCATCTTTTAGTCTGCAAAACCCTTGATCTTCCAATCAGCTTCTATTTCCTTCCAGCGGGTCACATCGAGCACGGCGAAAGTGCTGCAGCAGCCGTTCTTCGAGAGCTTATTGAGGAAAGTGGGTCTCACTGCACCATCAAACGCGTTCTCGGGTGCCTTGAGCATAGCTTTGTGCCGGGTCATAATAGCATCTGCCATAATCATGAATACAATTTCTTTTATGAAGCCGAATCAGATGCCTTAAAACTGGGAAAACCCATAGCCCGCCTTGAAGATCATATTGAACTTATCTGGCCCCCCCTGCATGAAATGGGGGCTATTGATTTTCGCCCAGAACCTTTAAAAACGCTCATTCCAGAGTGGTTAAGAGCTTCTAAAAACGATGCATTTCGAAGTGTGATGGTATAATTGAAGAATGGCAGGAAGAACACTGTCAGGTCATAGGAAGGTAAGATGAGAAAAGTTTTTTGGGATAGCCCTTATCAGCAAAGCCTAAACACAAAAGTCATTCACGTTTCTGGTAACCGCCTTCTCCTCGAGGAAACGATTGCCTTTTCTTTCTCAGGGGGACAAGAAAGTGATCAAGCCTCTCTCAACGGGATGGATATCCTTAACTCAGAAATTGAAGGTAACCTTATTTATTATACGCTTGAAGAAGATCATGAGCTTTGCCCCGGCGATCAAGTTATAATGGAAATTGATTGGCCGCGCAGATACAGACTGATGCGTCTTCACTTTGCAGCTGAGCTTATCCTTGAACTCGTCACTCATAAACTTGACCTTGAAAAAATTGGGGCCCATATTGCTGAAAAAAAAGCGCGTATCGATTTTGCCTTTGACAAAAATATCTCATTTATTTTTGAAGACATTCTCTTCGACTATAATAAGATCATTGAAAGAGATGATCTTATTCAAACAGGATTTTCCGATATTGAGAACCAACGGCGTTTTTGGAAGATCGATGGTTTTGCGGAAGTGCCCTGTGGAGGAACCCATGTAAAATCCACCGGTGAGGTTGGCTTTGTTACCTTAAAAAGAGTCAATATCGGAGGAGGCAAAGAAAGAATTGAGATTAAGCTTGTAGATGAAGAGTATTTTAAAAATGGAGCTTCTTGTCGCAAATATCCATAAAACCCAGGAATATTTCCTGTGGGCCCTTTCCAAGGATATTTTTGAGGAAAGAGGCGTGACGGCTTATACGCCTGAACTTCGAGATCCCAACCTTAACTTTGCCATGCAAACAGGGAAGATCGATGGCGATTTTGAAGAGCTTATTTATAAGGTTGAAGTGTTCTATGAGACTTTGGATATGCCTTGGTTTTGGCAGCTCAATCCTTCAAGAGATCAGACAGAATTGAAAGAAACGCTTCACAAATGTGGGTTCAAAGCTGCAGAAAGTTATTCAACATTTATCGGCTTTCTGGATCATTTCTCTTCTGAAGAATTCTTAAAAGAGTGCACTATTCAAGAAGTTGGGGAAGAGAAACTTATTGATTGGATGATTCCTCTCCAAGAAGCTTTTCAAGGAACGGAAGAAAGCGCGAATCTTTATCGTGAGGCCCATATTCGTGCGCTGCATAAGCACGCTAACATTCATCATTTTGTGTCTTATGTGGGCACAGAGCCATTCTGTGCTGGCACTCTTTCTCTTAGCCCTTATGGAGCTCGTCTTGATGACTTAGGAACAAAACATGCTTACCAACGACAAGGATTTGGAAAAGCGATGACTCTTTATCAGATGAAAGTCGCAAAAGATTTGGGATATGAGTGGGTCTGCCTTGATGCGTCAGATCAAGGCACTCTTCTTTATAAATCTTTGGGATTTCAAGAACTTTGTCAAAATCAGGTTTATGAAAAGGAAAGATGAAGAAAACAATGCCAAGAAATGAACTCCTAACTCTGATGAATGTGGGCCCCGCAACCTATAAGGATTTAGAAATCCTCGGAATCAGCGGTATTGAACAGCTTTCCAAAGCAGACCCTGATGAACTCTATTCTCGCCTTCAGTACCTTACGGGCCACTCTCATGATCCTTGTGTTTGGGATGTATTTTCAGCAATCATTCATGAAGCCAAAACGGGTGAGAAAACGCCATGGTGGCAATGGACAGCTGTGAGGAAGAAGAATGAAAAAAATTCACTTTAAAATTATTTCTCACGTCAGTCCTGAATACAAGCTGGCTGTTGATTTGCGTGAAGATATCCTCCGCAAGCCATTAGGGCTCGCCTTTACCTGTGAGGAGCTGGAGAAAGAAAAGGACCATTTTCAAATTGCGGGATTTATAGGAGACAGAGTGGTCGCAACAGCTGTTCTCGTTCCTGAAGGAAACATTTTCAAAATGCAGCGCGTTGCAGTAAGGGAAGGTTTTCAAAACCAAGGCATTGCTTCCGCTATGATGAAATTCTGCGAAGACTCTGCTCTCAAAAATGGATTTAAAGAAATCTATTGTCATGCGCGAGAGACAGCTGTTCTTTCTTATAAGAAAAATGATTACATCCCAGAAGGCAATTATTTTGAAGAGCAGACGATTCCTCATTTGAAGATGCGGAAGTCTTTGGCATTAAATAAGGATTTATAAAATGAAAAAAACAATCACACGCTTAGAAGGGACACAATTAATAGGGATAAAAGTTCGTACCAATAATCACAATGAATTTAACCTTAAAACAGCAAAAATTAGTGCTTTTGTAACGAAATATTTTCAAGAACAATGGGGCGATAAGATCCCCAACCGTAAAAATCCAGGCACCACACTTTGTGCATATACAGAATATGAAAGCGATTACACAGGCGATTACACCTATTTTATTGGTGAAGAGGTAAACTCTGTTGATCATATTCCAGTGGGTTTAGATTTTCTTCTTATCCCAGCCCAAACCTACGTTAAATTTACAACGGAACCTGGTCCGATGCCAAAAGTTGACATCGAGGCTTGGCGGAAAATTTGGAGCATGTCTCCCGATGAATTGGGTGGGATAAGAAGCTACAAAACTGATTTTGAAGTGTATGATGAGCGAGCCCATGATCCCCAAAATACAGTTGTGGATATTTACATCGGAATCAATGAATGACCTTCAAAAAAATTGGGAAAAAGCAAATAAAATTTTCAAATGACAAGTGACATAAACCAAAATCAATTTGTGCACATGGAGAATGAAGTTCATCGTCCAGCTGGTCTTTGGACAAAAAACGTTCATAAACTTCTTCGAGCGCTCCGAGAGAACGGCTTTTATTCAGCTCCGGAACCTTTAGGATTTGATGAGGAAGGACGTGAAGTCGTTACTTTTTTAAAGGGACAAACAATCGATACTCCTTTAGCTCCGAATGCCAAATCTATAGGAGTCCTCACATCCGCTGCAAAGCTTTTGCGCGCCTATCACAATGCTTCTCAAAATTTCTTAAAGGATGACTCAAGAACCCATCAAGACTGGATGCTCCCCTCAAAAAATCCTCAAGAAGTCATCTGTCATGGTGATTTCGCCCCTTATAACGTTGTTTTCGATGGAGACCAAGCGGTTGGCATTATTGATTTTGATGCGGCTCACCCAGGGCCACGTGCCTGGGATATTGCCTATGCTCTTTATCGCTTTGCCCCCTTTACAAATCCTGATAATGAAGATGGCTTTGGAAGCATAGAAGACCAAATTTCTCGAGCGCGCTTGTTTTGCGATATTTACGGGCTGGCCAAAGAAAATAGAAGTGAGCTCGCAGCATTAATGATTGAAAGGCTGGAAGCCCTGCTCAATTTTTTGATAAAATCTGCCCAAGAAGGAAATAGAAAATTTGAGCAAAACATCAAAGAGGGCCACCACTTAAAATATATAGCAGATATCGAATATGTTAAGTCGCATAAGTTGGCTATTCAAGAGGGACTAATACGATTGGATTCTAACAATAAAAAGAGAAACTTTATTAAATGACATCATCTTCTCATACAATACGACTCTTACAGCAAGACGTCATACCTTTGATTGTTTCTGCATTTGCAGAAATAGGGTGGGATAAGCCAGCATCTCTTTATCAAA
>JBEPVR010000008.1:0-30176 GCA_041690915.1 Alphaproteobacteria bacterium
AGATGTGTTTAAGAGACAGCTCTGAAATATTTCTTCCTCTGTATGGCCATCATAATATTCTTAATGCCCTTGGAGTGGCAGCAACTATCTTTGATTGTGGGCTTGAGATAGGTATTCTTAAGGAAGCTTTTGAGTCTTTTAAGGGAGTTCAGCGACGCTTTACTCATGTGGGAGATTGGAAGGGGGTGACGATTATTGATGACTATGCCCATCATCCCGTTGAGATTCGTGCAACCCTAGCAGCTGCAAAAAGTGCTACAGAAGGTCGTGTTATCGCCGTTTTAGAACCGCACAGGTATAGTCGTCTTATGGATCATTTTGAAGACTTTACAACTTGCTGCGAAGAGGCAGACTTTACAATTGTTTTGCCTGTCTATGCTGCACGAGAAATATCTCAAGGAAAAATTAATCATGAGGATCTGGTAAAGACGATGAAAGGCGAGGTTTATTGCTGCGGTGGACCTGAAGAATTGCCTGAGATCATTCAAAAGGTTGCTAAGGCAGGGGATATAGTTATTTGTTTAGGAGCGGGATCCATTTCTTCTCTTGCACGTGCTTTGCCCATACAATTAAATAAAACTTATTCACGAACACAGGCTTGAGTGGAGGGGGAGATGCAGACATCTGAAGAATTAAAAATACTTCTTCCAAAGGTAAGAGGGCGTTACCTTTTTGACGTTTCTTTGGCTTCTACAACATGGTTTCGCGTAGGAGGACCGGCACAAGTTATTTTTAAACCGGCTGATGTTCAAGATTTGTGTTTTTTCCTTCAAAATAAACCTCTAAGTCTTCCTTTGCATATTATTGGTGTGGGTTCAAATCTTTTGGTGAGAGATGGGGGGGTAGAAGGCGTTGTTGTGCGTCTAGGCCAAGGTTTTACTAATATTTATAGAAATGAAACAACGGTTGATGTGGGCGCCGCTGTTTTAGATCGAAATGTTGCGGCTTTCTCGTGTGAAGCAGGGATTGCAGGATTTGAATTCTTATGTGGTATTCCAGGGACCATTGGAGGAGCTCTTCGCATGAATGCAGGGGCTTATGGATCAGAGATAGCCCAAGTTTTGCTTCATGCAATTGTGGTTGATCCCAAGGGATTTCTTCATCGGTTGACACCTCAAGATTTGGGGCTTACCTATCGTTATTGTGCCCTTCCGAAAGATTGGATTTTCATTGGAGCCAGCTTCAAAGGCCACGTCGGAAAGACTCAAGAGATTGAAAAGAAAATTTCTACTTTTCTTGCAGAGCGGGAGAGATCACAGCCTGTTAAATCTCGAACAGGAGGAAGTACTTTTGCAAACCCAGAAGGGGGTAAAGCTTGGGAGTTAATTGATAAAGCAGGGTGTCGTGGCCTTAAGAAAGGGGGGGCTATGATGTCGGAGCTGCATTGCAATTTTATGATAAACACAGGGGAAGCCCTAGCTTCTGATCTTGAATCTTTAGGAGAAGAGGTGAGGCGGCGAGTTCTTGATGTGACGGGAGTAAATCTGCAGTGGGAGATTGAGAGAATTGGTGTTAAAGATGGGGCTCAAGTTGGAGAAAAGGCTGCATGAAAAAAAAAGTTGCTGTTTTAATGGGTGGTTTTTCAGGAGAGCGAGAGGTTTCTCTTTCCAGTGCTCAAGGCGTCTTAATGGCGCTTCAAGAATTGGGACATGAGGCGATTCCTATTGATGTCACACGAAATATGGAAAAGCTCATTCGGAGTTTAGAAACTCACAAGCCGGATGTGGTTTTAAATATTCTCCATGGAAGGTGGGGAGAGGATGGGTGTATCCAAGGTCTTTTGGAAATGATGGACATTCCTTATTCTCATTCGGGTGTTTTAGGCTCAGCTCTTTCTATGAACAAGGCCGTTGCTCGCAAGATTTGCCAGATTCAAGGCATCCGGGTTCCAGAAGGACAAGTTGCGCGCCTTGTGGACGTTTGTGCGGGACATATCATGAAGCCACCTTTTGTTATCAAACCTATTGGAGAAGGGTCAAGTTTGGGAGTTCATATTATTTTGGATGACACAATACCCCTTCCTCATCCACAAAGCTGGCTCTTTGAAGACGAAGTTTTGGTAGAAAGATATATTCCCGGGAGAGAGCTTCACGTGGCAGTTATGGGAGGTAAAGCGATTGGAGCCATAGAAATACGCCCTCACGGGGCTTTTTATGATTATGAAGCTAAATATACGGATGGAAAAGCTGTTCATTTGATGCCTGCTCCCATTCATCCCGAAGTATATGCTCAAGTTCTAGAATGGGCAGAAAAAGCTCATAAAGGTCTTGAATGTCGTGGCGTTACACGCTCAGATTTTCGATATGATGATACGCAAGGTGAACCCGGTACATTATTCTACCTTGAAACGAATCCTCAACCCGGATTAACCGCCCTGTCATTGGTCCCTGAAATTGCGGCTCATGAGGGAATGACCTATGCTCAACTTGTTCAATGGATGGTGGAGGATGCTTCATGCCGGCGGTGAGGTCTAATAGACGCACTTCTTCAAAACGACAAAAAGTTCAGCGAACATCGCTTCATGCCTTAAGCATTCGACGTTTAACTTTGGCTGTTATAGGAATGACTCTTTGCGTTCTTATCCTATGGAGTTATTTTCATGCTTCAACTTTGATGTCAGAGGTAGGGGAAAGCCTTGAAAGATCCACGGCATATCTTGGATTGAGACTGGAGGATATAGTTGTAGAGGGGCGCATCCGTACGGATAAAACACAAATTTTACAGAAACTTGGATGTGAACGTGGCACTCCTCTTTTGTCTATTAATCTTCCGGAGACAAAAGCTAAGCTCGAAGAAATTTCATGGGTGAATGCGGTGTGTGTGGAGAGACGATTCCCTAATACACTTTTTATTCGGATTTCAGAAAAGGAACCCGTGGCTATTTGGCAGAGTCAAAAAAAGACATACCTTGTGGATCGTGATGGAGAACTTGTAGAAACAAGAGAACCTTATAAATACAAATACTTATTGTTTGTGGCGGGAGATCAGGCCCCTGCCCATGTAGGAAAACTGATGGTTCTTCTTGAAAAATTTCCTAAGATTAAATTCCGCGTGACAGCTGCAACTCATTTAAGAGCGAGTCGCTGGGATATAAGACTTGATGGCAAAATTGATGTTAAGTTACCAGAGAAAGAAACAGAACGTGCGTTGAGCTATCTCATCGATCTTGATAAGCACCATCACTTGATGGAACGTGAAATTGTAACAATTGATATGCGCTTACCCGATCAGTTGATCTTGCGCTTGACACCGGAAGCAATTCAAAGAAAAAACAATACGGGACAAGATGCTTGAGCGGGGTCAATAAAAAGAATGTGGAGTTGGAATCAACAACATGTACGTATGCGAGGAGGCTTGATTGCTGCTTTAGATGTGGGTTCTTCAAAAGTTTGTTGTGCTATTGCTCAGGTTCAAGGAAAAAGTAACTTTGAAATTTTAGGGATTGGTCAGCAGCTCTCTAGCGGTATTAAATCGGGTGTTGTCATTGATATGGAGGAAGCAATTACCTCGATTGTAAATGCAGTTCATACGGCTGAAAAAATGGCGGGTGTGACGATCCGAGACGTCATTGTAAGTGTTAATGGAACTCATTTTAAGTCAGTCAACCTGGCTATAGAAATGAATGTTTCTGGGCATCCTATTAATGATACGGACGTTCGACGGGTTCTTTTGCAAGCCAAAACGGCTCAAGAGGATCCCTCATTGCAAATTCTCCATACCGTTCCTACGGGTTATGCTTTGGATAGCTCTAAAGGGATAAGAGACCCGCGAGGAATGTATGGCGATCGGCTTTGGGTTTCAATTTATACCCTTTTTAGTAAAGCAAATTCTCTTTATAATTTAAGCACTTGCGTGGCAAGAAGTCATCTTGAGGTTTCACACCTTGTGGCTGCGCCTTATGCGTCTGGTTTGGCATGTCTTGTGGAAGATGAGATGGAGTTAGGAGTCATCCTAATTGACATGGGGGGGAGTACCACGTCTTTAGCCGTTTTTCATGAGGGTCAGTTGCGCCATTCGGAATGTATTCCGATTGGGGGCAGTCATGTCACAATGGATATTGCTCGTGGATTTTCTACAACCTTGACGAATGCGGAACGTCTTAAAACCCTCTATGGGAGTGCCATCCCATCAGTAGCTGATGATCGAGAAGTGATCGTTGTTCCTTTGGTTGGTGAAAAACGAGGAGAGGGAATCAATCAAATGCCCCGATCAGCTTTAGTCTCGGTTATTAAACCTCGAATTGAAGAAACCTTTGAGTATGTTCGAAATCGTCTGTTGAAAGCTGGTATTGATTCATTAACAGGTCAACGGGTTGTGTTGACAGGAGGAGCGAGTCAACTTGCGGGTGCACGGGAAGTGGCTTCCATGATTTTAGGTAAAAATATCCGTCTTGGAAAACCTCTTCATTTAGGTTCTTCTGAGTTGGCCCAGGATCCTTCTTTTGCGACGTGTGCTGGGCTGTTATTCTATGGGCAGGCAGAACACCTCGCCTATTTACAGACCTCGCCTCAGACAAAATATAAGCAAATCTTTGCGCAAGTTGGTTCTTTCATAAAACAAATTTGGTGATGGTTTTTTAAGACCAACTATGTGATTATGTGAATATTAAAGTAATAATGGAGAGATATGGATGACAATGATTCTGTCACAACATGAAGAGAAAAAAGAACTCAAGCCCCGTATAACAGTTATCGGAGTAGGAGGAGCAGGAGGAAACGCGGTCAATAATATGATCCGGGGTGCTTTGCAAGGTGTGAAGTTTATTGCTTCAAACACGGATGCTCAAGCCTTGACCCTTTCCTTAGCTGAAACAAAAATTCAACTCGGTTTTCAAGCGACGCAAGGGCTGGGAGCAGGTTCTCATCCTGAAGTAGGTCGTGTCTCTGCTGAAGAAAGTATTGTTGATGTGCTTGCTCATATTGAGGGAAGCAACATGCTGTTCGTTACTGCCGGTATGGGAGGAGGAACAGGAACAGGAGCTGCCCCAGTTATTGCGAAAGCCGCACGCGAAAAGGGAATCCTTACGATTGGAGTTGTCACAAAACCTTTTCATTTTGAAGGGGCGAACCGCATGCGAACAGCTGACAAAGGAATTGAAGAGCTGCAGCAGTATGTGGATACCCTTATCATTATTCCTAATCAAAACCTTTTTCGCGTTGCTAATGAAAAAACAACCTTTGCGGATGCTTTTAAAATGGCAGACGACGTTCTTTATTCAGGTGTACGAAGTGTAACGGACTTGATGATGAAACCAGGACTCATCAACCTTGATTTTGCAGATGTGCGCGCGGTCATGGGTGGCATGATGGGTAAAGCCATGATGGGTACGGGTGAAGCACAGGGCGAGGGCAGGGCTATTGAATCTGCTGAAGCAGCCATTTCAAGTCCGCTTTTGGATGATGTTTCTATGCGGGGAGCCAAAGCTGTTCTCATCAATATTACGGGTGGTCTTGACATGACTCTTTATGAAGTTGATGAGGCTGCTAATCGTATTCGGGAAGAAGTCGACCCTGATGCTCATATCATCTTTGGATCAACTTTTGATGAGAGCCTTGAAGGGCGGATTCGGGTATCATGTGTTGCAACGGGTATTGATTCTCATGCGGCAAGTCTTCATAGCAAAGCGCGGATCTCCGAGCTTGAGAAAGAAATGCAAGCAGTCAATAACACTCATATTGAGGAAGAGCTTACATTTGAATCTCAAGCCGAGTCTGAGCAAGATGCTTTCATGACTGAACTTGAGATTGAAGAGCGTGTTATAAAGTTAAGAGAGACCGAGTCTTCCCCCGCTTATTCTTCCTATCCTGATGGAAGACATGTTGAGGATCCTTATCAATATGCTGCAGCACCTGCCTCTTCATCCGAACCTGAGAAACGATCTTTTAGCTTATTTGATCGCCTTATCGGCCGAAAAAGTCAGCCTTCTCGGGCAGTAGAACCTCCTCGAAAGCCTTACCCTCAAGCGACGATTCAAAAAAAATCTGAACCTCTCCCTGAAGCTGAAGATGAATCCATTGAAATTCCTGCCTTCTTAAGGCGGCAATCGAAGGGGTAGGAAGGGTTTTTCTTTTAATGAACTGTGAGGGCTTTAATTTTTTACAAATTAAAAAATTGCCTTTTATTGAGGAAATTTGGTTGTATAGCTCTCGTGCCAGGGTTGATTTTGTGGATAGATCGGATATCGACTAATTAACTTCGTCTAACCTAAAACCCAAACATGTGGTCCAAGCTAAAGCTCCCGTTTTGCTGGCGAAGTCCATGATAGCCGAAAAGGCGGCAGGTTTTGTCTTGGATGAGAACATACCCCCCTCTGGCTTTTTCACGATCTATAGCTGAGAAAGTATCTTGATAAACCCATTGACGAGATCCGCTTTGGGGAATTTTTAAAGAGGCTTCCGCGATGGCAACCCCCTCCTTTGTACAAAGGACAAGCTGGGTATTAGACGTTTCATGCCAAGGAGTTGATGTAGGATAAATCAGATGGCAGAAGGTCTCAATGTCATCATCTATCCTAAGGAAAAGCCCTGTTGTTAAGCCCGGGGGTGGGCCTTTATACGATTGCGGCTCATTTTTGTAAGTCACAGCCGTGTTAAAAATATGACTTCCAAAATTTGTTTCTGCTTGAGCGGGGAGTGTTTTATGCTCATAGCGGAAGATGGCATGAAGCCAGCCGTCGGCATCATCTCCAACTTCAAAGTCATAGACAAGCTCAACGTGACCATAATCTTGATCTAATTGAACAAGATCATTCACGACAAAGGCGCTTTGATGATAGCGCGGAAGGTTTCCGAATGCATGACTTCCTTTAAGAGTGCCTTCTTTATCATAAATCAAGGCTTTTACTGGCATGTGTCGTAATTCTCGGCTCATTGGAGTGGGGAGAAGAGACGTTATATAAAGATCTGTGGAAAACACAGGAGCTGGTAAAATGAATCCCTTTCCCAGCAAGTTATTTACTTCCTTAAGTTTAAGATCTGGTTTTAACTCAGCGCGCTCGACATTCACATGCGCCATACACCGATAGCCTTTTTCATTCACCACTTCATAGCGAGGGCGAACAAAATAGTGACCGGCATGAATCTCAATTTGTTGAGGCCAGCAAGCTTGTGGGAAGAGAGTTCCCACATCAAGGGGATAGGTTCCAAAAGGAGGAATTTCTTGATCTAGGAAAACAGGATGGGCGTCTCCCATAAGATTTAAGCTGACTCCTTTCACGGGTACGGGGATAGAATGGCTGTTTTGAAGCCACAAGATAACTTTTTCTTTTTCTCGAGGCGCAGGAAGACCTGCAAAATATTGTGAAGGCCACGCATTGGCATCATGGGTTGCAGACACCATTCCATCATCATGAAAAGTATCAAGAGCATATTTTACAATGCTATGACCAGGGGTGCCCGTTATATGAATAAAAAGCTGGCCTGTAAAATCGGGCAGATGAAAGCGCTTCTTGATGTCTTGGCTGTCAATCACGAAGGAATGAACGGAGGAAGAAAGAAGCTCGTCCCATTGAGCGATTGTTTTCCCTTGGTTATCCAACAGAATTGCCCAAAGTTTTGAGTCTTTGGCGCCATACTTTGCCCAATAGTTAGCGCTGGTAAGGCGCGTATGCCAGCCGTCTTCTTCGCGAAAAAAAGCAAAGTTCGTAGAAAAGTTTAAATTGGATAAATAATTTTTTGGATCCGTGAGCATCTCAACGGGAAGACGTAGTTCTTTAAGGCTGACCACTTCGCAAGGGGAGGGGAGGAAATGTCCCATTTGCGCTAAATGTTTTTCAGGCTCAAAGGAAAGGATAAGAATTTTCTGGGGCTGGTCATGCTGAATTTGTGAAATCAAGGACGTTTGGGGGGCCAACGCCTCAATCGCTTGAACATAGACGTGAGAAGGTATTGAAAGTCCTGTTAGAGAAAGGAAGTCTTCCAGATGACCTTCAGGATCATAAATCGCAGGAAGAGGGGTATTTTTAAAAGAGTCTAGCCGCTTTGAGATCATAGGGTGCCCCAAAGCCTTAAAGAAAGTACAAGGTTTTTGATTGGCGAATGTTTTAATCTTTAAAACCATCGATTTTCTCTCTAGAGTTTCATCTTCTTGCAAATACATGCGGCCACTTTTGCTGTATCATTAAAGGGATGATATGTCCACGTTTCAATGGAGTTTTGAAAGAGACGAACAATGCCCTGCTCGATAAGGCTTTGAATGAATTTTTTAGGTTTTGTTTCAGAGTGGCCGAGAAGAGGAAGAATATAAACAGGTTTGCCAGTAGCACACCCTTCACACACCATATTGACCGAATCATCGGTTACAAAAATAAAATCAGCCATTCCTAGCATAGCGAAATAAGGATTCATTGTTTCGATCTCTGCAAGGAAAACATCCGGTTCTCCATGAAAGGCTTGTGTTAAAACATCTCGAAAAGGAGTGCGAAAAGAAGGAGTTACAAGAACGCTACCTTGGGTTTTATCTCGGATGAAACGAATCGTCTTGATAAGATTTTCAAGGGCTTCGCGAGGCATTTTGTAGCGATTTGTACTCCCTCCTAAAAGGACGGTGCTATAGGGACGGGGAAATCCTTGAAAAAGAGCTTCATAAATTTTGACCTCTTCTTCAATTTTTTGTGGCGTTACCTTATGAATGGCTCCTTTGGTGGAGATTATATTCGGGCCTTCAAGGCGATCGTGTTCGGGAGATACAATAAGATCAAAAGCTTTTAGATTGAGAAGGGGATTTTGAATATGGACGCAAAATGTTTTTCCTTGATTTTGTTTTTTAATGGCCAAAGCTAAGGGCGCTGATCTTCTTCCACAGCTGATAATAAGATCGGGCCAAGGGGGTAAAAGAGCATCACTGTGTGGAGTTAACTGTGCGAGCGGATTTCCCCACGGTAGGCCAAGCCATCCCCACGGCCAACGTCTTTTGCACGTTTTGTGAAGTGTCTGAAGACCAATAGCTTCGGCAAGACCTATCACTTGGCTTTTCATTCCTGGCGCTTCATCCGTAATTGTCCAGCATATTTTCTGTGAAGTCGTCATAACACTTTAAGCCGCATACCCAAGAGTAAAGTCATTCCATATACTTTTTAAAGCATAAATCAAATCATCAATCATTTGATCTGTATGGACAGGGGAAGGAGTAATACGAAGTCGTTCAGTTCCGCGCGGAACTGTTGGATAATTAATGGGTTGAACGTAGATACTGTACTCTTTTAAGAGCTTGTCTGATGCCAACTTACAATGATGAGCATTTCCTACGAGGATGGGAATAATATGAGAGGGAGTTGGCATAAAGGGAATGCCAGATTGGGTAAGTTTTTTTTTAACTTTTGCAACCGTTTCTTGATGGTATTTCCGTTCTGTTGAGCATGCTTTGAGGTGCTGAATACTTGCAAGAGCCCCAGCCGCAACAGAGGGAGGCATGGCGGTTGTAAAAATAAATCCTGGGGCAAAGCTTCTCACAAAGTCTACCAAATCTGTTGAAGAAGCGATGTAGCCGCCAACGACTCCAAAAGCTTTTCCAAGAGTTCCCTCAATAATACTAAGTCGATGATCCTGTTTTTCTCTTTGAGCGATGCCGCCTCCTTTATGCCCGTACATTCCAACGGCGTGAACTTCATCCAGAAAGGTAAGCGCGTTATATTCCTCTGCTAAATCACAAAAGCTTTTAATGGGCGCTATGTCTCCATCCATGGAATAAACAGATTCAAAAATGATTAATTTGGCTCTTTCTTTTGGGTAACGGGACAAAAGCTCTTTCAGATGAGCAGAATCATTATGACGAAAAATTTCTTTCTGGGCTCGACTATTACGAATCCCTTGGATAATAGACGCATGATTGTGCGCATCTGAGAACACGACACACTCTGGTAAATGAGTTGCCAATGCACTAATGGAGGCTTCATTGGACACATATCCTGAGGAGAAAATTAAAGCGGCTTCCTTATCATGAAGATCTGCAATTTCTCTTTCCAGAAGAACATGATAATGATTTGTGCCTGCAATGTTACGTGTACCTCCAGCTCCCGCCCCCGTACGACTCATAGCTTCGATCATTGCATTAAGGACTTTGTCATGTTGCCCCATCGCCAAATAATCATTAGAGCACCACACGACAACACGGTGAGATTTTCCATCATTATCATAAAAAGCATAAGGAAAGTTCTTAGCGCATCGTTCTAAATCAGCAAAGATTCGATAGCGACCTTCCGCTTTGATATCTTCAAGCTTTTTCTTAAAAAAAGAGTGATAATTCATGAAGGATAATCTAATGAGCTTGAGTTTGAGTTGCAAGAATTAATGAGTAAGGGGGTTTTTTGTGAATTACCGTTCTTTCCAACCATCTTTTGCTTTGATGTACTTTTTCTTGACAGCTGCCCAAGCCACTTTATGAGCCGTTTCTTCTCTTGTTTCTTGCTCCCTTCTTTTCTGAGGGCTTTTATATTCCTCCCAGGCGTGATTAAATGCCGCCGCGTAAATTTCCTGAGCGTGCTTTGGAAGAACATGTGTCACAGAATCGGGTAGATCAGATATGTTTTTATAAGGCATTCGCGGTTTCCTTAAATCTAACTTTTTTTAATAAGTTCATCTTTTCATTAAGTGTAGAATAAGAGAGACGACAAACAAAATAAGAAAGATAAAAAAGAGTATTTTTGCTATTCCGGCAGCTGCAACCATAAGGCCAGTAAAGCTAAAGATTCCCGCAATAATAGCAATGATTAAAAATACGAGAATCCATCTGAGCATATCATGTCTCCCCTGTAAATTTCCGGCAATCGTTAACTCCATACTTCTAAGAATCTGAAGGATAAGTGAAACAACAAAAAAAATCAAAAAGATAACAAAAAGGATAATAGCAATTTCAGCAGCCGTTGCCATAAGAACTGTAAAACCAAGGATACCTGCAATGATAGAAAGAAGTAAGAATAAAATGACCAAGCCAAGCATACTTTCTTCTCCTATAAATGTATTTATAATATATTATAGGAAATTTAAATTAATTTATGGTAAAAAAGGTTTTTATTTTGAGTTTAAGGAAATTATTTTCCTGGTTTTTATAAAAATCCGCTTTTGTGCGGGAGAGTATAAATTGCGGCCCTATCAACCTTAAGTTAAGAGAATTTAGATGTTTTTTCCCATAGTGCGGCAAGCTCACAAAACTTCTGCACTGATAAATCTTCCGCTCGGTGTGTAGGGTTAATATGGGCCTCTTCTAAAAGTGTTTGGGGGGAGGGGATGAGCCCTTTTAAACTTGCTCGGAGCATTTTCCGCCTCTGGCCAAACGCAGCTTTGGTGATTGTTTCAAGTGCATCCCAAGAGACAGCTTCACGTGGAAAGCGGGACGTTAAATGAACGACAGTTGAGGTGACTTTAGGAGCTGGTAGGAAAGCACCGGGAGGAAGGTCAAAAAGTTTCCCCACATGAGCTTTCCATTGGCACATGACGGAAAGGCGCCCATAAGCTGATGTGTTCGGTACGGCTGTTAGACGTGCGGCCACTTCCTTTTGGAACATTAAGGTGAGACTTTCAAAATCATCCATGTGTTTGAGCCACTGTAAAAGAAGGGGCACAGAAATATGATAGGGTAAATTGGCAATAATTTTTCGAGGGGGGGTTCCAAAAGTATAAAGAGGGAGAGTAAGAGCATCCGTATTTAAAAGGGTGAAATCTCCTTTGTAATAAGGCTTTAAGGCTTCTAAGTAAGGAATGCATCGAGCATCTTGCTCTATGAGGAAGAGGGCCTTGCACGGATGCTTAACAATTTCTCTTGTAAGCCCACCAGGTCCAGGCCCCACTTCAATGACTGTACATTCTTCAAGGGGGGCCGCGCTCTCTACAATTCGTTTTAAAATTTGAGGATCGCTGAGAAAATTTTGCCCCAAACTTTTCTTGGCTCTTAAAGCTCGGATAACCTCTCTTAAAGGCTCCATTTACATTCGGACATCAATAAATGCCTGACGCCTTAAGTCTCGCAGCTCCTGTTTTGCGAGGATAGCGTGTTTACGAGAAGCAAGGAGGGCTTGAACGTCTTCTCTTGTAAATTCTTCTGACTTTTGGGATTTTTTCTCGCATACCATCACAAGAAGGCTTCCTTCATTGGTTAGCAAGGGTTCGCTTCCTTGGTTCAGCGGTAAAGATAAAACGACTTTTTGAAGAGACTCCGCAAAACTTGATAAGGGTTCACTGTGAGATAAATGAAAGGAAGCTGAAGGGAACTTTTCTTTAGCAATTTCTTCGAGCTCTGGACAGCTTTTCGCTGAGCGAGAAATTTCTTCTGCTGTGTTCATAATTTCTTGAGCTTTTTCTTCTGTCACATTTTTAGGGAAGGGTAGGAGCACTTGTTGCATTGTTAAAAGGGCATTTCCTTCAGAACTGGGCAATTTCCGCTCAATAAACGCAATAATGACATATCCTTGAGAGGTGCGGAGAGGGATCGAAAGCTGTCCAGGCTCTAGGTGAGAAAGGGCTTCTTTAATTTCAGGCTCCAATTGATCTTCCGTTAGCCAGCCCATATCCCCTCCCTGAGCTGCGGTAGGAGAACCAGAAAACTGTTGGGCAAGAGCCGAGAAGTGAGCCCCTTTTTCAAGTTCTCCAATGAGTTGGTTAAGATTCTGCTTTACACTTTCTTCTTGATCTGGTTGATCAAAAGGGAGAAGGATTTCTGCTAAGTGATATTGGGTTTTTGTATCCTTTTCATTTTGAAGTTTGAGTTCTTGATTAATTTCCCAATCCGTAATCTGGAGAGAGGGGAAGATGTCTTGGGGGAGTTTCTTTTTGACTTGCTCTTCAAGGGTTTTAAGAGGATATTTCTCTCGAATAAAAACAAGCCAGGTCAGCTGGGCTCTTACTTGATCTTCAAATGTTTTAAAAGGGATGTTATTGTCTTTCATCATTTGAACAATCGTACCTTCCGGCATCCCATTACTTTCTTCTATATCTTTAAGAGTGGCTTTAATATGATCATCGGTAATGTCAATTTTGTATTTTTTTCCGATTTCAAGTTGCAGTTTTTCATCGATCATCATGCGCAGCATTTGAAGTTTTATTTGATCAAGATTTTTGGGTGTGGGTTCCAGACCTGAGCTTAGGGCAGCAAAGCGCAAACGGTTCATTAAATCAGCTTTTGTAATGATGTTATTATTGACGACAGCTGCAATCCGGCTTGAAGAAGAGGGGGCTGCTCGGAGTGTCTCTCCATAAATCAAAAAAGTGAGTAAGACTAAAAAACAACGCATAATACATTTTCCTTTGGGTGCTTGGAGGAGTAATATAATCTCTATTGCCATTTTTGGGAATATGTTGTTTTAAGGAGAAAAGATAAAATATTTTTTAAGCAAACAGTGCACCCTCTGCTGAAGGTACTTTCTTTTTAAGCTGTCGTTTGTATCTTGAAATTTTTTCAAAACTGACGGATTGTCGCCTTATTCATCTTTAACCATTTTATGAGTGTTATGAGACAGCTTTCGCGATACATATTTGGACAACTTTTTTTTACTGTTCTTGCTGTAACTTTTATCCTCATATCTATTATGTGGTTTGCACAGTCATTACGCTATATTGATGTTATAGCGAATAAAGGGGTTCCTTTCCTTTTATTTTTTGAAATGATCCTTTACCTTTTACCTAATCTTGTCGTTATTGTGGCTCCCATTGCGGTTCTTATCAGCGTTCTTTTTGTTTATAACAAACTTATTACAGATCATGAGCTGGTCGCCATGCAGGCTTCAGGTTCGGGGTATTGGCAGCTTGCAAAACCTGCTCTTTTAATTTCAATTTTAGTTACTATTCTTATTTATTTTTTCTCTCTTTATTTTATTCCCTATTCTTTTAGAAAGTATCGTGACATCACAGTCTCTTTAAGAGAAAAATCTTTGACAAGTTTTGTTCAAGTAGGTCAGTTTCATACAGTTGGTAAGTATACGGTTTATGCACGAGGTCAGGATTCGCAAGGAAACTTTTTAGGTATGTTAATTTATGATGGGAGCCAACCGGGAAAAAAAATTCTATTCATGGCTGAAAAGGGGATTGTATTTAGCAAAGAGGAAGGAAGGCGCTTGCGTCTTATCAATGGAAATCGTCAAGAGAAAGATTTAGAAACAGGGAAACCGTCTATTTTATACTTTGATCGATACATCATAGAAGCTAAAGACAGTTTTGCAAGTGGGGAGAAAGAGGGGCGTTTTTTAAGAGCATATGAGAGAAATATAGAAGATTTATTGAACCCGAAAGAAATTCTCTCTTCATCGGCGCGTTTGGAATTTATATCAGCCGCTCACCAACGTTTGATCTCTCCTCTGTACGCTTTAGCTTTTGGGCTTCTTGGTGTTTGTGCCATGATCTTAGGACACTTTAATCGAAAGGGGCGCACGGGAAGAATCTTGATAGCCTGTGTTGTCGCTTGCATCATCGAGGTTGGCACCTTGGTTTTCTTACATACATTAAAGTACTCGCACTTTATGGTTCCTTTATCGTATGGGGTTGTAAGTATGACGATAGGTGTGTGTTGTCTTCTCCTCATGCCATGGGCTAATGGGCTTGTGAATATGTCGTGGCCCTGGAGACGTTTATGAGTATATTTAGCCTTCTCTCTCGCTATGCTAGCCGATCCTTTTTAATAAGTTTTGGAGTTATTTTTCTATGCTTACTAACCATTATTATTCTCTTCGATTTTGCTGAACTTCAAAGACGGGTGGGTTCTAAAGAAATCAACCTATCCATGACATTAAATATGGTTTTCCTTCGTGCCCCTTATTTTCTCGAACAAGTTCTTCCTTTTCTGATTTTTGTAGCGGCCCTTTTTGTTTTCTGGCGGATGAATCGGTCAAATGAGCTTGTGATTTTTCGTTCAACGGGTGTTTCATTATGGCGACTTATTTTACCTATCAGTTTAACAGCTCTCATTATAGGGTTTGTTGACCTGATGATCTTTAATTCCCTTTCGAATGCAATGTACACCCGATATGAAAAGCTAGAAAAACGTCATCTTTCTAAAGATAAGGAGGAAATAAAGATTTCTTCAACAGGATTGTGGCTAAGTGAAAAGGTTGGTCCTCACCAGGCTATTTACAGAGCAGATAAAATCGATTTAAAAAAATTAGAATTTCAAAATATTAATATTATTATATTGTCTCCTCAAAACGAGTTTATGGAGCGAGTGGATGCTAGAGTTGCCCAAGTTCAAGGAAACCACTTAAAATTAATGAATGGGTGGGATATGTATGTTGGAAAACCTGCTGAACCCTTTTCTCAAAAATTTATTGAAACATCTTTAGATGAAAAAAAAATTCAAAATATGACAGTAAGCCCAGGCAACTTTTCTTTTTGGAAATTGTCTTCTTATATCGATCTCTTAGAGGCTTCGGGTCTGCATAGTCTTAAACAAAGAATGTATTGGCATTCTCTACTTGCAAGCGCTTTTTGGGGAGGAGCTATGGTTTTGCTTGCTGCTGCTTTTTCGTGCCGCCCCTTTCGTCAAGGAAAGACCGTTTTAATAATTTTCCTTGGCCTTATCGTTGGTTTTTTTCTTTATTTTTTCAAAAACTTGACCTTTGCTATAGGGGCTGCTGGCGGGTTGCCTCCTTTAATTGCAGCTTGGCTTCCTCCTGTTGTTACCGCTATGGTGGGAGCTGTTATCGTGTTTGACCAAGAAGATGGTTAAAATGAATCTAAGAACAATAAGAATATTTCTTCTCTTAAGTTATGTTTGGCCGTTGCCGCTTTATGGGCAGAAATTTGAAACGTCCGATAAAAATCAGCCTGCTTTATATTATGCTGATGGGCAAACTTATGATCGAGAGTTAGGCATTTTAATTTTAAAAGGTCATGTGGAATTTGAGCATGAAGGGAGTGTCTTAGAAGCGGACTATGTAACTTATAATGAAAATGCAGATATTGTTACCGCATCAGGAAATGTTCGACTTCGCCAATCCGGTGGTGATATTAACTTTGCAGAATATGTAGAGCTAACAGGAGATTTGAAGAAAGGAATCATCCTTCAGCTACGGACTCTTATGGAAGATAATTCTAAAATTGCAGCTGTTGAAGGGCGTAAGTTTGAAGATCGGGAAGAACTTGATCAAGCGGTTTACACTCCTTGTGAGTTCTGTGGTGATAAGCCTCCAACTTGGCAAATTAACGCTCGTCGTGCAGTGAAGGACGATGTCAATAAGAATATCTATTTTACAGACGCCCAAATGCGCCTTTTGGATATACCGGTGCTATATTTCCCGTATGTAACACAGCCCTTAGAGCGCAGGAGTGGTTTTTTGATTCCTCAACCAGGCTACAACTCAACTCTGGGGGGCAATATAACAACTCCTTACTATATCGTCCTTTCACAAGACATAGATATGACCTTATATCCAACTTTTTATACCGAGAAGAATCCTTTATTAGAAGGACAATATCGGCAAGCCTTTGGAAATGGTGCACTTACAGTAGATGGTAGTCTTACTGATTATAAAAAATCTAAGAAAGATAAAGAGGAAGAGAAGAAACAGAAATTCGAAATTCCCAAAACCCGGGGGCATATTTTAGGCAGGGGGAAATTTAATTTAAACGACACATGGCGCGTAAATTTTAGTGGAGGTACTGTTAGTGATAAAACATTTTTCCGTAAATATGGATTCTCAGGCTGGAAGAATGAGCCTGCGCTAACTTCCAAAGGAATTTTAGAGGGATTTTTAAATCAACGAGATTATGCGGCTGCTAAAGTTTACCATTTTCAAGGGCTTCGAAATGAGGACAAACAAAAACATATGTCAACGCCTCTTCCTTATCTAGAATATAATGCTTATTCAGCTGTTGATCCATGGGGAGGACGCTTTAACTTTAATAGCAATTTCTTGAATCTCTACCGGCAGAGCGGCATTAATATGCAACGAGGAATTGGAGAAGTGGGTTGGCAACGTCCCTGGGTTGCTAGCTTAGGTCAAGTTTTCACTATTTTTGCTTCAACGCGAGGAGATCTGTATAGTGTGGAACACTCTCGGGGAGATAAAAATTCGAGAGAGATGAGGGAAGCTAAGAGAACAAAGCATTCTAAAGAAGTAAATAGGCATTTTACGAAAAAGACAGGAGGGGCACGCTTTTTCCCTCAAACGGGGCTGAATTGGCGGTGGCCTTTTATCAATTCATTCTGCAATCAAAACGTTGTGGTACAACCTGTAGGACAAATGATTGCGGCCCCAGATAATCCTCTAGGAGTTAAATCCCGTCGTATTCCCGATGAAGATAGTACAGACTTTGCGTTTAATGACGCTAACCTTTTCAGCGTGGATCGATTTCCAGGATATGATCTCATTGATACGGGAAGTCGCGCTATTTATGGAGGTGAAATCCTTACGACAGGAGACCTTTTTGGAGATGTGGAAGTCTTTTTGGGACAAAGCTATGCATTATCAAAGCCAAAACATCATGACAAATCTCAAGGATTTGGCCATCGTCCTTCAGATTATGTAGGGCGTTTCGAAGCAAATCCTTTTAGTTGGTTTACACTTAACTATCGGTTTCGCTTAGATCAAAAGTCACTGAATCCTCGAGTCTCTGAAGTTGGAGGATCGATTGGTCCAGATATTGCTAAACTTTCTGGAGATTATGTTTTTATTAGTAAGCATGCGGGTACACCTGATAAAAAAGATTTTAATCAAATTTATTTGACTCTTTCATCTAAACTTACAAAATATTGGACTCTCGTAGGGATAGTAAGGCAAGATTTAAACAAGAAGAAAAATGGTCCAGATTTAAACAAGAAGAAAGAAGGCGGTGGGCCTCTTGAGCGTGGTGTGGGGATTGCTTATCGAGATGATTGCTTCGGATTAGGTTTTTCTATTAAGCGCCAATTTTACAAAGACCGAGATTTAACGCCCGCGACTGTTTTCTTGGTAACACTTTTCCTTAAAAATATTGGAGACTATAATTATTCTTTTGACATGGACAAAGGGTTGTTTGGGGAGAGGGGAGTGAAGGATAAAACACTTTAATACCTTGAAGAAGAAGTATTTCGAAAAGATTTTTCCTGGAATTTTGCCGGATTGATAGCTTCTTCCTTACGTGGGGTCCTTATTTTATTTTGTTCAGAAAGCAGTTCTTGCCGACACTTTCTAAGTTTGTTAAGCTCCCGCGCATCATCACGGTCTTGGATTTGAATTGCACTAACTTTGATTTCAATAAGATCCAGAAGAATTTCAACTGATTGTCGGGATAAGGTCATAGCATGCTCCTTGAATATAATCTTGATTAAATGTTACCTCTTTAAGCGTTAAAAAAAGATAAATTAAATATGACTCTTTTGACTTTTGAAAATTTTTCTCACTATTCCTTTGAAAAAGGGGGACGATTTTTAGGTTGTGATGTAGGAGAAAAAACGATCGGCTTAGCCCTTTCAGATACACAGCGAAAAATTTCTACGCCTTTTCAGGTTATTTACCGGACGCAATGGAAAAAAGATTCGGAAATTCTATTGAAAATCATCAGTGCCCATCACATCATCGGTATTGTGGTTGGGTTTCCTTTGAATATGAATGGGAGCGAAGGACCTCGATGCCAGTCTACCCGTCAGTTCGTCACCAATCTTTTGGCTTTGCAGGATCTTCCCGTTTGTTTATGGGATGAACGCCTTTCAACCTTGGCTGTTACGCGTACTCTTCTAGAGGCAGATCTTTCTCGCGCAAAAAGGAGCAAAGTTATTGATAAAGTAGCTGCTGCTTATATTCTTCAAGGCTTCTTAGATGCCTTTGGGCACCTTCAAAAAAGTGTGTAAGTTTCCCATGGGATGGGGAACTTCTTTCTAACATTCAAGGGGATTTAAGTTTTTTCACTTCATTCCTTAACCGGGAACTACGAATAAATGTATGTTTTGCTTGCATAGCCACATTCGTTATGTAAATGTTTTTTGTTAAGATTTTATCTTTTTGGTCCAATTTAAGGAGACGTTATGAGACAGAAAGTTGCGCCAACCGTTGAACCTTATATTCCTGCTTCCGTAAGCCTTCCAGAAATTACTTTTAAAGCGATTTTATTAAGTATTCTTCTGACTATTCTGATGGCAGGATCAAATGCTTATCTGGTCTTAAAAGTGGGTATGAGTGTTTCAGCTTGTATTCCTGCTGCTGTTATTTCGATGGCCGTTTTGAAAATGTTTCGTAAATCGAATATTCTTGAAAATAACCTCGTTCAAACAGCAGCTTCGGCGGGTGAAGTTGTTGCTTGTGTTCTCGCTTTTACCGTTCCTGCTCTTGTTATGATTGGTTATTGGAATTTTTTCCCCTATCCTATTATGACAAGTCTCACTGCAGTTGGCGGTCTTTTAGGCGTTTTTCTATCGGTTCCTTTAAGAAGAGCTATGATCATTGAAAGTGGCCTTAAGTTTCCGGAAGGCATTGCGACTGCTGAAGTTTTAAAAGCAGGGAATGAATCTGTTGCAGCAAAAGGTATCCTTTATTCAGGCCTTGCTGCCGCCGTCATTAAATTCTGTCAAAGTGGATTTCAAATTCTTGCTGACAGCATTAATATCTGGGGTCGTGTGGGGAACACCGTTATAGGAGTTACAGCAGGTTTTTCTCTCGCCCTTGTAGGAGCAGGCTACGTCGTTGGACTTGAAGTTGTTATTTCCATCTTCACAGGAGCGATTCTTGCTTGGTTTATTGGTGTTCCTTTTTATGGAGCTCTCTATGGCCTTCCTCCTGAAGCTTCTGATGCTTATGCTGCGGCCGTTGAGATTTGGAACTCTAAGATTCGTATCATTGGCGTGGGAATGATGGTTTTTGGAGGTTTGTGGATGCTTTTAGAACTGATAGATCCATTGCGAAGAGCCATAATGACTTCCGTTGAAGCCGTTCGAAAGCTAAAAGTAGAGGGAAAAGCTAATATTATTCGGACAGAATTTGATATTCCTATTACTTATGTGGCTGTGGGGACCGCTCTTCTTATTGTGCCTATATATCTCGTTTTTAATAACATTATTGAGACAAGTGGTCTTCATCTTTCTCCCCCTATGATTATTGGAGTTAGTCTTATTGTTACTCTGCTTATATTTGTCATCGGTGCTCTTGGAAGTGCTATTGGATCATACTTGTGTGGTCTTTTGGGATCTTCCAACAGTCCATTTTCAGGTATTATCCTGATGGGAGTATTGATTGTTGCCTTCGTTCTTTTAATGATTTTAAGCACTCAAATAGACTTTTCAAAGGATGCGACGGCCGCGGTAAGTGCTGCTGGAATCACTATTCTTTTAGGGGCCGTTATTGGATGTGCCGTGGCTGTTTCTGGTGATAATCTTCAAGATTTAAAATCTGGACAATTGGTAGGATCGACGCCTTGGAAGCAACAAGTTATGCTCATTCTAGGTGTATTAGTGTCCGCGTTGATCTTATCTCCGATTTTTCAACTTTTGTTTGAAGCTTATGGTTTTGGTGATGTATTACCTCGAGAAGGAATGGATCCGACGCAAGCCTTAAGTGCTCCAAAAGCAGCTTTGATGGCGGCTGTTACCCAAGCTATCTTTACCCAATCTATGGATTGGACGATGGTAATTATCGGAGTTATTCTTGGTATCGTCATTCTTTTTATTGATAAAGCATTGAAAAAGGCTGACTCTAAGTGGCGCCTACCGGTTGTTGCTGTTGCCGTAGGTATTTACATGCCGCTTAACGTAACCGTGCCTTTACTTTTTGGAGGGGTTGTCGCATCCCTTTCTCAAAAAGCCCTTACCAAAAGAAAAGGAACTGCCCAGGAAAAAGCAGTCACTGAGCGGAGAGGGATTCTCTTTGCCTCTGGACTCATTGCAGGTGAAGCCCTCGTTGGGATTCTCATTGCAATTCCTTTTGTGGCCTATCAAAGCACCAACGTGTTTAAAATCGTTCCTGAAGCGTTGGCTGGGTCGACAGATGTTTTGGGTCTCATAGTCGTTGTTGTCGTTCTTTATTGGTTTTATCAAGTGGCCTCAAGAGTGGCTCGGAGCCCTTAAGCATCCTTATTCACGTAAGGGCCCATTCATTTTTTCTTTTAATTTTTTTTTAATACTCTTCCTTTATTATTAAGTAAAAAATAAAGGAAGAAATACTATGAAGAAAAATTTATTTGCGCTTTTAGGAGCTACAGCCTATACGATCTTTTGTACAGCACCCAGTTTTTCTACATGTACGGGAGAAAAATCGTTGTGTGAACAAATACATTCGAATTTTCAACAGACTAAAAATAGGGGAGACTGTCAAAATTGTCTCTTCACTTGTGAGAATGCGAAACAAGCATGTAAAAAAGATGAACCAGATTTACAAAAAGTATCGTTGCTAAAAATGGAGTGCAAAAATGGCTCTCGTGATCATCGTTAATTCGAAACAGTGTGGTTCGTAAAAATAAAAACCATCAGAGGATTAAAGGAAAAGACAACAAGTTACGATAATCTTTAATGATGAGGGCAAAATTTATTTTTGATTCTTATTTTTCTTTTTATAGTTAATTATACTCAAAGGAATCGAAAACAAATAAAACACAGTGCCGATGCTAAGGATCCACCACGGGATGCTAAAGAGAGCGGCCATAAAAACAGCAACCATCATGAGAATAGGGCGAATAAAGTGATGCGAGATACGAATATTTTTTATGAGGAATGTTGGAATGCGGCTGATCATTAGAAGACCGCTAATGAGTAAACTTATCGCAAAAAGAAAAGGAAGATTCTGAAAATTTTCTTCAAGAGCAAAGCTTATCATAAGAGGTAAAAGACCTACGACAGCTCCGGCAGGAGCTGGAACTCCTACAGAAAATTGTTTGACCCAATCTGGAACGGGGACGTCCATGTTCGTATTAAAACGGGCCAGTCGTAGGGCCATGCATGTTGAAAAGAAGAGGGCAAGCGCCCATCCCGTTCCTCTCCATAGATGAAGGCTATAGAGATAAAGGATCACCGCAGGGGCGACGCCGAAACTGATAAAGTCGGAGAGGGAATCAAGTTCTGCGCCAAAAGGACTATCTGCGCGTAAAAAACGAGCAATTCGACCGTCTAGCGCATCCAAAATAGCAGCAAGAAAGATAAGACATACAGCGAACTCCCAACGTTCAATAAGAGCAAATCTAATAGAACTTAAGCCTGTACAAAGAGCTGTAACAGTGATGGCATTCGGGATAACGCGGATAAGATGTGAGCCTTTAAGTCCAGCGGGAGGCGGAGTTTTTTTCATGAATGAACCTCCCCTAAGCGTTGAGCTGCTTTTGAGTGAAGATCTGCCAAGATGGTTTCGGCGCCAATCATGCGTTGTCCCTCGATGACTTGGGGATTCACACCTTCGGGAAGGTAAAGATCCACACGACTCCCAAAGCGGATAATCCCATAGGTTTCTCCTGGTTTTACTTCTTGTCCAGCGTGGGCTTCGCATAAAATGCGCCGGGCGATGAGTCCTGCAATTTGAACAACAAGAATCTCTTGGCCTGAAGGTGTTTTGATCAAAAGGGAATTTCTTTCATTATGGTCACTCGCTTTGTCCAAAGAAGCATTAAAAAATTTTCCCGGATGATAATGAATTTTAGTAATAACTCCCTCCACCGGAATGCGATTTACATGGACATCAAAGACGTTTAAAAAAATGCTAATGCGATTTAAGGGTTTTTTGCTCCATTTAAGCTCTTTGGGGGGGAGAGCTTGTTCAATCTTTGTGATGATCCCATCAGCAGGACTGATGACAAGTCCCTCGCCGAGAGGGGTCACGCGACGGGGATTGCGGAAGAAATAAATACACCAGCCTGTTAGAACAAGGCTCAACAATCCTAGTGTTTGAGAGAACAACATCAACAGGAACGTAACCCCCGCAAAAAGGGCAACGAAAGGCCAACCGGCTCGATGGATAGGGGCTAAAAAGGTATTCATAAATCCTCCTCAGAAAAATATATAGATTTTATAGCGGTTTTCATTCACATTGGCTATCGTCTTTCTGGAGGATATAAAAACAAATGAAAGAAATTCAAGCCATTGGCGTTTATTGTAGTTCTTATGATGCGGTGAAGGATACCTATAAGGAAGCAGCTCTAGAATTAGGACAACAGTTAGCACAGCATAACATAACCATGATTTATGGGGGAGGGGTCCAAGGACTGATGGGGGAGGTTGCCAATTCTGCTATGGCTCACGGAGGCCGCGTCATTGGTTTTATGCCGCATCATCTTGTTGAATTTGAAAATCCTAATCGGAATATAACTGAATTACATCTCGTGGATACGATGCACACTCGCAAACGTCTTATGTTTGAGCATTCCGATGCCTTTTGTGTTCTGCCTGGCGGCTTTGGAACTCTTGACGAAACATTTGAGCTTATCACGTGGAGGCAGCTTAAGCTTCATGATAAGCCTATCATCTTTATAAATATAAACGACTACTGGACTCCTCTTAAACAGTTAACTCAAAATATTTTTGAGCAACATTTCGCTAACCGTGAGCATAAAAAATACTTTAAGTTCGTTGAATCAGTTTCTGAAGCTTTTGAAGCTCTCTTTAAAGCCCCAGAACCTACGACGCATGAGCCTGTAGCCGAATGGGTCTGAAGCACCCTTGATTTTTTCCAAATTTCACCAATATGATAAAGTATGAAAAAAACCCGATTTATTCCTTTACGGTTGACCGAAACTACCCTGCCGAACATTCGGCTATGTGAGCAAGATGGCTGCCAAGAAATAGGAAAGTTCCGAGCTCCTAAAAGCCCTCATAGTCTGCAAGATTATTACTGGTTTTGTTTGGATCACGTGCGAGAATATAATAAAGGTTGGGATTTTTACAAAGGCATGAGCTCTGCAGAAATTGAAGCTAGTCGAGTTTCTGACATTACCTGGAACCGCCCTTCTTGGCCTATTGGAGGGTGGCAGGTCCTTTTAGAGAATGCTCAATTCTTTGATGGAATTGATCCCTTTTTAAAAGTATCCCCTCGCTCTTCTTCCCTTCCCCCAGGGGTTCAAAAGTCTCTTGGAACCCTTGAGCTGAACCTTCCTTTAACGATTGATGTTCTTAAAAAACAATATAAAAAGCTCGCTAAGCGTTATCATCCTGACCTCAATCCTCATGATCAAAGAGCAGAAGAACGGCTAAAGATGATTAACGAAGCCTACCAGGTGTTGAAGAAGTACTTGGGAATATAATAAGCTTCTATTCACTCGTTGGTAACATGTCTAGAGAGATGAGGATAATTACGATAAACCCATTGATCAATTTGAAAGTTTCTGGCATCTTTCGCTTCATGTGAAACATTATCTAACCAATAAAAGGATAAAAAATGGAAACACTAAACTTTTATATCCTGGCTTGTGCCATGCTTGCTCTTCTTTATGGGGCCTATGCCGCTCGTAAAGTTTTTGCTTGTTCACCAGGAACACCGCGCATGCAAGAAATTGCTGCTGCTATTCAAGAAGGTGCGAGCGCATTTCTGAATCGTCAATACACAACCATTGCCATTGTAGGTGTGGTTATTGCTGTTTTTCTGGGATGGGTTTTAGGTAAACATTCTGCCATTGGCTTTATTAGCGGGGCGTGTTTGTCAGGATTAGCAGGATATATTGGTATGAATGTATCTGTGAGAGCCAATGTTCGAACCACGGAGGCGGCGCGTACAGGCCTTAAAGCCGCTCTTGATGTTGCATTCAAATCAGGTGCTATCACAGGAATGTTAGTGGTGGGACTGGGCCTTTTAGGGGTCACTCTTTATTATATGTATCTTCGTGAAGGGAACGACGACACACGCCATATTATGACAGCTTTGCTTTCTCTAAGCTTTGGAGCGTCTCTGATTTCCATCTTTGCACGTCTTGGAGGGGGGATTTTTACAAAAGGCGCCGATGTAGGCGCTGACCTTGTCGGAAAAATTGAAGCTGGGATTCCTGAAGATGATCCCCGAAACGCAGCTGTGATTGCAGATAACGTGGGTGATAACGTAGGTGACTGCGCGGGGATGGCAGCCGATCTTTTTGAAACCTATGTAGTGACGATTGTAGCCACCATGCAGTTAGCAGCCATTTTCTTTACAGGCGTTATACAAGAAATTTTTATGATTTATCCTCTGGCCATTGGGGGCGTGTGTATTATCGGTTCTGTGATTGGGACATTCTTTGTTCGCTTAGGGGCCAGCGAAAACATTATGGCTGCCCTTTATAAGGGTCTCATTGTAGCCTCATTGGTTTCAGCAGGGCTTATTGTGTGGGTGACCATGAGCCTTATAGGTCTTGATCAGACTTTTACTGTTGAAGGCCAAACCTTCACAGGTATGAATATTTTATATAGTGCTCTGACTGGTCTTGTGATTACAGGCCTTCTCGTATGGATTACGGAATATTACACTTCAACAAGTTTCCGACCCGTTCGCAGTGTAGCAGAAGCCTCAACCACAGGCCATGCCACGAACATTATTCAAGGTCTTGCTGTTTCTATGGAAGCCACAGCCCTGCCTGTGCTTATCATTTGTGGAGGAATTCTTGTTTCTTATACAAATGCAGGCCTTTTTGGAATTGGCATTGCAGCGACCACTATGCTTGCCCTTGCAGGGATGATTGTGGCTTTGGATGCCTATGGTCCTGTCACAGATAATGCAGGTGGCATTGCAGAAAT
This sequence comes from Alphaproteobacteria bacterium, assembly GCA_041690915.1. Taxonomy (GTDB): domain Bacteria; phylum Pseudomonadota; class Alphaproteobacteria; order UBA9655; family UBA9655; genus UBA9655. The sequence goes on from JBEPVR010000008.1 coordinate 25,567, forward strand.
GTCCGATTTACCCGCATCTGTAAGAAAAATCACTGATGCTTTGGATGCGGTTGGAAACACAACAAAAGCCGTGACCAAAGGCTATGCCATTGGATCTGCAGGCCTTGCAGCGCTTGTCCTTTTTGCGGCTTATACGGAAGATCTGACTCACTATTTCCCTCAATTAAATGTTCATTTTGCTCTGCAGGATCCTTATGTAGTTGTCGGTCTTTTCCTTGGTGGCCTTCTCCCTTATCTTTTTGGCGCCCTTGGCTTGAAGGCTGTGGGGCGTGCAGGAGGAGCGGTTGTCGTTGAAGTTCGCCGTCAGTTCCGTGAGATCAAAGGAATTATGGAAGGAACAACTAAGCCTGAATACAGTAAAGCCGTTGATATTCTTACCAAGGCTGCCATTCGAGAAATGATTATACCGTCCTTGTTACCTGTTCTCGCTCCGCCTGCGGTCTATTTTGTGATTAGTGGGTTTGCGGGTCAAGCAGAAGCCTTCACGACTTTAGGGGCTATGTTGTTAGGGACTATCATCACAGGTCTTTTCGTAGCGATTTCTATGACTTCTGGTGGAGGGGCCTGGGATAATGCCAAGAAGTATATTGAAGATGGTCATTTCGGAGGCAAAGGCTCGGAAGCTCATAAAGCAGCTATTACGGGCGATACGGTTGGTGATCCTTATAAGGATACGGCGGGTCCTGCTGTGAATCCTATGATTAAAATTATCAACATTGTGGCCTTGCTATTGCTTGCGGTTTTAGCGAGGTAAACAAAGGGAGATCTCCTAAAAGCTGGGATCCTCGTTGGCAAAAAATGCTTTGTTTTTATTAATAAAAACAAAGCATTTCTCGTTTGGTGCACACATGACACATCGTGTAAGCATTTTAAATTTTGTTTGGCGTCTATTCTAAAAGCCGTTGCCACCAGCCTTTACGGATGGAAGTTTTTTTGCGCTGGGCTGAAGAAGTGACAGCATTCTCATCAGGTTTACTTTTGTCCCGGGTTTCCATTTTTTCTTTTTTTATTTCTTGGGTGAGAGGAGGTGGAGTTGCTTCCTCCGGCCTGAGAGGTGAGAGAGAGGGTAATTCTGCAGGGGTTATATCCACTCTAGGTTGTGTCTCTGTGCCTGGAGTGTCTTCCCGCTTAGGACGGGTTCTGCGGTCAAACTTACGAAACCGTCTGCGTGGTGCTGAAGTCTCTCCTTTTGGTTCTGCCGAGTGAGAAGACGTCTCCGAGATAGTTTCAACGATTTCCCTATCTTTTACAAAAACTTCTGCACTTCCTTCAATTGGGCTTAAGAGGGTAGGTTTCTGGGTGTTTGGGTGGCTCCCCTGAGATCGTTGGTCATGACGTCGTCCTCTTCCCACGCGAGCTTTTTCCCCAGGAGGACGAGAGGCAACTTGTCCTGAAGATTGAGGGGCTGGAGAAACGGTGATTTCTTCTTTCCCCCTACTACGGGCACCGCTTACAACTTCAAGCGGAGCTTCCCGCTGTAAGCGTAAACGTTCAATTCGATAATCTGGGGGAATAAGAGTATCATCTGGCAAAAAACGCACGGAAATTTTCCATCGCGTTTCGATGTCTTGAAGGAGTTTCCGCTTTTGATTCAAGACATACAAAGCAATTGATGTGGGAACGTAGACAACCAGTTCACTTGCCTTTTGTTGGATAGCTTCTTCTTCGATGGCTCGGATGACATGAAGGGAAGATGATTCAACGGATCGAATCATGCCGGTTCCACGACAAGAAAGGCAAGGGAGACTTGTAGACTCAATAATATTGGGCCTTAATCGTTGGCGAGAAAGCTCTAAGAGGCCAAAAGCGCTAATACGTCCTACTTGTACGCGGGCTCGATCATGTCTCATAGCGTCCTTTAAGCGACGCTCTACGGCTTCTATATTGCGGCTTCCTTCCATGTCGATAAAATCAATAACAATGAGTCCCGCAAGATCTCGAAGGCGTAATTGCCGCGCTACCTCTTCTGCAGCTTCCAAATTGGTTTTAAAAGCTGTTTCTTCAATATGGCGTTCACGCGTAGCTTTTCCAGAGTTTACGTCAATGGCAACGAGAGCTTCTGTGGTTCCAAAAACGATGTACCCGCCAGATTTCAACTGAACGACGGGATTGTGCATGGTATCAATTTGCCGCTCCACACCGTAGCGATTGAAAAGAGGGATTTTATCATCATTATATAACTTCACCTTTTTAAGATGGCTTGGCATGAGTTTGCGAATAAATTCCCTCGCTTCTTTATAGGCTGGTTCTCCTTCAATCCAAATTTCATCAATGTCTCGCGTATAGTAATCCCTAATGGCTCGTTTAATTAAGTCGCTTTCTTCATAAATAAGAGAAGGAGCGATAGAGTGGAGTGTTTTCTCACGGATCTCGTTCCAAAGCCCCATTAGATAGTCACTATCTTTTTTAATTTCAATTTTGCTTCGTGCCATGCCGGCTGTACGAATGATAAGAGACATTGTTTCGGGTAACTGAATAGATTCAATGATTTCCCGAAGGCGTTTACGATCAGCTACATTTGTAATTTTCCTTGAAATTCCACCTCCCTTTACTGCATTGGGCATGAGGACGCAATACCGTCCCGCAAGGGAAAGATAAGTTGTAATAGCAGCTCCTTTCCCTCCGCGTTCTTCTTTTGTGACTTGCACAAGCATAATTTGGCGTCGTTTAATGACTTCTTGAATCTTGTATTGGCGCGAGGGGCGAGAGCGAGAAGGACGTTCCTGGATTTCTTCAACGTCCTCCCCTCCTAGGATCTCCACTTCATTATTTGAGTGATCCTCTTCTGGAGGTTCGTCGTCCATAGAAACGACCGTTTCTTCTCTTACCGACAGCAAAGCTTCACGGTCTTCTATAGGGATTCGATAATAATCGGGGTGAATTTCGTTAAAAGCTAAAAAGCCATGTCTATTGCCACCGAACTCAACAAATGCAGCTTGAAGAGAAGGCTCAATACGAATAACCTTTGCAAGGTAGATATTCCCTTTGAGCTGCTTTTTTGTTGTAGTCTCAAAATCAAACTCTTCAAGACAGTCGTTACTTAAAATCGCTACCCTTGATTCTTCAGGATGGGCTGCGTCAATTAACATTCGTTTACCCATGGGTCCAACTCCATTCTTAATCCTCGTATGAGGATATTTTTGGCAATCGGGAACCTTGGACGTTTCGATTAACTTCCCCTTAACCTCATGTAAAAAGGTAAATCAAAAAGAGAAGATTGGCCTACAGAGCAGGAGATGTGTCGATTATATATCATGATAAATTTCATCTCTTAAATTTTGTGGTGTAGCCATTGTTTTTCAAATCGAATCTGTCATTGGTTACGTCTTGCGTTATCGTTTAAATTTTCCTTGGTGATCGAAAAAAACTCAGGGCTGTCTCTATTTTCTTTATTATGGCCCTTGAACCACATCATTGCACCAAGAAGAAACTTTATGTTTGCTAGCATACCTTCATCTTCCCCGTGGTACAACTTTTTTATTTGTTTAATGTGAATTGAGAGAGATTTTGTGGCAGAGCTACTTAGATTTTTTGTGATATCGTTTCTTTTTGTAAAACTAACTTGTAGCCTCCTGACGGATTTTCCTTTTAGTGAAAGATAGGGGAGCGAGTGGATGATTGAATTAAGATTGAATTACGATTGGGCACAGTCGCTATATACATGCGATCTTTATAGATTAAAAAAGAACATTATATCCATGCTTTGCTTCTCAATCCCCACCGGCGGAGGCAAGCCTCAAAAATTCCCTTCATTGCACCTCAATGCTGAGGAATGTGGGTTTAAAGGGGCGCCAAAAATAATTCTAGAAACATTGCTTTTAGAAGTTATTCTTTGAGCCATTTTCTAAATCTCAAAATTCAGCTATAATTAAGCTTAAGTGAATTCATAAAATTCCAAAAGTTCAACCGAATCATTACCTCTTAGAGTCTTAATAAAAATTTGATATAGGACTATGAAGATTGTATCCTCTAAAAATTCTATAAATTCGCTGCCTCAAGAAAGGACTAGACACTCATGATCGATCATATTTCTTTTTCCGTAAATAATTTTGAGGAGAGCTTGAATTTTTACGACAAAACTTTGGCTATTCTTGGGTATGATCGTTTAATGACCTTCGATAATGATGAACATCAAGTCGCTGGTTATGGAAAAGATGGGAGGCCCTTTTTCTGGATGGGGGGAGACCGAGCACTTGTGCAGCAAGATGAAAGCGTGGGCAAAGCGCGAGGATTCCATGTTGGTTTTATAGCACCAAATGTAGAGGCTGTTCACCAATGGTATACCAAGTGCCTGGAACTTGGAGGCACCGACAATGGCACTCCAGGGCCGCGCCCTGAATACCACCCGGGTTATTATGGAGCCTTTATTATTGACCCGAATGGATGGCGTATTGAGGCGTGTTTTCAGAATTACCAGAGGGAGTGATTTTTGTGATTCCTTTAAGAAACACAAACACTGAGCACCAAAATGGATAAAAAATACACTTTCACTGGTTCAGACTCAATTACACCTTTATTAAAAGAAGTCCATTTTTCCGATTGCCCATTTTGTTTTTGTCCGAGTTCAGATAGAGGTGAGACAAAAATGAGAGGTAGTTGAGGTGTGTAAA